>JACRHT010000011.1 GCA_016217545.1 Opitutia bacterium | reverse complement strand
GGCCCAACCGCGCCTCACTTACGTGTGGCGCTGGCCCCTTGCCTCCACACCTCCATCCCCGACGCCGCACTGCGGCGTCAATCAAACGACAATGTCGAAATCTGATTGTCGCTGATGTCGAAAACAGATCGTCGTTGACCAATCGGAGGCCCCTTCCGCCTGTAGTCCCATGCTCCTCATGATGTGAACGAGGGTGCTGACGATGCACTGGTCGTCATCCACGCACAGCACCGCGGTAGGGTTGGGCGGCAAATGTGCGGCAGCGAAATTTGGAGCAGCGGCGAGGCGGGACGATTCCGGCATTCGATGAGCAAAGAAAATGACCTCCTGACAATAGTCACAACTCGAAAATGGCGAACCTACCCAGGCCGCAGCGGGTATTAACCCCTCTTTCCGGGCGAAAACGGCGCGCAGATCGCAGCATGAATCTCCGTCAGCCTGACTACTGTCTGTGTATTCCGGCTGACGAACGCAATAAGATGGAACCTTGGATACGACGGATGCATTCGCCCACGTGCTGCTGCGCTTTCGGAAGGAACGCGGGCTCACGCATGAGGTGCTGGCGGAGCGTTCCGGCCTGCATCCGACCACGATATCGCTGCTGGAGCGTTCCAAGCGCCAGCCGAGTCTGGCGACGCTTTTTCTTCTGGCGGAAGGCTTGGCTGTGGAACCCGACCGATTGGTTCGGGAAACGGCTAAACTGCATCCGAAATTGCCGAGGTAATCTGCCGGCGAACGTGCCAGTGCCGCACTGGCAGACAAACAGAGCAAGCTTGTCATGGGCCGGTTTTGCGCTAAGGTTGATTCAACCTTTTACCATGCCCAACCAACTCTCCAAGTCCAAGCGCCGCCAGAGCCTGGCCGAGCACGAAGCCGTGTTGACGGCTTTGACGGAGATTGCGCGTCGGGAAGATACCACCGTCATGGCCTTGCTGCGCCGTGCGGCCCGGCAGTTGGTGCGGGAAAAAGCCTCGGCACCGGATCTGCGGCTGCTCGAGTTGGTGCTCACCAAGGCACCGAAGATGCCGGCTCGCTTCAAGTCCCCCGCGCAGGTGGCGCGCTTCAAGCGTGCGCAACGCGAATTCGATCAAGTGCTGCTCGATCTGGCGCTCGTCAGTCCCCAAGCCATCCAGCAGCGCAATTCCGTCGCGCCGGCGTCCCGTCCTGTTCGGATGATCAGTTTCCACTCCGCCCATGCCTCCGCTGCCGTCTGACGCCGAACCGAGGCCGCCGGAGGACTTCGCCGGATTGCTGGCGACCAAGGAACCAGTGCTTTTGGTCGGAGGTCAGGCGGTCAATCTCTGGGCGTTGTATTACCACTCGCATACCGCGGAGCTGGCGCCGTTCGTGTCCCGCGATGTCGACGTGCTCGGTGATCGTGAAACGTTGACGGCGCTGGGACAAGTTGCCGGCGCGAAGCCACAGTTCTTCCCGGTCAAGCCCCCGACCAATGAGGTCGGGGTGGTGATCGCCAAGGACTCCCAGGGGTTGCCGCTCCTGATCGAGGTGCTGCGCTACGTGCATGGCGTTTCCAACGAGGAACTGCGGGTGCCGGTCTACACGGTCGCGTTGGGCAACGTGCAGGTGCAGGTGCCCAGCCCGATCGCGCTTTTCCAGGCGAAGATCGCCAACGTCGCGGACCTTGCGCAGTCCGGCCGTCAGGATGCCCGGCATGTGTTGATTCTCGCGCAGCTACTGCCGGCCTACTTGCGGGATTTGCAGCGAGCTGCCGTTGCGGGTGGAATGCCGGAGCGCCAATTGATCGACTACCTTGAGCGCTTGCTGGGGGTGGTCACCACCGCCAAGGCCAAGAAGGTGCTGGAGAACTTGAAGATCGATCCGGCAGGGTTGTTCGCCGGCCTCGGAGATCAGAAGTTGCCGAAGCTGGCCGCGTTTCTGGAGAAACGGCTACCGCGGGCCCTGTAGGGATTAGGCGAGCTGGTTCTGGCCTGTTTTTTCGAGGGGCAGCGGCCCCGCGCGGTCTTGTGCCGCCACCACCGCGTTCAGGTGCACGAGCAGTTTCCGCATCACCGCGACCAGCACGACGCGATACGGCTTACCGCGGGCGCGAAGGCGCTGGAAGAACGGAGCCAGGACCGGGTTTATTCGGGAAGCATGGAAGGCGGCCATGTAGAGCGCTGCCCGGGCGAGTATCCGACCGCCCCGGATGGACCGGCGACCGGTCTTGATCCCGGAGTCGTGGTTGATCGGAGCCAGGCCTACCAGCGCGGCGATTTCACGCCGGCTCACATGACCAAGCTCGGGAACCTCGCTCATCAACTGGAGCGCGCTGATGGTTCCGACCCCGTCGACCTGAGTTAGCGCAAGGAATCGCTTTCGGAGTTTCGGCGTTCGCTTCACGTGTTTGACTGCCACGGCCTCAAGTTCCCGTCCCTCGATTTCCAACGTCCGCACGAGACGATTGGCCCTTCGGATCAACGCCGGGCCCTCCATTGTTTCCAAGTGATGCTTCTGCACCTTGGTCGCCTCGATGATCTGCTGTCTTCGCCGGATCAGTCGACGGAGGCTCTCCAACTTGGGATCGATCTGCACCGTCGGTTCCGGGCGGAAGGTTTTCCCGAACAGCGATAGCATCGCGGCATCGATCTTGTCGGTCTTCGCCTCCCGTCCGCGGGCCTTCGCAAATTGCCGCACCTGGTAAGCTGAGACGATGCTGTAGGCAAATTTCTGGGCCCGCAGAAATCTCACGAGCTTTCGCCCGTAGCTTCCAGGTTCACAAATGAAGTGTGGCCGGCGGCCCCGCTTGGCGCTGAGTTCAACCAGCTTCCTATGGCCGGAAACCGTGTTGGAGGTGCGGAACGAGGTCCGGCTGGCCGAAACATCCAACCACTTTTTCCCGATGTCCACGCCGACGAAGGTCGTCGGCTTTGTGTTCGTGTTTTTGCGTTTCATAGAGATGGGCAGCACGGATCACCTGCTCGCGCGGGAGGTGAATCTCCCGAATACCTTGTCGATCTCGTGCTGCTGGTCGCTTGCGCACTGCGGAAGTGGTCAGGACCCCTTGCTCCTGCGGGCTTGAAGCCCCGGATTGCTGCCGGTCTCAGGCCGCCACCGCTAGCGCACGCTGACCTTTCATTGGCGGGACGACGCAACCCGTCCAAGTGCGTCGGACTACCGTATATTCGGTAGGAGCGCTCTCTTGCCTTGCGGAAGAGAGGGCCGCTCTGGCTGGTGATGGGGCAGGACGCGGGCCGTGATGAACGGTGACTGATCTCGTTCCGCAGCGTAAAAGTGGGCAGCATGGATCATTAGTCTGCACGGGCGGCTACGCCCTTTTCCTTGCCGATCTCATGCTGCTTTCGCTCGCGCCCTCTGGCATAGCTCGAACCCCTTGCTCCCGCGGGCTTACCGCCCTGGATTGCTCTCGGTCTTCCGCTACACGCCCGGGCACTTGCTGAGGTGAAAAGTGAGCGGACGCCCATGTCGGTCCAACGACATTCGTCTACCGTGTTTTCGGTAGACGCTAGTTCTTGATCCATGGACACCACCTGCGTTGCAGAAAGATGGATGCCGTGACAAAGGAGGACTGCCCGGGGCCGCGATTGTGTCTATGCCCGTCAAGCTCCTCCTCGCTGCGCTGCGGTCCAGCTTGACGGGCAGAACGGAGAGCGGCTGTTCCGGGCAGTCGGGGTGTGGCTACTCTATTTATGCTAGGTCTCGGAATGCGAGGGATGTAACCTCAACGGTTGGCTGAATATGCTTTCCAGTCATTGGAAGCGATAGGTAGCTTGTTAGCGGGCCGGCCTGATGTTCATCACTACAGCAACTATTCCCGATCTGCAGCGAGCTATCGGACAGCGTCGGCGACTGCCTTCCAACGGTGCCGGAGGGCACGCGGTTTCATTGGGATCACTTCTCTATCTGGGGATGAACCATCACCTCGCGACCAGTCGCGAGGACGCTGAGGCCACCGCTGTCGTTGAATCGGTGGGGCACCCGATGATCACTGCCATTGGTAGTCTGATGGGTAACGGGCATCTGACACTGGCAACCGATGACTTTAAGACGACTCCCTTGGATGTATTTAACGTGCGCTCACGGGATGATCTGAAATCCAACCAGTGGATTTTCTTCTGTGACCGCTTCCGGCGCACCGCGTCCGGCGGGAAGCAGAGCCGCGCGATCCTTGCCTTGGCGAGCGTCATGCGGGAGATGGCAGACAATGTGGTCCATGGTTATCGAGATGGGGTGGTGCCTTGCGCTGCTCTGGTTGGCTACCACGTCACGCCGTCTGGACTGACTTTTTCGGTTGTGGATAGCGGGCGTGGATTTCGAGCGAGTCTTCAGCAACGGGACATTTGGAAGCACCTTTCGAGCGAGAATGCGGCACTCGATGCCGTCGTGTCGAAACAGGCGACCTCGCGGGCAGATCAGCCATCAGGCGGAGGGTTTAAACAACTGTTCAATAGCCTTTTAGATTTGAACGGATTGCTGGTTCTTCGTTCAGGTCCATCCGCATTTGTTCTGAAGAACGAGCATACTCACTGGAAGCGGCGAGAGGTTGAATCTCATCCCGTGCCAGGGGCACAGGTGACCTACCTCTTTCGAAGGGCTGGCGAGCCGGTAGAGGAAGAGGTTAGCTAAAATAGCTTGATTCATTCTCAGGAATGAAAATAAAAGGGAGTCGTGATTCAGATTCCCTTAGTCCAGCTCCCTCCCGCGAGTTCCATTCTCGCCGGTGCTGAAATCGGCGCCAGCCACGCAACCATGCTCCGTGAGCGAGCGCTGGAGGCGGGTCAATCGACCGTTCAGCTGGTCCTCGACGTTGAGGGTGTCGAGTCGATCACCGCGAGCTACCTGAAGCAGGTCATTGCTGTATTCGAGCCGGCTGCCCTCGGGCAGCCTGAGATCTACCCCTTCATCACCAATATCGGGTCTCCGGACCTGCGCTTTGAACTCGAGTCGTTTCTTTCCGGGGTCGACCGCGCTATTCAGGAGGTCGCTTTGCGCGATGGTCGCTTTGAGCCCACAGCGCTTCTTGGGCGGCTGGAATCGTCGGCTGCTGAAACCTACCGCGAGCTGACCGAGCGCGGCCCGGCGACCGCCGCTGAGCTGCATGAACGCCACGCTTCTATGGCTTCGGGCCAGTCGACCTGGAACAATCGCCTCGTGCGACTTTTTGAACTTCGTCTCGCACACCGCCAACGTGCCGGACGCCAGTGGATTTACCGTCCCGCTTACAACCTAAACTAACTATCACCATGGGAGTCGGAGAAAAAAGCCGCCGCGCAAAAGGTTATTCTGAACAAATGGACCAGGCCAGGACCGAAGAACTCGAAGCCGAGTCGGTGCTTGGCACGAAGCAGATCGAAGGAGGCCAGGCCTTCGAATGCGAACTCACGGCCAAGGACGTGGAGTTGCGGGCCGGCACCAAGGTGCGGCTCATCGATATGAAGCGCGAATGCATCGAGGTGTTCCTTGGCGCCCGATCCATCGGCATCGTCGTCGCGGCCGGCAGCGCGGTCCTCCGCGAGAAGACCCACATCACCAAGAGCGAGGGGCGCGCGCTGAAGGCCCGTGTCATCGATGACGCCTCCTTCATGGGCACGTTCATGGTGGAATTGATGTAGTGAAATCACCATCTCCAGTTCCGCTGCTTCCGCCACCGGTCCCCGGCCTCGCACCGACCAGCTGTGCGTCGTGCTTTGTGTTTCCCCGGTGCGGTGGGCATTCGCTGGAGATCATCAGGGAAATCGGTTGCGCCAACTTCGCGAACGGCGAGCACCCGGTTAATCCGAACAGTATGAACCCCGTCGATGCGGACGCCTTCTGGGCGAAATGGGAGGACGTCGGCGGATTGCTGGACTTCACCATCGCCGGTCTGAACCCGGTGAAATCTGCGGACCTCCCGCGCTACATCCCCATTTTGCAGCATCCATATTCGCGTCGCGACCTGCTCAAGACCGAGATCGTCGCCTTGCATCTGTGGAGGATCTTCGGGCGGGATGCCAAAGGGCGTTACGTCTGCCGCTTTCGAGACGGGGCAGAACTACGCGCCAAGTATCGCCTTCACCCCGATACCAAGATCCTGCTGTCGGGTGTCGCGATTGATCGGCACTTGGAAGTTTTCTGGGCGCAGCACCGCAAAGCTGATCTTGCAGCGCAGCTCGCTCGTCTCGGCGTTTGCGGGATTACCACGCCGAATTTTTCGTTTTTCACCGACGTCACCGGGTTTCAGATTCTGCGTAACCTCAAACGCATTCTGCTGACGGCGGAGCGGCTGTCTGCCGCCGGTATCAAGGTGTCGCTGCACCTGAATGCGATCACTCCCCAGAACTGGGATTTCTGGTGCGAGTTGCTCTCCCTGCATCCCGACTCGAACGTCGTCACGCTGGAGTTTCAGACCGGGCTTGCGACCTTGGAGGAGGGCCGAAAAGCGCTGTTTCAGGTTGCCGATCTCCAACAGAAACTCGGCCGCTTACTCCACCCCATCTTGGTTGGCGGTGCGAAGCACTACCTGGATGCGGAGAAGCTGTTTTCGCGATTCTCGGTGGTGGATTCGCGGCCCTTCATGGAAGCCCAAGCCCGCAATTCACTGGTTCGCGACCCCGGTGGCGCTTTCCGCTGGCGCAAAGGAGGCGATGGTGGCCGGTTTATTGACCGGATTTTCGAAGCCAATCTCGCGCTCTATCCCGAGAAATTGAAAGTGTCGCCCGTCGATACACCGGAGCAGGCGTTGGACTCCGACCAAATGGACCTTTTTGACGTGACACCGTATTTCACCGCCCAGCCGGTGGCATGTCGGGTCTCTTGAAGGAATAGCGGGGCCACCTCGTTCGCCCATTCCTCTTTCTTCATCCAGCAGAGTTCCGTGTGGTCGAACACCCAATCGCCGTCGACTGCGATCCAGTGCGTGTGAAACAGGCTCCAGCGAGAGAAGAAATCACGCTGGCTCCATGGTCCTAGCCATTGGATAAGAGCTACCCCGCGCTCCGGCCAGGCCTGTCGGAGCGTTTCGGGCTCGAAACCCGCCCTCGCAAAGGCGGTGCGCATGTGGGTCAGGGTTGTCCACGGCTTCTCCTCAAAGTGCGTGAAGAATTGCATGACGCGACATACTTCGTGCTCCGTCGCTGTCGCAAAGGCGATGGGACCGCAGTTGGCCCCGAAGTTGATACGTGCAACCTTGATGTCCCAAGGGACGAAACGAGAACCGCGATCCTGATGTGCTGCGGTATTCATGCGCGGCGGTGAGCGTTGCGGAGATCGGCCAGCAGTGCTTGCCGCACCGGCACGGGCTCGCGCAGGAATTTCTGCACCCACCGAGTCCGTTTGCGTTGGATGCTCTGCCGCTCGCGATAGTCGGCACCCAGGAACCGGGTGTCGTGCAGTTCTCCGGCCGGATAATTCATCCAAACGGATTCCTCGCGGCGACCGGTATGGGAGGTGCCCCAGAACGTCTGATGGCGCCAGCCATGAAGCATTCGGCCGTAGACCTCGTTGTCGTAGCCGGAGATCATCACCGGACACTTAAGACCGCGAAGCAATGTGAGCAGCTGCACGTGGTTCTCCTCCGTGTAGTCATGACGGTAGGCGGCTCGGGCGGAGCGTCGGGACGCCGGCCAGTAAGGAGGATCAGCATACACAAATTCGTCGCCGGTAAAATGATATTGCGAGAGGTATTCCTCGGCTCTGGAGCAGATGAACGTAAAGCCCTTGGGGAAACCGGTGAAACGGGCGATTACACGGTGATCGACGTCGATGCCCACGTTATGGTCAGCCGGCTTTTTGTGGCGCATCACCGCTCCACCCCCGAGGTGGGATTCGATGTAGGTGCGATGCGGAGGGATGAGGCTGATGAGCCGCTGGTAGCACCTGAACTTCCCCCCGGGGTAACGCATGCGGCAACACCGTCAGATCTGCCTATGATGTCAAGCCTGGCTCTCACTCCGGTCTATTGTGCGCTCGCACTACGTTCGCCAATTTCGGAGAAGGTAACATCACCACACCAATCGACAGCTCTTCACCGGAAACTGCGGTCCGGTTCGCAAGCCGGGTCCGTTCCGACCAACTCGGCGATTTGGCGCGGCTGCTCTCCCGTATCGAACCGTTTCGGAACTCTACCTCCGTAGTGCAGGCCACGGTGATCCTCGATGCGAACGTGGTGATCGCGGACCTGATTTGGTTGTGCGGGCGGAGAAAAAAGAGCGACGCGCGTTCCACCTTGTTAGAGCTGCTGGAGTGCGCCACGGTGAACGCTTACGCGCCGACTTTCTTGGCGGTTGAAGTGGAAAACCATTTCCCGTTGTTGCAGGAGGAGCAAGGCATTGACCCAGCGCGCGCCCGTAAGGAGTGGAATCGGTTCGTTCCGCGCATCACCTTTATCGACGTTGGGGGACCGGATGCCACGTATGCCGGTGTCACTGATCCGAAGGATGTGCCGTATGTGCTCCTTCAACAGCGCCTGCCGGTGCCGATTGTTTCGGAAGACCCGCATTTGGCGAAAATGGGCGCGAGCGTCATTCGCATTCAGATTTTCGCGCCTTTGAGGTCATACTCGCGGCAGCGTGCAGTCGAGTATCAGATCAAAGTGGCCGGAATCGGTGCGGTGTTCGCGGCGGAGCTTGCGGCAAAACTCGCTATAGATGGAGCCCGCGCGGCGACACGGGCCATCGCGAACCTGCCCAAGCCGGTTCTGGCAATAGGCGCGGTGGGCATAATCGCAGCACTCGTTCATCCTCCATCCCGCAAGTGGATCTTCGAGCGGTTGGAGAAAGCGGCCGACTTGGCGGGAACGGCAGCAGGCGGCATATTTGAACTCTTGCAGCCGGTGTTGGAGGAGCACTCTACGGCCAAGCAGTCGGCTGATGAGTTCTTGGTGGCTGTGACCGCGCTGCTTACCGACGCTGGTATTGCCCCTGCCGATGTGCTGCGAAAACCTGAGGAACCGGTGAAGCTGAAGCGCACTAGAAAGCGCAGCCCCGGGGCCAAACGAATTCGCAAGCGCACCGTCACCAAGAGGCCGGGTTAACGTTAGGGGCAGGCGCGATCTGCGTTAGGGTGAAGATATTTGAAGCGAATGGAGCGAATCCGCCGCGCCCAAATAGCCGATGCCTCGCTGCATTCGCTCCAGCGTTTTGACCAAGCTGGTTACCCCCTGAGGGAAATGTCTCGGAAAACACCGTGATTCGCTCCAAAAAGTTCGGAGTGTCGCCCAACACGGGCAGCCATTCGACGCGCGGTCCGAGCACCGCTTGCTCATGGCCTGCGGCCGGAATACAAGAATTACATGAATGCGTTGATGGCCGAAGCGCGGCGAATGGCCCTGCGCAAGGGCCAACGGCCCGCGTCGAAGGGCACGTGCGTCGTCTACTTTCTTCGCCTGCGTTCTGGCGCTCTATATCGCTGCCTCGGAGGATCTTGAGCAGCGACTGGATGATCACGCGACGGGTCAAGCGTGCCGAACAACTCAGCTGGATGCCCCGTCTCGTTCTTGAGGTGCGAAATCTATCTGACTTTTTCCGAGGCTCGCTTCCACGAAGCCCAACTCAAGCGATGGTCCCGAGCGAAGAAAGAAGCCCTCGTTGCAGGTGATCTCACCAGCCTCCACGCTCTCAGCCAATCGCGCGAATCGCGAAACTGCAAAACGCGTAAAATTCAACGCGCGGTCATTAGCCTCACAAAAGTTCGCATTTCCATCCGGACCAGGCAGCCAAATTGCTCAGCAATTTGGCTGACGGGAGTGGACAAAACGGGGTTCGACGACCCGAGCGCGGGGGAGGTTCTGCAGCAACGTTCCATGCGCGGTGGAACGCTGCTTCACGGACGATTCGTGTCTCCGAGGTCCAGTGTCCGGCGGAGGCGGAGCGCGAATTCGTCGGCGAGTTCGAAGAGCACGGGCACGATCACGAGGCTGAGCGCGGTCGAGGCGACCAAGCCGCCGATCACCGCCACCGCCATCGGCGCGCGAAAGGCGGAGGTGGCACCGAACGTCATCGGCAACATGCCCGCTACCATGGCGACGGTCGTCATGACAATGGGCCGCGCTCGCTTGCGGCACGCGTCGACGATCGCCTCGGTCCGTCCCAGACCATGCTCGCGGCGCGCCATGATCGCGTATTCCACGAGGAGAATGGAGTTCTTGGTGACGATACCCATCAGCATAACCAAGCCGATCAGCGACGAGACTGACAGGCTGAGGTCGAACAGCGCCAGGGCGCAAAAGGCGCCTCCGAGCGAGAGAGGAAGGGCCGCGAGGATCGTCACAGGCTGGATAAAATCATGGAAGAGGAGGACGAGGACGGCGTAGATGCAGAGGACTCCGATGGCCATCGCGATGCCGAACCCGCCGAAGAGTTCACCGATGTTCTCGGCGTCGCCCGAGGCAACGCGTTGCACGCCGGCCGGCAGCCGCTGGAGCGACGGGAGCCGATCGATCGCGGCAAGGACGTCGCCGGCCGGCCGGCCCTGCGTTTCGACGTCGATCGTGACATTTCGCCGTCGATCGTAGCGGTCGATCTGGGCCGGCCCGCCCTCGATCGTGAGGGTTGCCACGCGGGCCAGCGGCACCGCGCCGTCGCGGCCGGGGACGCGGAGCTGCTCGAGCGTGGCGAGCCGAGCGCGCCGCTTCGGCGGCAGTTGCGTGCGGATGTAGAGCTGGCGGGCAGGCAGGTTCAAGCGGGCAAGACCTTCCTGATAGTCGCCGACGGTGGCCACCCGCAGTGTGGCGGCGATGCTCGCGGTGGTGACGCCGAGGGCGGCCGCCTTGGCGAAGTCGGGGCGGACGATCACCTCCGGGCGCTGCAGGCTGGCGAGACAGGAGACGTTGCCGAACTCGGGCCGGGCTCGCAGCTCGCCCATCGTGCGGTTTGCGGTCGAGAGCAGCGCGGATGTGTCGTCGCCCGCCAGGACGATGGACACCTTTTGTCCCATGCCGTTGCCGCCAACGGAAAAGCGGGCGCCAGGGATGGCGATCAATCGCTCCCGCAGCAGGGCCTCGAGTTCGCGTTGCGAGCGGTCCCTCCCGGCCGCGGGCGAAAGCTGCAGCGTGAGCGTCGCCTTTCGCGTTTCCGCCGCGCTGTTCTCGGAGCCAAAATCGTCGGCCGCACCTGTGCCGATGCTGGCGAAGACGCTGCACACCTCCGGAAGGACGGCGGCCACTTGCCCCGCGCGTTGCGCGACTTCGACCGTGGCGTCGAGCCCGCTCGCAGGCGGCAGTTCGATCGCAATTTCGATTCGGTCCTCGTCCTCCGCCGCCAGAAAGGCGACCGATAGCCGCGTCCCGATCGCCACCGAGGCAGCGAGAAGGAATGCCGCGATCGCCAGCGTCTTCGCCGGGTGGGCAAGACCGGCGCGGACAATGCGCAGGTAGAGCATCATGACGCGACCGTCGCGGGCCGGCGGATGATTCTTGGGTCGCAACAGGTAGGCCGCCATCATCGGCGTGAGCAGGCGGGCCACGAGCAGGGAGAACAGGACCGCGATGGCGGCCGTCCAGCCGAACTGCCGGAAGAACAGGCCCACGATGCCGCGCATGGCCGCGGTGGGCAAAAACACCGCCACCAAGGTCAGGGACGTCGCGATCACCGCGAGGCCGATCTCGTTCGCGCCGTCGAGGGCGGCCTGCCGCGGACTTTTTCCAGCGAGCAGGTGGCGTTCGATGTTTTCCACCTCGACGATGGCGTCGTCGACCAGCACGCCGACGACGAGCGTCAGCGCCAACAGCGTGATGGTGTTGAGTTGGAATCCCATCAGCCACATCGCCGCAAAGGTCGGCACGACGGACAGAGGCAGGGCCACTGCGGAGATGAACGTCGCGCGGCGATCACGCAGGAACAGCCACACCACCACGACCGCGAGGAACGCACCTTCGTAGAGTGCGTGCATCGCGGATCGGTAGTTCCGCAGGATCGGCATGACGGTGTTGCCGACCTCCTGAATTCTCACGCTGGGGTGCGCGGTCGCCAGTGCGGTCACCTTGCGGCGGACACCATCGACCACGGCCACCTCGCTCGCGCCGCGGGCGCGCAGCACTTGGAAGGACACGACGGGCCGACCGTCGAGCAGCGCGGCCTGGCGCCGTTCCGCGGCGGTGTCGCGGACGGTCGCCACGGCGTCGAGCCGCAGGCTGCGGCCGCCGGAGAGCGGGAGATCGAGCGCGGCCACCGCGGCGGCATCGCGCACGGTGCCGACGGTTCGGATGGATTGCTCCAGTCCGCCGACGGTGGCGAGGCCGCCCGGCGCCTCCTGTTGCACGCGGCGCAGGGCGGACGAGATTTCCTCCGCCGTGACGTTGAGCGCGAGCAGCTTGGTCGGCTCGAGTTCCACGCGCACCTCACGGCTGAGGCCGCCCAAGCGCTGGACCGCGCCGACGCCGGCAACGGAGCGGACCGCCTGCGCGACGTCGTGGTCGACGAACCAGGACAGCTCCGCCTCGTCCAGTGCGTCGGAGGCGACGACGAAGGTGACGATCGCACCTCCGACGGTCGTTGCGCGCGAGACGACCGGCGGCGGCATTTCCGCCGGAAGATCCGAGCGGATGGCGTCGACGGCGGTGCGGACGTTGTCGAGTGCCTCCTGCACGTCGCGTTCGAGGGGGAACTCGATCACCGTCACCGAGGCGCCGTCATGGACCGTGGAGGTGAGGTGCCGGACATCTGCGATGGCGGCCACCGCGTCCTCGATCTTGCGGGTGGCCTCGGTTTCGAGCGTCGATGGTGTCGCACCCGGCAGCGCGGCCGTAACGGTCACGATCGGCAGATTCATGTCGGGCATGTCCTGCACCGGCAGGAGCGCGAAACCGATGCCGCCCGCCACGGTGAGCAGTGCGAACAGCAGGAGGGAGGGAATGGGTTTCCGGATCGCCCACGCGGAGAAATTCATGGTCCGGTCTCCTGCGTCGCCACGGGCGGCGCTGCGCTTGCCGTGGGGGCGGCCGCGATGGCGACGGAGTCACCGGGGTTCAGAAAACTCCCGCCGGACCGCACTACCTGGTCGGCGACGGTCAGTTGGGAGTCGAGGATTTCCACCGATTGCCCGCTCCGCCGACCGCACACGACCTTGGTCGGGTGGACGCGGCGGGAGCCGTCGACGAGCATGACGTATTCGCAACCGTCACGGAAAACCAGGGCCGACTCCGGCACGTGCAATGCCGGCGCGGCGGGAAACTCGATCGTGCCGGAGACGAACATTCCGGTGCGCAGTGCGGCGGAATCAGGCAGGTCGACGTGGACGGTGCCGTCCAGGGTTCCGGCGTCCACGACCGGCGAAACCTGCCGCACGATGCCGGCCACGGTGGCGCGGCCGAGGCGAACTGTCGCGTGTTGTCCGGGCGCGACGCGGGACAGTTCCTCCGCCGGCACCCGGGCGTGCCACTCGAGCCGACCGCGACGGATGAGGCGGAACAGCTCCGCTCCGGTGCCGCTGACGGTGCCGACGGTCGCCGAGCGTGCGGAGATCACGCCATCGTCCGGCGCGCGGACCTCGGCGTGGAGCAGGCGCAGGCGCTGGAGCTGTTGTTGCGCGCGGGCGGCGGCGAGCTGGCTGGCGTTCGCCTTCTCCTCCGCTTCGAACTGGAGCAGGTCTTGCTGGCTGAGGTTGCCGGCGCCTTCGAGCCGTCGTGCGCGCGCGGCTTTCTCGTGCGCCAACGCGGCGTTGGCCTCCGCTTGGGCAACGTTGGCTTCGGCCATGGCGAAGTCGGCGGTTGGAACCGCGGCATCGAAGCGTGCGAGCAATTCCCCGCGGGCGACGACGTCCCCGACGTCCACCCGCACTTCCTCGAGACGCAGGTCGCCGATCGCGGCGCCGACGATCGACTCCTGCCACGGCACGATGCGGCCGCTGGCTTCGATCGTCTGCGGCCAGTCGGAAACGAGTGGGCAAACGAGTTCCACCGTCAGCGCCGGTCTGGTGGACGCTTCAGGGGCGGTCGGGGCACGACTGCAGCCGGTGAAAAGGAAGAATGTGCAGAACGCGGAGAAAGCGGTTGAGGGCGGACAGCGGAATTTCATGGGCGGGAGGCAGCGGTCCCCGGTCGGCGCCGGTTCGAACCGTGTCGTCGTCGGACGGCGGGGCGGTGTCGTCGCCGGTGTCGGTGGCGACGAGAATCACCAGCGCGAGGAGGATCGCCGTGGCGATGAGCATCGGCGGTGCTGGTTCAAAACCGATAGCGCAGGCCGACGCGGCCGTAGGTGGCCGATTTTCCGTCCAGTTTCACGCCCCGGTCGTAGTAGTCGAAGGTCCGGTCGAGCGTGAGGCCGCCGTCGATCACGACCGAGAGTTGCGGGCTGAACTCGTATTCCGCCGTCAGGCCAACCCGGATTTCACGGTAGTCGAGGTAGGTGCGGCCGAGGCCGGCCGCGGGCGCTTTCTTCACGTAGTATGTGCCGCCCTGCATCGTCACTCCCGAGCTGAGCGTGAGCGCGTCGCTGAACTTGTAGGAGACACCGGTGTGCGGAAACCCGAGTTCCAGCTCCCAGTCGCGCGCGAAGCTCCATCGCAGGCCGAGCATCGGGATCACCTTCATGTCACCGCGGTTCATGCCCACGACTCCGGCGTTCCACGAGAAGTTCGGGCTCACCTCCTTGCCGATGACCGCCATGGCGAACACGTTCAGGCTGTCGCTCGAGACGACGCCGTCGTCCGAGGCGAAACTCGGACTGAGCATCGCCGTCGCCGACCAGCCGGGGCCGATGGCGTGGGACAGGTCCTTCATTGCCATGAAGCTGAGGCCGATTTCCTCGAGCTTCGCCGGGAGCGGCACGTTGCCGGTGAGTTCGAACTCGTCGCGCTTCCACGAGAGGGCGCTGGAGAACAACCAGGTCTCGGGCGCCGGCAGCGTGAACGACGTCTCGAATTCGAAGTGGCTGACCTCGGCGCGGCCCAGTTTGCCGTTTCGCTCGATGTCGCCGGCGGTGGAAAACGAATACGCGGCCGACAGCTCGCTGAGCCCGGGGCCCGACGCGGGCGGGCCCGGCTGGGCGAGGAGCGGCGAGGCGGTGAGGCCGGCGGCGAGCAGGAACAGGGCAGGACAGAGAGTGGTGCCCGGAAAGGTCGGTTGGGTTGAGTGGTTCATCCGGGTGCATTTGTCCCGCCTCTGCCGGCTTTGTCCCCGCCCGGAGTGCAAAAGATTGTTTCCGACACGACGGCGGGAAACATTTTGTTACACCTCCGAGTCTCCCTTCGGTCCGCGGACCTGTCATAGCTCGGACAAATCATGGAGGCACCGACCAAACTTTTGATCGTGGAAGACGACACCCGCACGCGGGCGCTCCTGGATCGCTACCTGAAGGAGCAGGGCTTTGCGGTGCTCACGCTCGCCAGCGGGCGGCGCCTCGACGAGATGCTCGCCGCGCACCCGGTTAAGCTCCTCATCCTCGATCTGATGCTCCCGGGCGAGGACGGTCTTTCGCTTTGCCGGCGGTTGCGCGCGCGGGGAGAGGAGGTCCCCATCATCATCCTCACGGCAAAAGGGGACGAAGTCGACCGGGTCGTCGGCTTGGAAGTCGGTGCCGACGACTATGTGTCGAAGCCCTTCAGCCCGCGCGAACTCGTGGCGCGCATCAACGCCGTGCTCCGGCGCCGCCAACCCGCGGCGGTCCGCGGCGCGCCGTCGCCGCTGCCGCAGGTCGTGCGCCTCGGCGCCTGCGAACTGAACCTGCGCACGCGCGAACTCAGTCGTGCCGGCGAGAAGCTCATGATGACCACCGGCGAGTTCGCGGTGCTGGAGGCGCTCGTCCGGCATCCGCACACGCCGCTCTCGCGCGACAAGCTCATGGACCTTGCGCGCGGCAAGGAGCACGGCATCCACGACCGCAGCATGGACGTGCAGGTCTCGCGCGTGCGTCGCCTCGTCGAGGCGGATTCCGCGAAGCCGCGCTACATCCAAACCGTGTGGGGCTTCGGCTACGTGTTCGTGCCCGACGAAACAGAATGAGACTCTTTGCCAAGACCCTTTTGGGGCGCACCGCGCTCTACCTCGGAACCCTGCTCGTGATTGGCCAGATCTTCTGGACCGCGACGGCGCACTATCTCCTGGAGACCCAGGTGAAACCTGCCTACGGGCGGCAGATCGTCGATATGGTCGCGATGGCCCAGGCGTTGATCGAGAGCCAGCCTCCCGACGCCGACCTGTCCTCCCTGCGAACGCTGCGCCTGCCGAGGTTCGACGCATTGGAGATTCTTCCGGATTCCCAACCTCGACCGGAAATGATCGCGCACGACCCCGACGATATTCCGGGCGACCTGAGCGAGCGGTTGCAGGAGCGGTTTGGGCCGTCGGCGCTTTGTCTCCGGGAAAAAGAAGTGGAAATCACCTGGCTGCGTTTTCCCGCGCGCGGACAATACTTTTGGCTGAAATTCCTGACGGAGCCGGATCAAGGCGTCGTCACTTCGGCCAAGTTTCTGCTGATCTCGCTGCTGCTGGCGCTGGCCGTGGGAGGATCCTACCTGATCGTGTTCCGGCTCACGCGACAATTGCGCTACGTCACCGAAGCGGCCCGAGCCATCGGGCGCGGCGAGCCGCCGGCGATCCTGGCCACGAAGGGGCCGGAGGAAATCCGCGCGCTCTGCGAGGGATTCAACCAGATGTCGCGCGACCTCGTGAAACTCGAGGCCGATCGCCGGCTCATGCTCGCCGGCATCTCACACGACCTCCGCACACCGCTCACCCGTCTGCGCATCGCCGTGGAAATGGCCGCGCCGCACGATCCTGCCATGGTCCACGACATCGAGGACATGGACGCGATCCTCCGGCAATTTCTCGATTACGCCCGCGACGGAAGCGAGGAGCGGCCTGGGATGCACGACCTCGATACGCTGGTCCGGGAGACCGGCCGGCGGTTTGCGGAACGCGGTCACGACATCGAGATCGTCCTCGGGCAGGTGGCACCGTTCGCCTTCCGCCCGAATTCGATCCGTCGCGTGTTGGACAACCTGGTCGACAACGCCGTGCGCTACGGCGAGGGCGTCGTGCGCTTGGAGACTCGCGCCGCGCCCGGCGAGGTGACGGTTTCAGTTTCCGACCACGGCCCCGGCATCCGTCGCGGCGCCCCGGCGGACTACATCCAACCCTTTGCCCGGGAGGACGGGTCGCGTTCGACGCGGGGGGCGGGACTCGGCCTCACCATCGCCGACCGGTTCGTGCGCCTGCATGGCGGTCGCCTTCGTCTGGAAAACACGACGACCGGCTTCCGCGCGTGCATCGAGATCCCGCTCCGCGGTGCGATGAGGGGTCCGTCTGGCTAAGACGGGGCGGTTGACTTGGTCCGGCCGGGGCGGTTTGGCTCCCGCGTGCTTTTCTTCAACAAGCTGCTGCCGGTGTTCGTGCTGCCGATCGGAGTCGTGAGCCTGCTCATCCTGCTCGCGGCGTGGAAGAAATGGCGCTGGGCGGCTGTGCTCGCGGCGGTCGTGTTGCTGGCGTCGTCGACCGGCGTTGTGGCGGATGCGCTATTTCGCTCGCTGGAAAACGCCTACCCGGCGCGCAGCATCGGCAGCCTGCCCGAGTGCGACGCGGTCCTCGTGTTGGGCGGCGTTCTTTCGCCGGGCAAGGAGTCGGGGCTCATCACCGAATGGTCCGAAGCGGTCGAGCGCTTCGAGGCCGGCGTGCAGATCGTGCAGCGCGGCAAGGCGCGCGTGGTGCTTTTCACCGGCGACACGCGCGGCTCGGAGGGCACGGCACTGCAACGCGAGGCGCTGGAGCGCGGCGTGCCGCGCGAGCAGACGGCGGTGATCGGTGCGGTGGGCAACACGGCGGACGAAGCCGCGCAATTGAAGCGCTATGCGGCGCAGCACGGCCTCAAGCGCGTCGTGCTCGTGACGTCGGCGTGGCACCTGCCGCGTGCGATGCGGTTGTTCAAGAAGGCCGGCGTGGAGCTGGTGCCGTTTCCGGTGGATTTCCGCGCGCTGCCGAACCGTGCGCTGCCGTATCTCGATTGGATCCCGAGCGCGGGCGCGCTCGGAAAAACCGAACTGGCACTGCGCGAGTGCTACGGGATGGCGTTCTACGCGGTGTTCGGCGACTGAGCGCGCGGCTACGGCGCGGGGCGGAGCGGACTGCGGCGCGCGAGGGGTTTCACCGGCGTGCTGTCGCTCCACTGGCCCATGTCGAGCTGCGCCGGACCGCCGCCGAGCGCGACGTCGCGGAATTTGTTTTCGAAGGCCGCGGCGCAGAGCGCGTCGAAGAGCCGCCACGTGCCGTGATAGTCGAGCGCGTCGGTGACCGGTGGCTCCTGGGTGGATGAGTCGAGATCGAGCCCGCGCTCGGCGAGGCGTTCCTTGGCTTTTTCGGCGATGCGTTTCCGGATGAATCCCTTCGGCTCCTCGCGCTTCGGCGGGGTGAAGCCGGGCAGCGGCGCGGCGGGCGCGCGGTGGGTCGCCGCAAGTGCGGGCGTGCCGTGGTCGTCGGAGCGGAGTTCGAGCCAGTCCTTGTTTTCGGCCGGCACGGCGGTGGCGGATTCGTAGATGCGGCGGGCGCCGGTGTCGCCGACGAGTTTATCGGCATCGCCGGAGAGCGTGAGGAGGAGCGTCGCGGCCGGAACTTTGGCGAGATCGCTCAGCGGGACGAGCGGCTTGCCGTCGCGCTCGAGGACGGCGGGCTCGACGCACATGACGGCTTTCGGCGAGGGCAGGCCGGCGGCCGGGAGGGCGACGGTGAGATTCGCGGCGAGCACGCCGCCGGCGGAGTGCCCAACGGCGGCGATACGCGCGAGGTCGGCGCGCGGGAGGTGCTTCTGAGTCGCGAGCCACTCGAGGCCGCGCTTCACGCCGGTGACAGCGTTCGGGGTGAACTCCGTCGGCTGGGCGCGCAGGCTCTTTTGATAGCGCGGATAGAGCACGAACGCGCCGTGGCGCGCGAGATGGTGAATCCAGGCGAGGTAGTGCTCCGGCTTCACGGCGCCCCAGCCGTGCGCGAAGACGATGACCGGCAGCTTTTCGGCGGTGGATTTCTCGGGCCAGAAAACCGTGACGTCGTCGCCGGCCTCGCCGGTGCTGTGCGATGCGACGTTGGCGTAGGCGTAGTCGGCTCCGCCGGGGCCGCCCGCCGGTTGGGCGGGCGGAGTAGGAGCGGCGACGGCCGGGCTAACGCCGAGAAGCAGGAGGACAAGGCAGGCGGGATTGAGGCGCATGAGGCGGAATGCTCCGGTAGACGTCCGATGCCGGTGGCGGTTACCGCGCTGGCGCGTCAACTCCAGCGCAGGTCGTTGCGCGTGAGCGGGAGGCGGCGGATGCGTTTGCCGGTGGCGGCGAAGATCGCGTTGCAGAGTGCGGGCGGCAGCGGCGGGTAGCCGGGCTCGCCGAGTCCGGTCGGCGGGTTGTCGCTCTGGAGGAAGCGCACGTTGACGCGCGGCGGCGCGGCGTCGATGCGGAGCAGCGGGTAGTCGTTGAAGTTGCCCTGCACGACCGCGCCGCGCTCGACGGTGATCTCCTGCAGCCACGCGGCGCCGAGCGCGTCCACGACGGAGCCCTGCACTTGGTTTTCCGCGCCGCTGAGGTTCATGATCGGGCCGACGTCGGCGACGACCCAGACCTCGTGCACTTTCAGCGTGCCGTCGGGTGCGACACTGGCGTGCACGACTTCGGCGAAGTAGCCGGCGTGGCTGTAGTAGCTCGCGAGACCGAGGCCTTCGCCGCGTGGGAACGTGCGGCCCCACTTGGCGTCGTCGGCGACACCGCGAAGCACGGACTTCATGCGTCCGGTGTTGAAGTTGATCTTCGGCAGCACGCGATCGGCGCCGAGCAGGTCGAGTCGCAGTGCGAGCGGGTCGCGGCCGGTGGCGTGCGCGATCTCGTCGAGGAACGACTCGGTGACGAACGCGTGCGTGTTGGCGACGGGGGCGCGGAGCGGACCGAGCGGGATGTTGGTGTTGAGGATGTGCTGCTCGACGCGGACGTGCGGCACGGCGTTGAAGGGGAAATTCTCCCCGACGAACTCGGCGCAGAAACCGGGCTTCTCGCTCGTGTTGAGGCCGACGGTGATGAACCGGTCGTGCAGCGCGACGAAGTTGCCCGCGGCGTCGAGACCGGCGCGGAGGTGATGCCAGCCGGTCGGGCGATAGAAGTCGTGACGCATGTCGTCCTCGCGCGTCCAGGTGAGTTTCACGGATTCGCCGCACTTGAGCGCGATGGCGGCGGCCTCCATCGCGTAGTCGTGCATGTAGCGCCGTCCGAACGCGCCGCCCATGCGCACGACCTTCGGGACGATTTTGTTCTTCGGCACCTTGAGCACCTCGTTGATCTGGTCGACGACGCGCTGCGGCATTTGCGTGGGCACGAGGAGTTCGAGGCCGCCGTCGGGCTTCGGAATCGCCGTGCAGTTCATCGGCTCCATCGTCGCGTGGGCGATGTAGGGATAGGAATAACTCGCGGTGAGCTGGCGCGCGGCGGCGGCGAGCGCGGCTTCGGCATCGCCCGCGACGAGCACGGGCGCGCCGGGTTGCGTGGCGCGGGCGGTGGCTTCGCGGTCGAAGCCGTCGGTGCTCTGCGCGGCGCCGGGGCCGAAATCCCAATCCACGCGGAGGCGACGGCGGGCGTTAAAGGCGGCCCAGGTGTTGTCGGCGACGATGGCGACGCCGGGCACGAGCGTTTCGAGGTCGCTGCCGCCCTCGATGACGAACGCATGGCGCACGCCCGGCTGGCCGCGAATGTCGTCGAGATTGGCCGAGCGGACGCGGCCGCCGAAGACGGGGCATTTTTCGAAAACGGCGATGCGCAGGCCGGGCACGTGTTGGTCGAGGCCGAAGCGCACGCGGCCGGTGACGATGGCGGGATTGTCCACGCCGCCGACGCGCGAGCCGAGGAGCTTGAAGTCGGCGATGGGTTTCAGCGGCACCGAGTTTTCGTCGGGCAGCGGGAGTTGCGCGGCCTTCGTCGCGAGTTCGCCGTAGCTGAGCATGCGGCCGGTGACGGCGTGCTTCACCCGGCCTTTGTCGGTGGTGAGCTCGGTGGCGGGCACGTTCCACGTTTGCGCCGCGGCGGCGACGAGTTGGTGGCGCGCGACCGCGCCCGCACGGCGCAGCGGCAGGTAGTTGGTCGGCACGGACGTGCTGCCGCCGGAGAGCTGGAAGCCGAGTTGCGGATCGAGATTGCCCTGCTCGATGCGCACGGAGGCGAAGTCCACGTCGAGTTCCTCGGCGAGGATCATGGGCAGCGTGGTCTTCACGCCTTGGCCGAACTCGGGGTTCTTCGCGACGAGGGTGACGAGGCCGCTCGGCTCGATGCGGATGAAGGCGTTGGGCGTGAACGCGCGAAGGGTGTTGTCGAGCGGCGTGGCTTGGGCGAGGAGGTCGCGCGGCAGCACATAGCCGAGCGCGAAACCGCCGCCGGCGAGCGCGGTGAGGCGGAGAAATTCGCGACGGGAAAAGGCGGAGGAATCGGCGCTCATTTCACACCTCCGGAGTTCGCTGTCGTCGTGGCGGGGACGCTCGCGGGGACGTTGAGGCTGGCGGCGTCCTTGATCGCGGCGCGGATGCGGAGGTAGGTGCCGCAGCGGCAGAGGTTGCCTGACATCGCGGAGTCGATGTCGGTGTCGGAGGGCGCGGGATTGGATTTCAGCAGCGCGGCGGCGGTCATGATCTGGCCGGGCTGGCAGTAGCCGCACTGCGAGACGTCGTGGTCGCACCAGGCTTTTTGCAACGGGTGCGCGCCGGCGGGATCGAGGCCTTCAATCGTCGTGATCGGCATGCCGGCTACGACGGAGACGGGCATCTGGCAGGAGCGGACGGGCACGCCGTTGAGGTGCACGGTGCAGGCGCCGCAGAGGCCCTGGCCGCAGCCGAATTTCGTGCCGGTGAGCTGGAGATTGTCGCGGAGGATCCAGAGCAGCGGGGTGTCCGCCGGGGCTTCGACGCTATGGGTCTGCCCGTTGATGTTCAGGCGAAAGGTTGGCATGGGGGAACGCGCGTGCGCCGTGGTCAACTCGGAGCGAATGCACGCGGCCGCAATCCGAAATCGAAGCGCGGATTCGGACCTTTCGCGGAGGACGCCGGGGCGCGACGCGGTGGTCGGAAAATTCCGCAGCTTGACGCGCGAGTGGCGCGTTTTAGCGCGCGCGGGCGGCGGCGGGCTTGGCGGATTTTTTCTTCGGCGCGGCGGGCGCGGCCACTGGAGCGAGGAACGGTTCGAAGAGCGCGCGCTGTTTCAGCGGGAAGCGGCCGCGGATGAAGACGCCTTCGTCGCGCGTGTCCTGCTCGGCGACGGTGCCGAGTTGGTGGAGCTTGGCGACGAGGTCGTAGCGGTCGTGCGGGAGGAGCAGTTCGGCGGACATCTGGTCGTCGATCGCGAGTTCGGCGCAGCGCGCGAGGAGGCGGTCGAGGCCTTCGCCGGTGTGCACGCTGATGAAGAGCGCTTCCGGATGGCGGGCGCGGAAGAGCGCGATCGTCTCGGGCGTGGTCGCGTCGACTTTGTTGAACGCGATGATCATCGGTTTGTCGGCGGCGCCGAGTTCGCCGAGCACTTCCATCGTGGTGGCGAAGTGGTGTTCGACGTTCGGGTTGGCGATGTCGAGGACGTGGATGATGAAATCGGAAACGACGACTTCCTCGAGCGTGGCCTTGAAGGCTTCGACGAGACGGTGCGGCAGGCGGCGGATGAAGCCGACGGTGTCGGTCATGAGCAGCGTGCGGCCGTCGGGGAGCGCGAGTTGGCGCGTAGTCGGGTCGAGGGTGGCGAAGAGCTTGTCGGCGGCGAGGACCTGCGCGCCGGTGAGTTTGTTGAGGAGCGAGGATTTGCCGGCGTTGGTGTAGCCGACGATGGCCGCGCCGGGCACGGGCTTGCGCATGCGGCGGCGGCGCTGGACGTCGCGCTGCTGGAGCACCTGCTCGAGCTCGCGCTTGAGGTGCGCGATGCGGTCGCGCACGAGGCGGCGGTCCTGCTCGAGCTGCGTCTCGCCTTCGCCGCCCATGGCGCCCTTGCCGCGCTGACGCGAAAGGTGCGTCCACGCGCGCGTGAGGCGCGGCAGCGAATATTCCATGCGCGCGAGGGCGACTTGGAGGACGGCTTCGCGGGTCTGCGCGCGGTCGGCGAAGATTTCGAGGATGACTTCCTGGCGGTCGATGACGGCGAGGCCGGATTCTTCCTCCCAGTTGCGCTGCTGGGCGGGGGAGAGTTCCTTGTCGAACACGATGAGGTCGCACTCGTCCGCCTTGGCGAGGCCGATGAGTTCGGCGGTCTTGCCGGTGCCGATGAGGAATTTTGGCTGCTCGCCGGTGCGGATGGTCACGAGGACCGTGCGAGCGACGACGATGCCGAGGTTTTCGACGAGTTCCTTGAGTTCACCGAGCAGCTCGGCGCCTTCGCCGGCAGCCATGTCGTGCGTCTGAACGCCGACGAGGAGCGCGCGCGTGGTCTTTTTCTGGTCGGTGAGGAAATCTGCCATGTAGGGCAGAGCGTGCGCCGGCGCGGGCGGGAGTCAAATGCGGCGGGGCGGCTGAGTGGGTCAGCTGGATCGCCACGCCCGGCAATGCCGGGCTCGCGATGGCAAAGGGAAATGGAGAGCTACCGATCCCAGAACAGGAGCGAGTGCACGTAGTTCGCGCGCTCGTAGGCTTCGGGGTTCGGGCTGTTCTTGAGGCTGAGTTTGCCGCGGAGTTCGGCGACCGAGCGGAAATGGTGCTCCTCGAGGTAGGACTTGAGGCCGTTCACGAGCGAGCGCAGGTGCTGGGGACCGTAGCGGAGCAAGGCGGAGACCACTTGCACGGTGTCGGCGCCGGCGAGGATCGATTTGATGACGTCGACCGGCGTGTGCACGCCGCCGGTGACCGCGAGATCGACGGGCACGCGGCCGCTGAGGATCGCGAGCCAGCGAAGGCGGAGGAGCAGCTCGGAGGAGTCGGAGAGTTCGAGCTTCGGCGCGACTTCGCGGAAGCGGACGTTGATGTCGGGCTGGTAGAAACGATTGAAGAGGACGACGCTCTTCACGCCGGCGGCGTAGAGACGTTCGGTGAAGTTCGGGAGCGACGAGAAGAACGGCGAGAGTTTCACCGCGAGCGGCAGCGAGGAATTCTCGCGCACGGACGTGACGATCTCGAGCATGCGCTCCTCGATTTGCGCGCCGGTGGTGTCGGTGTCGGTGGGCAGGAAGTAGAGGTTGAGCTCGATGGCGTCGGCGCCGGCTTGTTGCACGCTGCGGGCAAAGTCGACCCACGTGGTGGGCGTGCGGGCGTTGAGCGAGGCGATGATGGGGATGTCGACGGCGACCTTGGCGCGGTAGATGTGTTCGAGATATTCGTCGGGTCCGAAGGCGTAGGCGTCGCTGCCCTCGAAGAAGCGCGTGGGCTCGTTGAGGGGATCGGCTTCGGAGAGGCGGTTTTCGAGTTTCAGCCGCTCGGTCTGCGTGAGCCGCACCTGTTCCTCGAAGAGCGAAGCGAGCACGATGGCGGAAGCGCCGGCGTCCTCGAGTTGGCGGATGGACGCGAGGTTGTTGGTCAGCGGGGAAGCCCCCGGCATGATGGGATGCTTCAATTGCAGCCCAAGGTAGTTCGTCGTGAGATTCATCGGCGCGGGGGAGGCGGGCGAGGCGGGGAAGGCAGGGCGGCCGAGTATGCCCGGCGGGCGGGTGGGCGGCTGCGCCGGACTTGGCCAACGCTGTGCGCGGCTTGTGTGCGCGTGACGCGGAGTGCGGGCGAATTTGTTTGCGCGCGCCCGGCGGCTGGCAACGTTCCGCGGCGTCTGGCGCGAACTCGTGCGCGACCGGACACCCTTAACTTCCACTCCGTCCTCGGACCTTCAGGCCTGATCGCCATGCGACAAGCACTCCCGTCCTCCTCGCTCCCGCGCCCGCGGGTTTTCCGTCGTCGGAAAACCGCCGGAGCGCCGTGAAGAGCATCCTCGAATTTTCCGCGGCGCACGCCGCCCGCCGGCCGATCGTCATGACGACGGCCTACGACGCCCTGATGGCGCGCCATGCGGCCCGCGCGGGCATCGACGCGTTGCTGGTCGGCGACAGCGTCGCGATGACGGTGCACGGCTTTCCGTCCACGGTGCATGCCACGCTCGAGATGATGGTGGCGCACACGGCGGCGGTGCGGCGCGGCGCGCCCGAATTGGTCGTGGTGGCGGATTTGCCCTTCCTCGCGCATCGACGCGGCCGGCAACTGGCAGTCGAAGCGGCGGGTGCGCTGGTGCAGGCCGGCGCGACTGCGGTGAAACTCGAGGGCGTGGCCGGACACGAGGAGGTGATCGCGCATCTCGTCGGCAGCGGCATTCCGGTGATGGGCCACCTCGGGCTCACGCCGCAATCGATCCACCAGCTCGGCGGCTATCGCGTGCAAGGCCGTTCGCTCGACGAAGCGGACGACATTCGCGCCGATGCGCGACGCGCGGCGGACTTGGGAGTGTTTGCCGTGGTGCTCGAGTGCGTGCCGGCGGCGCTCGCGGCGGCCATCACGGCCGAGTTGCCGGTGCCGACGATCGGCATCGGGGCCGGGTTGGAAACCGCGGGCCAGGTGCTCGTGGTCACGGACCTGCTCGGGCTCGATCCGGAGTTCCGGCCGAAGTTCGTCCGCCGCTACGCCGATGGGGCGCGGCTCGTGCAGGACGCGCTGGCGGCTTACGCGGCCGATGTGCGCGCGGCGAAATTTCCCGCCGCGGCGGAGGTGCTCGCATGAACGCGCCGCGCCTCCACGAATCGATCGCGGCGTGGCGCGCCGAGCGGGCGGGGCCGCGCTTTGCGGGTTGCTCGGTCGGATTTGTGCCGACGATGGGCGCGTTGCACGCCGGGCATCGCGCGCTGCTCGAGCGGGCGCGGACGGAGAACGACCGCGTGGTGCTCAGCGTCTTCGTCAACCCGACGCAGTTCAACGACCCGGCCGACCTCGCAAAATATCCGCGCACGCTCGCCGAGGACGTGGAGCTCGCGCGCGGGCTCGCGACCGACGTGTTCGTGCCGAATGCGGCGGAGATGTATCCCGACCGCTACCGCTATCGCGTGAGCGAGCTGGAATTCAGCCGCGAACTCGAGGGCGCGCACCGGCCCGGGCATTTCGACGGCGTGCTCACGGTGGTGTTGAAGCTGCTCAACCTCGTGCAGCCGACGCGCTCGTATTTCGGCGAGAAGGACTGGCAGCAGCTCCAGCTCGTGCGCGGCATGGCGGAAGCGCTGTTCCTGCCCGGCGAGATCGTCGCGTGCCCGACCGTGCGCGACTCCGACGGCTTGGCGCTCAGCTCGCGCAATCGCCGGCTCGCGCCAGCCGACCGCGCGCACGCGGCGGCGTTTCCGAAGCTCTTGCGCGCCGGCACCGCGGCGGCGGCGGAGCAGGCGTTGCGCGGCGCGGGCTTCGCGGTCGACTACGTGGCGGAGCGCGACGGCGTGCGACTCGGCGCGGTGCACATCGGCGGTGTGAGACTCATCGACAATGTGCGCCTCTGAAACAATGCGGCCGCCCGTGGCCGGAAGGTGGAGCGGATTGACCTCAATCCGCCTTGAACGCGTTGAGGTCAACGCGTTCCACCTCAACGCAAGCGGCAATCCGCTCTGACCCATGTGTGGCTCCAATCTTCTCGTTGTGCTCACCGGATCGATCGCGGCCGCGAAGGCGTGCGATGTGATCTCGCGTCTCGTGCAGCGCGGGCACCACGTGCGTTGCGTGGCGACCGAGGCGGCGTTGCGCTTTGTCGGGCCGGCGACGCTGGAGGGTCTTACCGGCGCGGTGCCGCTGACGGATTTGTTCGCGCCGGGCGCGGCGCTCGAACACATCGAGCTGACGCGCTGGGCCGACGCGGTGTTGGTGTGCCCGGCGACGGCGAACACGCTCAACCGGTTCGCGGCCGGCATGGCCGACGATCTGCCGGGCGCGCTCTTTCTCGCGCACGACCGGCGCAAGCCGTGGCTCGTGGCGCCGGCGATGAACCCGGCGATGTGGGCGCATCCGGCGACGCAGGCCGCCGTCGCGCAGCTGACCGCGTGGGGTGTGCGAGTGCTCCCCGTCGCCGAGGGGCGCACGGCCTGCGGCGAAGTGGGCGAGGGGCGCATGAGCGAGCCCGCCGAGATCGTGGCCGCCACGGAGGCGGCGCTCGCGCGACCGGCGCGCCGCCTGCGCGTGCTGATCACCAGCGGCGGAACGCAGGAACCAATCGATGGCGTGCGCGTGCTCACCAACACCAGCACGGGCGCCACGGGCGCGCGATTGGCCGAGCATTTCGCGCGCAGCGGTCATGAGGTGACCTTGCTGCGGGCGCGCGGCAGCGTGCGTTCGGAGGCCGGATGCGCGGAGGAGACCTTTGTGAGTTTCGCCGATCTGGACGGCGCGCTGTCGCGCCTGCTGGCGGCGGGGCGGTTCGACGCGGTGGTCCACGCGGCGGCGGTGAGCGACTTCGGCGTCGAGCTGGTCGACGAGCGCGGCGACGGGCGCGCATCCGCCGGCGGCAAACTGGAGACGGAGTCGCCGCCGCTTTTGCGCCTGCGCCCGCTGCCGAAGTTGCTCGATACCCTGCGGGCGCGGTCGGCGGCGCCGTTGCGCGTTGTGGCTTTCAAACTCACGCATGGCGCCATGCCGGGAGAGGCGATGGGCGCGGTGCGCGCGCTGTTCGCGCGGGCGCGACCGGATGCGGTCGTGCACAACGACCTGACGGCTCGCGGCGCGACGGCCGACGATTTTCCCGCGACGCTCCACCTCGCCGAGGGCCGCGCGCAGCCGTGCGCGACGCGCAGCGAGCTCGCGCTCGCGCTCGAGCGCTGGCTCGTCGGCGAAGTCGCCGTGGCGCCCGGCTCATGCGAAATTCCCGAACCCAAAACCGAAAATCCCTCGCTCCATGCTCCTCTGTCTTGATGTCGGCAACACCCAGATCCACGGCGGCGTCTTCGTGGATGACGCGCTGAAGTTCCAGTTCCGGAAATCGACGCATCCGCTCGGCTCGTCCGATGAACTCGGTGTGTTCTTTCTTTCCGTGCTGCGCGAAAACGGCCTCGACCCGCGGCAGGTCACGGAGGTGGCCATCTGCTCGGTGGTGCCGCCGGCGGCCTACCCGCTGCGCGCCGCGAGCGTGAAGTATTTCCACGCCGAGCCGTTCGTGTTGCAGGCGGGAGTGAAGACCGGCCTGAAGATCCGCTACCGCAATCCGGCGGAAGTTGGCGCGGACCGCGTGGCCAACGCCATCGCGGCGACGCAGCGCCAGCCGGAGCGCGACGTGATCGTGGTGGATTGCGGCACGGCGACGACGTTCGACGTGGTGACGGCCGAGGGGGAATACCTCGGCGGCGCGATCATGCCGGGCGTGGGGCTCTCGGCGGAGGTGCTTTCGGCCCGCACGGCGAAGTTGCCGGCGGTGGAGATCCAGCGTCCCGAATCGGCGCTCGGCCGCACGTCGGTCGAGAGCATCCAGGCCGGGCTGTATCACGGGCATGTCGGCGCGGTGAAACGGCTGCTCAGCGAGCTGACCGCCGAGGGCTTCGCGGGCGCGCGGCCCTACGTGATCGGCACCGGCGGCTTCGCGCGGATGTTCGAGAGTGAGCAGTTGTTCGACGAGATCGTGCCGGAACTCGTGTTGCTCGGTCTGCGGCATGCGGTGCGTTTGAACGCCGGGGCGGAGTGATTTTGCCATGCGCCTGACGCTGCTGAAATCGAAACTCCACCGCGCGCGGGTCACCGCGGCGGATTTGAACTACGAGGGCTCGATCGCGATCGCGCCCGAGCTGCGGCGTGCGGCGGGTTTCCTCCTGCACGAGCGCGTGGAAATCTACAACGTGACCAACGGCCAGCGTTTCGCGACGTATGTCATCGGCGGCACGCAGCGCGGCGAGATCATGGTCAACGGCGCAGCGGCGCGGCTCGTGCAGCCGGGTGACGAGGTGATCATCGCGGCCTATGCCGAGTTCGAGCCTGCGGAGGCGGAGGCCCACGAGCCCGTTGTGGTGTTGCTCGACGCGCGGAACCGGCCGAAACGAAAGTAGCGCAGGCGTCCCGCCTGCTTCGGTGCCTGAATGCAGGCGAGACGCCTGCGCTACGCAGAACGTCTCGCGCCGTGTCGCGCGGTGTCGCGTTGTGGCACAGCGGGCGCGGTGTGGCGGTGGCGTTTCACTCGGGAGCGGGTATTGTGGAAGTGGAACACTGTCTGCGAAGGAGAAACCATCATGGACCCACAAAAGATGACCGTCATGTCGCGCCAAGCCGTGCAGGAGGCGCAAAACGTCGCGCGTCGCCGCTCGCACAACGAGGTGGACACGTGGCACCTGCTCGTCGCGCTCCTCGCCCAGGAGGGCGGCATCGTGCCGGCGCTGGTCGAGAAGCTCGGCCTCACCGTCAGCGCCATGCAACTCGCGGCCGACCGCGAGCTGGAGCGGCTGCCCAAGGTCAGCGGCGCGGTGGACGTTTCGAAAATCTACGTCACGCAGGCGCTCAACGAAGTGCTCACGCGCGCCGAGGAGGAACGCGACGCCCTCAAGGACGAGTTCACGAGCGTGGAGCATTTGTTTCTCGCGCTCATCCACGTCGCGAAGCCCGACGCGCTGAAGAAGTATTTCAAGAGCTTCAACCTCGACCGCGCCCGCGTGCTCAAGGAGCTGCAGGCGATGCGCGGCAGCCAGCGCGTGACGACCGACAATCCCGAGACGACCTACAACGCCCTCGAAAAATACGGCATCGATCTCGTGGCGCAGGCGCGCAAGGGCAAGCTCGACCCCGTGATCGGCCGCGACGCCGAGATCCGCCGCGCCATCCGCATCCTCTCGCGCAAGACGAAGAATAATCCCGTGCTCATCGGCGAGCCGGGCGTCGGCAAGACCGCCATCGTCGAAGGCCTCGCCCAACGCATCCTGCGCGGCGACGTGCCCGAGGGTTTGAAGGACAAGACCGTCTTCGCTCTCGACATGGGCGCGCTCATCGCCGGCGCGAAATACCGCGGCGAGTTCGAGGAGCGCCTCAAGGCCGTGCTCAATGAAGTGAAACAGGCCGAGGGTCGCATCGTGCTCTTCATCGACGAACTCCACACCATCGTCGGCGCCGGCAAGACCGAGGGCGCGATGGACGCCGGCAATCTCCTCAAGCCCATGCTCGCACGCGGCGAGTTGCACTGCATCGGCGCCACCACGCTCGACGAATACCGCAAGCACATCGAAAAGGACCCTGCACTCGAGCGACGCTTCCAGCCCATCCTCGTCGAGGAGCCGAGCGTCGAGGACGCCATCTCGATCCTGCGCGGCTTGCGCGAGCGTTTCGAGCTGCACCACGGCGTGCGCATCCAGGACAACGCGCTCGTCTCCGCCGCCGTGCTCTCGCACCGCTACATCGCCGACCGCTTCCTGCCCGACAAGGCGATCGACCTCGTGGACGAGGCCTGCGCGATGATCCGCACCGAGATCGACTCGCTGCCCACCGAACTGGACGAACTTCAGCGTCGCGTCATGCAGCTCGAGATCGAGGACACCGCGTTGCAGAAGGAAAAAGACGACGCCTCGAAGCGCCGCCTCGACGCGCTGCGCAAGGAACTCGCCGACGCGAAAGAGCAGGCCACCGCGCTCCGCGCCACTTGGCAGAAGGAAAAGGAGTCACTCGGTCGCGTGCAAAAGGTCCGCGAGGAACTCGAAGCCGCGCGCCTCGAAATGGCGAAAGCCGAGCGCGCCTACGACCTCAATAAGATCGCCGAGCTGAAACACGGCCGCATCCCGCAGCTCGAAAAGGAACTCGCGAAGGCCGAGAAATCGCCGACCGCCAAGACCACGCTCGTGAAGGAGGAAGTCTCCGCCGAGGAGATCGCCGAGATCATCTCGAAGTGGACGCACATCCCCGTGACGAAGCTCATGGAGGGCGAGAAGGAGAAGTTGCTCCGCCTCGAGGACGAGTTGCACACGCGCGTGATCGGTCAGGACGAAGGCGTGCGCCTCGTCAGCGAGGCGATCCTCCGCGCTCGCGCCGGCATCAAGGACCCACGTCGCCCGATCGGGAGTTTTCTGTTCCTCGGCCCGACCGGCGTCGGCAAGACCGAGCTCGCCAAGACGCTCGCCGAGCAGCTCTTCGATTCCGAAGCCAACCTCATCCGCCTCGACATGTCCGAATACATGGAGAAGCACAGCGTCGCGCGCATGATCGGCGCGCCTCCGGGCTACGTCGGCTACGACGAGGGCGGCCAGCTCACCGAGGCCGTGCGCCGCAAGCCCTACGCCGTCGTGCTCTTCGACGAGGTCGAGAAGGCGCACCCCGACGTGTTCAACGTCCTGCTCCAGGTCCTCGACGACGGCCGCATCACCGACTCGCAGGGCCGCACTGTGGATTTCAAGAACACGGTGATCATCATGACCTCGAACATCGGCTCACGCCATCTGCTCGAAGGTGTGACCGGCGACGAGATTCCCGAGCGCGTGCGCGAGAGCGTGATGGCGGATTTGCGCCAGACCTTCCGCCCGGAGTTTCTCAACCGCATCGACGAGACCGTGCTCTTCAAGCCGCTCGCGCTGGAAGAGATCGCGCGCATCGTGGACCTGCTCCTTGCCAACCTGAACAAGCGTCTCGCCGACCGCCGCATCACCGTCACCCTCGACGCGAAAGCGAAAGAGTGGGTCGCGGAAAAAGGCTACGACCCGGTCTTCGGCGCCCGCCCGCTGAAACGTTTCCTCCAACGCCACCTCGAAACCCGCCTCGCCCGCAGCCTCATCGCCGGTGAAATCGAGGAAGGTGCGAAGGTGACCTTCTCCGTGAAGAACGATGCGCTGGTGCTGAAGTGAGCTGAAGCTGCCGGGCGCTGCGTCGTTCGTCCCCGCGCGTGGCTGGCTCAGCGGGTCGCGAGCGCCAGCGGCGCGCCGACCGTGACGCCGTTGACCAGTTGCGCTTCGACGAGGATTTTCCTTCGCGGCGAGGTCGGGTGTTGGATGCGGCTGATCAAACGCGAGAGAGCGGAGGCGCCGATGTGTTCGTGCGGCACGCGCATCGACGTGACGCGCGGGAGGCCGTTGGGCGGCTCGAGTCCGTCGAAGCCGGTGACGGAGCAATCCTCGGGGACGCGAATGCCGCGCGTCGGCAAGTCCTGGATGAGCTGGTAGGCTTGGTGGTCGGCGGCGCAAACCCAGCCCGTCACCTGCTGCTCGCGCACGAGGCGCGCGACGACGTCAGCGAGTTGCGCGCGCGGCACCCGCCCGGTGTTGGGGCGGACGTTCAGCACCCAGTCGGCGTTGAACTCGAGATCGTTGAGAAAGAGCGATTCGATGTAGCCGCTGAAGCGGCGCGCGATCCAGTGGCCGCCGATCTGATAGTCCCACGACAGAAAACCGATGCGGCGGTGGCCGGCGGCGCGCAGCGTGTCGGCGAGCGAGCAGACGGCGAGGGCGTCGTCGGTGTCGATCACGTCGACACCGGGGCAGTTGTAGCTCTCGAGCACGCCGACGGTGGAGATTTTGCTGGCGATGGTTTCTACGGCGGCTTCGTCGAAGGGGTAGATGAGAATGGCGCCGCGCCAATCGCCTTGGCGGATGAGACGCGAAAATTCCACGGGCGACGCTTCGGGATGGAACGCGACGGGCGCGCGGTAGTGCACGTCGATGTGCACGCGCTCGATCTCGGCGCGTTCGCGAATGCCCTTGAGAATGTGCGGGTAGGTCGTGAGCACCGCTTTTTCCGGCTGCACCTCGAGACCGATGAGCACGCCGATCGTGAGGCGCCGCGCACCGCGACCGCGGTTGCGCATCGCGCGGCCAGGGCTCGGGCGGTAGCCCAGCTCATCGGCCGCCGCGATGACGCGCGCGCGGGTTTCCGCGCTGATTGCCGGATGATTTGCGAGGCTGCGGGTGACCGTGGCGCGCGAGATGTTCAGCTTTTTCGCGATGACGGCGTGACTGATCTTGGCCATGGGGGCAGGGGGCGAGCGCGGTTCAAAACAGCGCGGCACACAAAGTCCGATTTGGTGCATGAAGCAAGAACCAATGAGTGCACCAAAATTTATTTTGACCGGAAATTTGGCGACTAAATCGCCGAAATCGATTTTGGAAAGCGTTGGCTCATATCATTAAAAGGTGCATCAGTAGTTTGAATTGTTTGTGCACATGCCAATGCACACAGCGTTTGACAAGCGATGCACCAGAAAGAAGATTTTCGCCAGCAAGCGCGGCGATCTCCCTAGCTGCGTCGGCTGTAACTCTACCAAACCCCAACACCCCTCGCCTCAGGCGGCGCCGCCCTGTGCGGCTCCGCATGATACGCTCGGGTTTCGGGGTTAGCACCCAACCCAAGAAGATCCCCAATGCACCTCGCATCCCCCTCTGCGATTCGAGCCGGCGTAGCGGCCGGCATCGCGCTGCTCGGCCTCTGGCCTCTGGCCAATGCCCAATCGACGCCACCCGCGCCGGCCGGTGAAACCGCCGTCGCGCCCGTCAAAGACAAAGACGAAGCCTACGTGTTGTCGCCCTTCAAGGTGACCACGGACAAGGACAATGGCTACAAGGCCACCAACGCCACGACAGGCACGCGCCTGAACGAGTCCATCAAGGACCTGCCGATGCCCATTGCGGTCATCACGGAAAAGTTCGTGCGCGACACCGGTGCGAACGATCTCCGCAAGGCCCTTTCCTTCACTTCGGCCATCCAGCTCCAGTCGCAAAACGACCAGGGCACGCCCGGCGGCGCCTATCAGGGCCCCGGCGGCGTGAACAACCCCGAAGGCGCGACCGCCAGCAAGACGGCCACTTCCTACAAGATCCGCGGCTACATCACCGACGCCGTGCTGCGCGACGGCTTCCGCCGCCAGAACTCGACCGACTCGATCAACATCGGCCGCGTCGAAGTGGCGTTCGGTCCGACCGCGTTGCTCTACGGCATCGGCGAATTCGGCGGTATCGTTAACTACATCCCGAAGACCCCGCAGGCCAAGCAGTCGTCCGAAGTCGGCCTCTCACTCGGCAGCTACGACTTCAAGCGCCTGACGCTCGACACCACCGGCCCGATCAGCCCGACGTGGGACTTCAACTACCGCGTCACCGGCGCGCTCGAGGATCGCGGCGACTACACGCAGTATAACAAGTCCAACCACGCGTTCATCTCCCCGGCCTTCAGCTTCCGTCCGACGAAGACGACCGAAATCCTCGCCGATTTCGAATACGGCAAACAGACCGACGAAGGCGTCGGCTTCCGCCGCGTCCGCGCCATGACGGTCGCAAGCGGCGGCGACCAGGGTGAACACGCCGACTTCTACAACCTGCCCGGCACCGACCCCTACACCTTCCGTTGGAGCGGTCCCGACACCTACATCAAGACCAAGGCGAGCAACATCCGCGTGCAGGCTGACCAGCAGATCTTTGAAAGCCTCCACCTGCTCGTCGGCTACAACCACAATAACGTCACGTTCAACACCCGCGACGTGTTCGGCAATCTCACCACTGGCGTTGGCCCCACCGCGCTCCGCAAGACCGTCAATCTCGGCATCGCCTCGCTCGACAAGACCGGCGGCGACTCCCACACGGGCGTCATCAACGGCAACGTCAGCGACGTCATCCTCCAATACGGCTGGGGCACCAACCGCTCCGAGAACACCCACGACCAGGTCCGCGCCGAACTCAGCTGGAAGGACACCTTCCTCGCCGGCAACAAGTGGCTCTCCAACACTCACTCCATCCTCCTCGGCCACTCCGAGGAATCCCAGAAGAACACCTCCGACGACCGCGGCACCGACGACAACCTCCGCAACTACAAGAGCCCGCTCGACGCTTCCCCGATCACCTTCGGCAAGCAGGGTGACGGCACCGCCGACGTCGCGATGGTCAACAAGACCTTCAACGAGAACCGTGCGTGGGACCAATCCACCTACGTCGTCTACTCGGGCAAGTTCATCCAGGACCGCGTCCTCGTCATCCTCGGCGGCCGCGACGACCTGAGCGACAACTACGTCTACACGAACAACCGCGTCGCCAACACGACGTCGAAGGTTCGCAGCCCGAAGGCCAAGGTCCGCACCTATCAGCGCGGCGTCAGCCTCGAAGTCACGAAGCAGATCTCGCTCTTCGCCCTCAAGGCCGAAGGCGTGCAGCCCAACTTCAACGGCTACGTCGACACCAACGGCAACCCGATCGGCGCCGTCATCGCCCGCTCGAAGGAATTCGGCGTGAAGTTCGACCTCTGGGAAGGCCGCATTTCCGGTTCCGTCAGCTCGTTCAAGATCAACCGCTCCGGCACGCCCTTCTTCTACTGGTGGGCCCCGACGTCCAACTACAAGAATTTCAACGCGAGCAAGGACATCGTTTACCAGGTTAACGAGTTCGCCCCGCAGAGCGCGGGCGGCCCGAGCTGGACCAACGGCGCCAACGACGCGAGCATCGCGCAGTGGAACGCCGGCGTCGCCGCCGGTTCGATCTACCAGAAGAATGTCGGTGGCAGCACCAACTGGTATGTGAACGCCTCGAAGACCACCGGCGCCGCCTTCCTCGACGCCATCTTCGACTACACCAAGAGCAAGGGCATGAGCTGGCCGGGCTGGCTCTACAACTACGACGCCGAGACCAACAACGCGTGGAACGACCGCGCTTCGAGCCCGCAAGGCAACGAATACGTTATCGGTGCCGACCAAGGCAAAGGCTGGCAGGCCGACCTCGTGTTCTCGCCGACGAACAACTTCCAAGTCATCGCGAGCTACACCCACATCGAGAAGATCATCACCTCCGCCGGCGACTTCGCCAAATACGCCAATCAGAACGACCGCTGGGCCGTCTGGTATTTCCCGAACACCGACTGGGGTCTGACCGGCAAGCCGCTCACCACGGCCTACAAGAGCCCGTATGATTCCTCGACCTGGTCCGGCATCGGCTTCGGCTACGGCGAGAAGCAGGATGACACGCCCGAGCACCAAGGCTCCGTCTGGGCGAACTACCAGTTCACCACCGGCGCGATGAAGGGTTGGAGCTTCGCCCTCGGCGGCAACTACGAGTCGCCCCGCGAGTATCAGTCCGGCATCACGCACGGCGGCGGCCAGCGCATCACGGACAAGAACGGCAACATCGTCGTCCTCAAGACGCCGGCCCGTTACTCCTACAACGCCATGGCCCGTTACGCCTTCAAGCTCGGCGGCCACGACGCCGCTGCCCAGCTGAACATCGACAACCTCACCGACGACCGGAAGCTCTACGGCCTGATCTACTCGGCGCCGCGCACCTACCGTCTCGAGTTCGACTACAAGTTCTGATCGAAGATTGCATGATGGTTTGCGACGCGCATCAGCAGGGGTGCTGATGCGCGTCTCTTTTTTAGCCACCCCTTCGTTCGCATGCTCCGCCTCGCCACACTGCTCGCCGCCCTCACCGTCGCGCCGGTCCTCCGCGCCGAAGCCGCGCGCCCCGTCTGGTCCGACGAATTCGCGCAACCCGCCGGCGCCGCGCCCGACGCCGCGAAATGGACCCACGAGCTCGGCAGCCACGGCTTCGGCAACAAGGAGCTCCAAACCTACACGACCGATCGCGCCAACTCCTTCATCGCCGACGACCCCGCCGCCACCGACGGCAAGGCGCTCGTCCTCCGCGCCCAACGCGAACCCGACGGCCGCTTCACCTCCGCGCGCCTGCACACTTCCGGCAAGTTCACCGCGCGCTACGGCCGCATCGAGGCGCGCCTGAAACTCCCGCGCGGGCAGGGGATCTGGCCGGCGTTCTGGATGCTCGGCCGCGACGCCGGCCCGGTCGAGTGGCCGAATTGCGGCGAGATCGACATCATGGAGAATCTCGGCCGCGAGCCGTCCATTCTCTACGCCACCATTCACGGCCCCGGTTACGCCGGCACCCAAGGCATCCAGGGCAAGACCACGCTACCCGACGGCGCCGTGTTCGCCGACGCTTATCACGTTTTCTCGATCGACTGGTCGCCCGGCCGCATCACGTGGCAGCTTGACGGCAAAACCTATTTCACCGCCACGCCCGCCAGCCTGCCCGAGAAGGCGCGCTGGGTGTTCGATGACGGCCCGTATTACCTCCTGCTGAACCTCGCCGTCGGCGGTTACTGGCCGGGCTATCCGGACGATACCACGAAATTCCCGCAGGAATTCCGCATCGACTACGTGCGGGTCTTCGCTCTCCCTCCGCCCTGATTCGCGCGTTCCTCCATGCGTTTTGTCAGCCAACAACTCATCGCCAAGAAGCTGAAGATTTCCTCCGGCACCGTCTCGCGCTCGCTCGCGAACGACCCGGCCATCAGCGGCGAAACCCGCTCGCGCGTCCTGCAGGTCGCCGAGGAGATGGGCTACAACTTCACGCGCCCGCGCCGGAAAAAAACCTCCACGCGCCCGCTCACCGTCGGCGTGCTCGTCGGCGTGCGCGACACCGCGCCGGGCACCGCGACGTTTCCGTTCATCCTCAAGGGCATTCACGACCGCGCCGCGCAGGAGAACGTCGCCATCGACGTCCGCTTTCCGAATCCCGACGAGTTCACGATCGGCACGAAACGCAACGAGGTCTTCCGCCAAGTCCGCAGCGGCGGCTGGCGCGGCGTCATCCTGATCTATCCATTCTCCGACGACGCCGTCGCCGCGCTCGCGCGCAAGACCACCGCCGTCGCCGTGCTCGAGGACTACGTCGACCTCGGCGTCGACTCGATCGACACCGACCAGACCGCCGGCATCGAGCGCATCGTCGACGAGCTCGTGCGCGCCGGCCATCGCCGCATCGGTTTCGCCGCGTGGCACTACCCGGTCGGCGGCCATTGGACGAAGCGTCGCTTCTCCGCCTACCTTGAGGGCGTCTATGATCACGGCCTGCCGCTGAATCCCGACTGGACCATCAACGTCCGCAAGGATGTCCCGAAGATTTCCCCGCCGGAAATGGCCGACCGGATCGCGCACCTCGTCCGCACAGAAGGCGTCACCGCGTGGGTCTGCGCCGCCGATCACCAAGCTTACCCGCTCATCCACGATCTGCACGTTCGCGGCCTGCGCGTCCCGGAGGATTGCTCGATCAGCGGCTACGACGGCATCACGCCACCGGTCGGCATGCCGCAAGTCGCGTCGATCCGTGTGCCGCACGAGGAAGTCGGCTCCTCCGCCCTCGGCCGGCTGCTCTATCGCATGCCGCGCCCGCACGCGTTGAGCGCGAAGCTCCTCCTGCGTTCGGAGTTCGTCGTCGGCAAAACCATCGCGCCGCCGCCGGTGTCGGTGGCGCGCTGAACGACCTGCGCGACTGCGCGTTTGTTTTCCGGCGGGCGGCGCGCTACGTTCGCCGCCGCATGAAGACGCTCCGCTGCCTCGCGTTTCTCGTCCTTGCCGTCGCGGCGTCCGCCGCCGAGCCATTCTACGTCGGAGCCGATCTCTCGTCGCTGCCGATCTACGAGGCGCGGGGCGCGAAGTTTTCGAAGCACGGTCGCGTCGCCGATGCGCTGACGCTGTTTCGCGCCGAGGGCCTGAACGGCGTGCGCCTGCGCTTGTTCGTTCACCCGAAGGCCGAAGGCATCGTCGACAACTCCCTCGACTACACGGTCGCGCTCGCGCGCCGCGTGAAGGCGTCCGGTGCGGCGTTCATGCTCGACCTGCACTACTCCGACACGTGGGCCGATCCGCAGAAACAGATCAAACCCGCCGCGTGGGCGAAGCTGCCATTCGACGAGCTCGTCGCGCAAGTCGGCGCCTACACGCGCGACGTGCTCGCGCGTTTCGAGCGCGAAGGATTGCGGCCCGAATTCATCCAGATCGGCAACGAAATCACCAACGGCACGCTCTGGCCCGACGGTCAGGTGAAGTTTGGTGCGCCCGCCGAGGAGGATGCCGCCGCGTGGTCGCGTCTCGCGCGTCTCCTGCGCGCCGGCATCGACGCCGTGCCGCGCGGTCCGGGCCAGCCGAAGATCATCCTGCACATCGAGAGCGGCGGAGACTTGGCGAAATCTCTTTGGTGGTTTCGCCACGCGTGCGAGGCCGGGCTCGATTACGACATCATCGGCCTGAGCTACTATCCCGATTGGCACGGCGGACTCTCGAATTACCGCCGCACGCTCGCGGCGCTCGCGGAGGAATTTCAAAAGCCGATCCAAGTGGTCGAGGCCGGCTATCCGTGGAAGACGGCGAAGAAGTGGACGGAGAAGGCCAACATGGATTGGCCGCTCACTCCGGCGGGGCAGGCGCAGTTTCTTCGCGACGTCGTCCAAGCGGTGCGCGAAATCCCGCGCGGGCTCGGGCGCGGCGTGTGGTATTGGCATCCCGAGTCCGTCCAACTTCCCGGCCATTACGCGTGGGAGGGCGGCACGTGCGCGCTCTTCGACGAGCGTGGCGAGATGCTCCCCGGCGCTCCGGCGCTCTTCGGCGGGGGCGAGCCGGGCCGCTGAGGTTTGCCAATGCCGGATTGAACCCGCGGGGTGTCGCCGCTTGGCTCCCGCAGTGCAGCTACCCCTCTGCCTCGTCGGTGTGTTTTGCGCGATCGCTTGTCTCGTGCCCACGGCGCGCGCGGACAGCGCCGCTGCGGCGGCCCGGCCGCGAGTGGGTGTGCTCACGGACAATTACCCGTTCTCGTTCGAGCAACCGGATGGGAAGGTGACGGGCTTTGTCTACGAGCTTACCGCGGAGATCGAGTCCGTGATGGCGTTGCGGTTCGAGCGTGCGTTGGGAACCACACGTGACATCCACCACCGTTTCGAGACGGGCGAGATCGAGTTGCTGCAGTCCTACGCGCGTTTTCCCGAACGCGAGCGTCGGATGGATTTTTCGGTGCCCTATTTGAAGATGACGGGCGCGCTCTTCGTCCGCGCCCGGGATTCCGCCATCGAGTCGCTCGACGATTGCCGCGGCCGAAAGGTCGCGGTGCACCGCGGCAGCCTGGGCGAGGCGATTCTGCGCCGCGCGAAACTCGAGGCATCGATCTACACGGTCGATTCGGTGGAGGACGGGCTCAAGGCGGTCGCGCGCGGCGAGGCTGATGCCACGCTCGTTGCCCGCCTCAGCGGCTCGGCGCTGGCTCATCACCTCGGGCTGACGGACCTGCGGGCGGTCGACAGCGACGTGCCGGGCTACGAGATCGAATACTGTTTCGCCGTGCAGAAGGGCGACGCGCGGCTGTTGGCGCAGGTGAACGAAGGGCTCGCGATCCTCGCGCGCACCGGGCGGTTCGATCGGCTTTACCGGAAATGGTTCGGGCACATCGAGCCGGCGCGCTACTCGGCGCAGGACGTGACGATGGTGGTGGCGATCGGCCTCACCATCGCGTTGGTATTCGCGTTGTGGACCGTGTGGCACCTACGGCGTCTCCAGGCGCGACTCTCGCGTCAGGCGGAGGAATTCCGCGCGGTCTTCGACGGCGCGCACAGCGGCCTGCTCGTGCTGGAACCCGATGCGGAACAGCAGCTGCGCATCCGGCAGATCAACCCCGCGGCGCGCTCGCTGCTCGTGCCCGACGGTGGTCAGGCGGAAGGAATGCGCTTCGGCGTCCTGCTCGGCGCCGAGGCCGCGCTCGAACGCGAGGTGCGGCGGGCCTCTTCGCAAGCGGACGTGCGCCGCTTTCACTACGAAAAATCGCAGGGCTCCGGTTGGTGGCACGTGTCGGTGGGGCCGCTCGGCCGCTCGCTGCTGGTTGCGGTCGAGGACGTAACGGAGCAGGTGCGGGCGCGCGAGCAGCTGGCGCAACAGGAGAAGCGCCTGCTCGAAACGCAGAAGCTCGAGGCCATCGGCCGGCTCGCGGGCGGCATCGCACACGATTTCAACAACGTTCTCACCGCCGTGCTCGGCCACGCGGAACTGAGCCTGATGTCGCTCCCGGCGGGGCGTCCGGAAGTCGAATCGATGCGCCAGATCATCCATGGCGGCCGCCGCGCGCGCCAGCTCGTGCAGCAGATTCTGGCTTTCTCCCGCCGGTCGGGCGCGACGCGCCAGCCGGTGCCGGTGCTGCCGTTGGTCGCGGAGACGATCGACTTCCTCCGCGTGCTCGGGCGCGGGGGCATAGAGCTCGAGCACGATGTGGCGGCCAAACTCCCCGCCATCCTCGCGGATCCGACGCAGGCGCACCAGGTGTTGATGAACATCGGCACCAACGCCGTGCAGGCGATGCAAGGCGTGGGTGGGCATGTCACGTTCACCGCCGAGGCGGTCGAGATCACGGCATCCGCCCGACCGCCGGTCGACTCGCTCGAACCGGGGCGCTATGTCCGCATCGGCATCCAGGACGACGGCCCGGGGATGACGCCCGAAGTCGTGTCGCGCATCTTCGAGCCGTTCTTCTCGACCAAGGCGCCCGGCCACGGCACGGGCCTGGGCTTGGCCGTCGTGCATGGCATCATGCAGCAGCACGGCGGCGCGGTGACGGTCTTCAGCCAGCCGGGACGCGGCACGCTGTTCAACGTCTTCTTCCCCGTCGCTCCGGCCGACGACGAGGCCGCGGTTCGTCCGCCGGCGGAAATCCCGCGCGGCAAGGGCGAACAGATCCTGCTGGTCGACGACGACGTGGCGGTGGTCAGCGCCGTGCGTCAGATCCTCGTGCAACTCGGCTACCGCGTCACCGCTTTCGAGCGGCCGAGCGCCGCGCTCGCGGAGTTCGAGGCACGGCCGGCGGATTTCGCGCTCGTGCTCACGGACCTCACCATGCCCGGGATGACCGGCCTGCAACTGATCGCGCGCATCCGCGCGTGGAAACCGACGCAGCCCGTGCTGATCGCCAGCGGTTTTTTCACCAACGCGGAGGAACTCGAGGCGGGCAAGCTCCGCGTGACGCGCCTGCTGCACAAACCGCTCTCGTTTGCGCAGCTCGGTGAAGCCGTTGCGACCGCCCTCTCGGTTGCGAAGAACTAGGCCGCGGCGCGGAGGATTTGTTCGACCTTGGCGGGCGTGATCAGCCCGCGATCGCCGAACGCCGACAGGCCGCGCGCGGCGAGGCGGCGCGAAACTTCCGCGGCGACGGCGACGGGCACATGGTAGTCAGCGAGGCGCGTCTTGATGCCGATCGATTCGTAGAAGGCGCGCGTCTTCTCGATCGCGGCGTCGATGCGCGCGTCCTCGCTGCCGTCGCGCAAGTCCCAGACGCGTTCGGCATATTGGAGGAGCTTGGCGCGCTTGGCGGTGCGCTCGACTTGGAGCAACGACGGCAGCACGACCGCGAGCGTGCGCGCATGGTCGATGCCGTGCAGCGCGGTGAGTTCGTGGCCGATGATGTGCGTCGCCCAGTCCTGCGGCACGCCGACGGAAATCCAGCCATTCAGCGCGGTCGTGGCGGCCCAGACGAAGTTGGCGCGCGTGTCGTAGTCAGTCGGGTTGGCGAGTGTCTTCGGGCCGATCTCGACGAGCGTGCGGAGAATGCCCTCGGCGAACCGGTCTTGCACCGCGGCCTGCGCGGGGAAGGTGAGGTATTGCTCGATGACATGGCAGAACGCGTCGCCGATGCCGTTGGCGACTTGGCGCGCCGGGAGGGAGAACGTCGTTTCCGGATCGAGCACCGAGAAGCGCGGGAAAACGTGCGGCGAGATGAACGCGAGCTTCTCCTTGAGCGCGCGGCGCGAGACGACGGAGGCGCCGTTCGACTCCGAGCCGGTGGCGGGCAGCGTGAGCACGGCACCGATCGGCAGCGCGGCGGTGACGCGCGCGGCGCGCTCAGTGAGGATCGTCCACGGATCGTGCGGATAGAGCGCGGCGGCCGCGACGAACTTCGCGCCGTCGAGCACCGAGCCGCCGCCGACCGGCAGGATCCAGTCGAGTTTCTCCGCCTTCACGATTTCCACGGCACGCATGAGGGTGTCGTAGTCGGGGTTCGCCTCGACGCCCCAGAACTCCTTCACGACGCGCGAGCCAAGCGCCTTCACGACCTGCGCATGGACGCCGTTTTCCTTGATGCTGCCGCCGCCGGCCAGCAGGAGCACACGGGCATCGGCGGGGAGTTCGGTGGCGAGTCCGGCAATCTGGCCGCGGCCGAAGAGGATGCGAGTGGGGTTCTGGTAAACGAAATTTTCCATGGCGCGGACGCTAGGCGCGAACGATGCGCGATGCAAACGGCGAAGCCGTCACACGGGCGGGCGCGGCGTTGTTCCATGGGAGGCTTTTGGGTCTTTCGTGACGCGGGGCGGTTGCCCTTGAAACTTTCCGGCGTGGTCCGCTCGAATGCGCCATGCATCGCACGCCTGACGACAGTTCCGGCGCGGCCGACGGTGTGTTTGCGCCGCTGCTGGTGGCGTGCCTGACGGCCTACGGCGTGGCCGAGGCGCTCGGCAACACGCCGATCTACGAAGCGCTGCGGTTGCGCAGCCGCCCGCCGACCGAGGCGACCGCGTGAGGTTCAACGCTCCCGGCCGATCCGCCCGAGATGAGTGAGCTGGAATCCGTCCGCCGATTTCAGCCCGTAGCCGAGCGCGCGATCGAAGCCGATGTGCGCGCACCAAATCAGCGCGATGCCCAGCAGGTCGCGCGAAAACGGAAGGTTGTTTCCGAGGCCCATGCTCAGGGCGACGACGATGCCGGGCAGCAGGTAGGAGTGGGCGACATTGTAGCAGCGCGCGCCGGCCCGCGGGCCCGCGGCGTAGCCGATCATCGAGAGATCAGGGACGAGGAAGAGGATCCCGAACCAGAGCCACGGAAACTGGAAATGGCGGTAGAACGCCGCCGCCAGCACGAGGGCAATCAACCCTTCCGCGCGCAGCCACAGGCGGGCAAATGAGGTGTCCATGCCGGAAACCCAGCAGGCCACGCGCGTCGCGTCAGCGGCAAATTACGCCGCGGCGCCGCAGCACTTCTTGTATTTCTTGCCGCTGCCGCAGGGGCACGGGTCGTTGCGGCCGACCTTCGGCTGCTCGCGACGGTAAGTCGTGCCCGGGCCGTTGACCTGGCCGGTGTAGACCCAGCGGCCGTCCTCGCGACCGAAGAGGGCGATCTCGAAATGTTCGTGTTCCTCGCCCTCCATCTTGAACTTCGCGGTAAACTCGACCGCGCCGATCTTGTCTTCCGCGCCGCCCTGTTCGGTGCGGGAGATGGTGAGGCCGAGCCACTCGGATTGCTCGGACCACTTCTTGGCTGCCGCGGCGTCGAAGGTCTTGCGCTGGTCGGCGCTGAGCGAGCGCTCGAGGTGACCGATCTCGTGTTTGACGTGCGCGGTGTAGCGCGAGCGCATCAGCGCTTCGGCGGTGGGCGCGGGGGCGCCGGCGATGATCGGACCGCAGCAGGCATCGAAGTTCAGACCGGAACCACAAGGGCAGAGACTCATCCCCGGAGGTTAGCCGGGGAGGGGGCCCGGAAAGCAATCCTCAATCGCTCGGCACTTTCTTCCTTTGCCTCGCGCCGGGTTTGGGTGAACTTGGCCGCGCATGCCGTCGCCGTCCGAGGAACCCATCCGCTATTTCCATCGCGCGAAGCGCGTCGTCGAGACCGAGACCGTCTACGGCGAAAAATGGCTGCGCTGGACCTATGGCGGCTCCGTCGGCCGGCTCTCGCTCGAGCTGCTCGTGAAGCGCGCGTGGCTCTCCCGCTATTACGGCTGGCGGATGTCGATGGCGGACAGCACGCGCCGCATCCTGCCCTTCATCATCGAATACGGGCTCGATGTGGACGAGTTCGCGAAGAGCCCGTTCGTCTTCAAGTCGTTCAACGAGTTCTTCTATCGCGGCCTCAAGGAGGGCGCGCGGCCGATCGCCGCCGCGGCCGACGATCGCGTGGCGGTCTTGCCGGCGGACGGGCGCCATCTCGCGTTCCAGAACGTCGACGGCGCGGCGGGTTTCTACGCGAAGGGCCAGCGGTTCGACCTCGCGTCATTTCTCGGCGAAGCGCATCTGCCGGAGGAGAAACGCGTGCTCTCGCGGGAGTTTGCCGGCGGCTCGCTGCTTATCTCGCGGCTCTGCCCGGTCGACTACCACCGCTTCCACTTCCCCGTGAGCGGCACGCCCGCCGACGCGCGCTTGATCAACGGCTGGCTCTACTCCGTCTCGCCGATCGCGCTGCGCCGCAATCTCGCCTACCTCTGGGAAAACAAGCGCATGGTCACGCTCGTCGACTCGCCGGCCTTCGGCCGCGTCGCCGTCTGCGAGATCGGCGCGACGATGGTCGGCACGATTTTCCAATCCTACGTGCCGGGTCGCGCCGTCGCGAAGGGCGCGGAGAAAGGCCTGTTCCGCTTCGGCGGCTCGTGCGTCGTGACGATTTTCCAGCCCGGCCGCATCACTTTCGACCGCGACCTCGTCGAGCAGAGCGCGAATCAGCTCGAGGTTTACGCGCGCATGGGCGAGCGGCTGGGCGTCGCGACACGCTGATTTTCCATGAAACGTCTCGTGCTGGTGTTCCTCGCATCGGTCGCGCTGCTGCGGGCTGACTTTCGCTGGGCCGAAAAATCCATCGCCGAACTCCAGACCGAGATGGACGCGGGCCGCGTGACCGCTGAGCAGCTCACGCAGGACTACCTCGCGCGCATCGCCGAGATCGATCGCGCCGGACCGAAGCTCAACTCCGTGCTCGAGTTGAATCCCTCCGCACTCGCCATTGCGCGCGAACGCGACGCCGAGCGCCGCGCCGGCACGGTGCGCGGGCCGCTGCACGGCATTCCGTTCCTTGTGAAGGACAACCTCGACACCGCGGACCGCATGCAGACGACCGCCGGTTCGCTGGCGCTCGTCGGACAGAAGGTCCCGCGCGACGCCCATGTCGTGGCGCAGCTGCGTGCCGCCGGCGCGGTCTTGCTCGGCAAGGCGAACATGACCGAGTGGGCGAATTTCCGCGGCAACAATTCGAGCAGCGGCTGGAGCGGCCGCGGCGGACAGACGCGCAATCCCTACGCGCTCGACCGCAATCCGTCCGGCTCGAGTTCCGGTTCCGCGGCGGCGGTGTCGGCGAACCTGTGCGCGTTCGCCATCGGCACGGAGACGAACGGCTCGATCGTCTCGCCGGCGTCGGCGTGCGGCGTGGTCGGGTTCAAGCCCACCGTGGGACTCGTGAGCCGCGACGGCATCATTCCCATCGCGGCCTCGCAGGACACGGCCGGTCCGATCACCCGCAGCGTGGCGGACGCGGCGCTCGTGCTCGCGGCGATCGCCGGTGCCGATGCGCGCGATGTTGCGACACGTGAAATCCCGGCGGGCGCGCTCGGCGAACTTGCCGCGTCCTCCTTGCCCGCGCACGCCTTGCGCGGCGCCCGCATCGGCGTGGTGCGCGGGCCGTTCGGCATCCCGGTCCGACTCGATGCGGCGCTCGATCGCCTCGTCGAGCAGCTGCGCGCTGCCGGCGCCGAGGTGACCGACAACGTGAAGATCGCCACGCTCGGCAAGTTCGGCGGCGCGACCTACGACGTGCTTTCCTACGAGTTCAAGGATGGCCTGAATCGCTATCTCGCGGAGCCGGGCCGCGTCACGCCGATGAAGAATCTCGCCGACGTGATCGCTTTCAACGAGGTGCACGCGGCGGAGGAGATGGCCTTCTTCGGCCAGCAGGACCTCATCGTGGCGGAAAAACGCGGACCGCTCACGGAGAAGACCTACCTCGACGCGCTCGCGACCTGCCGGCGACTCGCGCGCACGGAAGGACTCGATGCGACTTTTGCGGGAGGGAACTTCGACGCGCTCGTGATGCTCACGCGCGGTCCGGCGGCGCTGACGGATCACGTGCTGGGCGAAGGCAGCGCCGGCGGCAGCTCGACGATGGCGGCCGTGGCCGGTTATCCGAGCGTGACCGTGCCGGCGACGGACGTGTTCGGTTTGCCGATCGGCGCTTCGTTCGTCGGACGCGCGTGGGACGACGCGAAACTGCTCGCTCTTGCCGCCGATTTCGAGGCACTGACGCGCGCGCGGCGTGTGCCGGAGTTTTGGCCGACAGCCAAAGTCCCGTGAGCGGCGCGGCGACGAAACGGCTCTTGCCTTCATCTTTCCGCAATCCGAAATCCTCAACTCGCAATCGGTTCACGCTCGGGTGATGGAATGGCAGACATGCGGGTCTTAGAAGCCCGTGACGCAAGTCGTGTGGGTTCGAGTCCCACCCCGAGCACCACTTGCGCGACGGGCGAGCCGCGATGCCGATCCGGCATGAACCCAAGACCACGGCGCATGCCCGTGGCACAGGAGATTGACAGCGGGCGAGGCGCCGTGTGCGTTCGCCGGCGATGAACGCCGAGCAACAGGTCCTGACGCGCGGAGGAAATCGGTTGGTGGTGCGTGCGCTCCGCGCCGGCGATGCGGCGGAGTTCGGGCGATTCCTTGAAGGACTGGGAGCGGTCACGCGATCGTTCTTCGGGCCGCATCCGCTCAATGCCGTGGAGGCCGCCCGGCTGTGCGCGGCCCAACCGGAAACGCAGGCGCGCCGCATCGTGGCAACGGCGCCGGGCGGGCGGATCGTCGGCTATTTCATTCTCGAACTCGGATGGCGCGAGGAAGACGCGGCGCGCTACCGGGCTCGTCGCCAGGAGGTGGATATCGCGCGACCCGCGACGCTGGCGCCGGTCATCGCGGACGATTGGCAGGATCGCGGCGTCGCTGGCGCGGCGTTTCCCGCGGTGGTCCAGATGGCGCGTGCCGCGGGCTGCGACCGTCTCGTCCTCATGGGCGGCACCCAGAAGCGCAACGCGCGCGCCGTGCGCTTCTATTTGCGAGAGGGATTTCAGCCGCACGCCGAGTTCGAGCATCCGCCGGGCATTTGGAACATCGACATGTCGCTGCCGCTGTGAGTGGCGTCGCGTGCCGGGGCTTCCCGGGAATTTCTCCGGCCCAACGCAGCTAGAACAGGCGGGCTCCTTGACTCAGGCCGGCGGCTCGCGGCTAGTGGCTGTTGCATGAGTCCACGCCCGACCCGCGCCACGGAAAGCGCGCCGACCTCTTCTGCTGCCCACGCGACGGTGATGAACGTCCTGTTCGCCCTGAGCGTCGCGCACCTGCTGAACGACACGTTCCAGGCGATGCTGCCGGCGATCTATCCGCTGCTGAAGGATTCGTATCACCTGACGTTCACGCAGATCGGACTCATCACGCTGACCTACCAGCTGACCGGCTCGCTGCTCCAGCCAGTGGTCGGCTACTACACGGATCGGCGGCCCCAGCCGTTTTCGCTGCCTGTGGGCATGAGCTTCACGCTCGGCGGCATGGCGGTGCTGTCGCAGGCGCATTCGTTTCCGCTCATGGTGCTCGCGGCGGGCATGATGGGCGTGGGTTCGTCGGTGTTTCACCCGGAAGCGTCGCGTGTGGCGCGCATGGCGTCGGGCGGGCGGCACGGTTTTGCCCAATCGCTTTTCCAGGTCGGCGGCAATTTCGGGACTTCACTCGGGCCGCTGCTCGCCGCGGCGATCATCATCCCGCGCGGTCAGGCGCACATCCTGTGGTTCACGCTCGTGGCACTGGGCGGCATCGCGCTGCTGGCGCGGATCGGCAAATGGTATCAGGCCAACATGCACCGGTTGAAGACGCGGCCGCTCGCGCACGGCGATTTCGAGCCGGTGAAGCTGAGTCGCGGCAAAGTCGCGTGGGCGCTCGTCGTCCTCGTGGCGCTGATCTTCTCGAAATATTTCTACCTGATCAGCCTGACGAACTACTACACGTTCTACCTCATCGGAAAATTCGGCGTCTCGGTGCAGTGGTCGCAGGTTTACCTGTTCGTGTTCCTGTTTGCCGTGGCGGCGGGCACGATCATCGGCGGGCCGGTGGGCGATCGCATCGGGCGCAAGCGCGTGATCTGGATCTCGATCCTCGGCGTGGCGCCGTTCTCGTTGCTGCTGCCGCACGTCGGACTCGCGGGCACGGTCGTGCTGACGATCTTTATTGGCCTGATTCTCGCGTCCGCGTTTTCGGCGATCCTCGTCTACGCGCAGGAACTCGTGCCGGGCAACGTCGGCCTCGTGGCCGGATTGTTCTTCGGCCTGGCGTTCGGCGCGGCCGGCATCGGTTCGGCGCTGCTCGGGCGCCTCGCGGACCACACGAGCATCGCGAGGGTGTTCGATCTCGCGGCGTGGTTTCCGTTGATCGGCTTGCTCACGGCGTTCCTGCCGGAAGTCGAAGTGCGGCGCGCGAAGTGACGGCGCGCGGGAGTATTTCCTGAGACGGACAGTTCGTTCGCGAGAATTTGCGGTGGCGGGCGGCGGAGCGGCGCGGGATTCTTCGCGCAACCCCAACCCCTTGTCCCATGACGATTCGCGCTCTCGTGCTGTTGGCCAGTATCGTTGCGTCGCTTTGCGTGCCCGTCGTGGCGCACGCGAAGATCGGCGATCGGTTTCCCTCGGAGAAGAAGGTGGTGATCGATCCGGTCACGGGCGTGCCGCTGACGTTCCTCACGAGCACGCCGGCCGGTGATTCGAAGATCTACCCGACGCACCGGCAATGGACGGCGGACAGCAAGTGGGTCGTGTTCCGCTCCAATCGGGTGCGCGGGGAGGCGATGGCGGTGAACGAGGAGATCGGTGCGATCGTGCAGATCACCGAAGGCGGCTACATCGGGATGCTGTGCCTCGCGCAGCACGCGATGAAGATGTATTTCTTCCGTCCCGAAGGCGGTGTGCGGCCGCCGCCGGAGCGTCGCGCCGAGGGCGAAGCGCGTCCGCGTGGCGAACGCGGTCCGGCGCGCCCGTCGCAACTCATCGAGGTCGATCTCGCGAAGCTCTTCGCCGACAGCGAGGCCGGCCGCGTGACGCAGGCGGCGGACTACGAGCGCGTGTGCGGCACGATCCCGCTCGAGTGGGGCGCGGGTGGCGATCTCGCGATCGATGCCGCCGAGGACGTGGCGTATTTTCGCGTGGCCAAGGAGGAGGCCGCCAAACACCTGCCGCCCGACGCGAAGATCGAGCCGAACTTCGGCCCGCGCAACATGGGCGCGGGTCCGACCGGGCTCGGCCGCATGGACCTCAAGACCGGCGCGTTGCAGTTCCTCGTCGCGGTGCCGTTTCAGATCGGCCACGTGCAGACGAATCCCTGGGTGCCGGGTGAAATCGTTTTCTGCTGGGAGACCGGCGGCAAATCCCCGCAACGCACGTGGACCGTGCGCGGCGACGGCACGGGCCTGCGGCCGCTGTTTCCCGAGGCGCCGTGGGATTGGGTCACGCACGAGGCGGTGATCACGAAGGACGAAGTGGCCTTCGCGCTGATGGGCCACCGCGCCCCCGGCACGAACGACGCCTGGGGACCGTCCGGCACACGCGAGCACCCGACCGGTCTCGCCATCGTGAATCTCCGCACCCGCGAAATGCGCATTGCCGGCCAGACCAAGCGCGGCAGCGGCCTCTGGCACGTGCACGGTTCGCCCGACGGGCGCTGGGCAGTGGGCGACGATTTCGGGCGCAACCTCTATCTCATCGATCGCACGAACGACGAAATGATTCTCCTCTCCGCCGGCCACAAGGCTACCGCGGCCGATCACGTGCACCCGACCTTCAGTCCCGACGGGACGCGCATCGAGATCGAGTCGGCCATGCTCTCGGCCGACGGCCACGCGATGAACATCTGCATCGTGCCCGTGCCGGAGGCGTTTTTGAAGCGCACGTATCCGAAGCCGGCGCCGCTCGTGCGGGAAAATCCCTGAGCGACGCCGCGCCGCGGGAGGCTCGCGCACGCCCACGCTCCACGCCGCGCGTCCTGCACCGAACGCGCGGCGGGGCGTCCTATGGCTAAACTCAGGCGGCAGCTGAGGCGCCGGCGAACATCCGCAAGATCACGTCACCGCCCGGTAATTGGGCGAAGAACGCGTCGCGACGCTGTCGGGCCTCGTGCAGGTTCGCGGTCTTCAGCGACGCACGGATGCGCTGCTTGGTGAACGGATCCGGAAACAGCGTGTAGTGAATGAACCACGTTCCGTTGTTGTTGAAGAGGTGGTGATTCGGCCCGCCCGAGTTCGCCTGCGGGCGAGTCGAGAGGCGGGGGAAGCCCGGGTGCACGCGCGCGGCGGGAGTCTGGGCTTCAGCGTTCAGGGTAACGACGGGAGCGGTGGCGGTGTTCATGGGAGAAAAACAAAAAGGCCGCCCTGGATTGGGCGGCCTGTGATTTGGAAAGGGGATTTAGGTTGGAGACTAAATGCTGTTACAGGGCGCCCGTGAGTGTTCGCGTAATAGCTTTCGACGTGGCATACCACGGCGTAAGCATCAGCGAGACGTTGGAGCGGACCTGCATCATTTAAGGTTCACGAGAACTACGGGCGCGGCGGCGCACGTCAATCTCGCGTTTCTGGCTATGACAGGAAGTCGGCGACCGGGAATCAGACCCGTGCAGACCTCGCGCTTGGGTGGAAGTGCAGCGCGTGCGGCTCACCAACCGTTCACGCGCGGCCACTCGGCGACGAGGTCGCGGCTGCCGTTGACGACGAAGTAGCGGTCGTGCGCGGCGGCGGTCGGGCAGGCGTGGTTCGGCAGGATACGCAGGCGTGTGCCGATCGGAAATGCCTCGGGCGCGAGCGGATGGTCGCTGACGACGAGGCCGTGTTCCTGCCAGGTGCGCTGCACGCGCAGGCCGGAGAGCAACTGTCCGTCGAGGTCGCACACGAAACCGTAGCCGGCATTCTTCTCCGACGACAGCGCGGCGGTCGCGGTGTCCTTCGAGAGCGCGAACGAACCGGCATCGATCAGGAACTCGTTGGGCCGATGCGCCGGGCGGCCGATCACTTCCGTGAGCACGCTGAGCGCGATGTCGTCGTAGCGGCACGCGCCGATGCCGGCTTGGTAGCAGTCCCAAAACATGTAGACGCCCGCGCGCAGCTCGGTGATGCCGGTGAGGTCGGCGGCGGCGATGGCGGTCGGGCTTGAGCCGAGGCTGAGCATGGCGCAGGGAAAACCGGCAGCATGCAGGCGCGCGGCGGCGGTGCGCAGCGCGTCGGCTTCGAGTGCCGCCACGCGGGCGAAGCCGGCCGCGTCGCGCTCGTTGTAGGAAAACCCGCCGTGCGTCGCGACTCCGGCGAAGAGCGGCCCGAGTTCCTGCGCGACGAGCACCAGCTCGTTGCTCTCCGGCGGCACACCGCCGCGCCGGTCGCCGCTGTCGATCTCGATCAACGCGCGGAAGGTCACGCGTTCGGCTTGCGCGCATTCGCGAAGCGCGCGCGCGGAGGCGACGTGGTCCACGATGACCGCAAGGTCCACGCCAGCGTGCGCGAGCGCCGCGGCGCGCGACAGTTTTCCGGGACCGAGGCCGACGGCGTAGAAGATGTCGCGCCAGCCGTGGTAGGCGAAGTATTCGGCTTCGCGCAGCGTCGAGACCGTGATCGCACCCGCGGGAGGCGGCGCGGCGAGGTGGCCGATGTCGGCGCTCTTCGCCGTCTTGAGGTGTGGACGGAAGCGCACGCCCTTGATCGCGGCGGTCGCGGCCATGTGCGCGAGATTGCGCGCGAGTTTGCCGCGTTCGAGGACGAGGCAGGGCGTCGAGAGTTGCTCGAGCGAGCTGGAGGGGCGCGAGGGGAAGACGGAACTCATCGCGAATGCGGGCCGGGGAGGATTGGAACCACGAAGGTCACGAAGGAAGAAGAGTAAAACATGGATTTCGGGCGCGTGATCATCGGTGCGATAGAACGCTTCGTGAGCTTCGTGCTCTTCGTGGTGAATCGCAGCTAGGTTTTCAGCCAGGGAAGTTTTTCGAGGTCGACGTTGCCGCCGGTGAGAATGAGGCCGACGCGCTGGCCGCGGACGTCGAGGCGGCCGGATTGGATCGCGGCGAACGGCACGGCGCAGGACGGCTCGATGACGATCTTGAGGTTTTCCCAGAGCGTGCGCATCGCGGTGACGATGGCGTCCTCGGAAACGGTCACGATGTCGTCGACGTGTTGCAGAATGAGCGGGAGGTTGCGCTGACCGGTGACGTTGGTGCGCAGGCCATCGGCGATCGTGTCCGCGTGCGCGATGCTGATCGGTTTCTTGGCGCGGAAGGATTGCGCGACGTCGTCGGCCGCGGCGGGCTCGACGCCGACCACGCGGATGCCGGGTTGCGCGCCCTTGGCGGCGACCGCGGTGCCGCAGAGAAGTCCGCCGCCGCCGACGGGACACAGCACGAGGTCGAGCGCGCCGGCTTGTTCGAGCAGTTCGAGCGTGGCGGTGCCCTGGCCGGCCATCACCGCGTAGTCGTCGAACGGATGCACGAGCACGGCGCCGGTCTCGGCGGCGATGCGCGTGCAGGCGGCTTCGCGCGCGGTGAGGTTGGGTTCGCAGAAAACGATGCGGCCGCCGTAGCTCTCGACGTTGCGGATTTTCGTCTGCGGCGCGTTGTGCGGCATGACGATGAAGCCGGGGATGCCGCGCAATTTCGCCGCGCGGGCCACGGCCGCGCCGTGGTTGCCCGAGCTGTGCGTCACGACGCCGTGGGCGGCTTCGGCGGTGGAGAGTGCGAAGACGGCGTTGGCGGCGCCGCGCGCCTTGAACGCGCCCATCGCCTGCAGGTTCTCGCACTTGAAGAACAGGGATGCGCCCGCGGCGGCATCGAGCGCGTCGTTGGCGAGGACCGGCGTGAGTTTCACGTGCGGAGCGATGCGGGCGCGGGCGGCGCAGATGTCGGAAAAGGTCAAAGACATGCGGCGCGGGCAGGATTGCGCGGCACTTGGCGCGGTGCAAGCGGTGAGCGCGGGCGGGTGCGGCGTTGACTCGGGAAATGCCCGACCCAGTTTCGCGCGTCGTGAATCCCACTCCCTCGGAAAATGAGCTGACGTCCACCGCCCCGGATTGGGAAATCTGGAAACCGCGCCTGCGCGTGCCGGATTGGCTGCGGGACAATCCCGGCCTCGTCCTCTCCGTGGTCTATCTGCTGCTGTCGGTGGTCGGACTGCTTTACCAGTTCCTGTTCTTCCGGCGCTTCAAGCTCAACGTCCTCGAGTTCAGCGACGCGGCGGATTTCCTCATGGTGGTGGTGCGTGAGCCGCTCACGGTCGCGATGGCCTCCCTGGGGCTGGTTTTCTATTGGGGTTACATGTGGAGCTCGCTGCGCGCGGCGGGCTGGTTTTTCCGGCGCTGGCCGCGGTGGCGGAAGGACCCGGTGAAACTCGCGGCTTCCCGCGAAAAGGCGCGCAGGATGGTGCCTTCGGCTCAAGTGCTGTTCATCGGGACGTATGCGGTGTTGTTCACCTTGCTGTATTCCACGTGGCAGGCGAATCGGGCCCGCGAGGGCGATTTCCCGCGCGTGACGGTGCAGTTCAAGAACGACGCGGTCGCGCAGGCGGCGCCGTTCGAAGCCACGCTGCTGGGCACGACCTCGCGGTTCGTGTTTCTCTATCGCGCGGAGACGAATCGAGCCGAGGCGCTGCCGTTCGATGCGATCGCGCAGCTCAGCTGGGACGCGCGGCGGCGGAGCGAGCGCGAGGCGAAGCCGAAGTCGGCGCCCGCCTCGACCGAGCCGGAAAAGAAGTGAACGAAGCGCCGGGCGAGAGCGCGTTTGCGTTTGGGCGGGGCGCGCCTACGTTCCGCGGCCCATGGCAGTCCAAAAGCTTCTCCACACCCGGATGCGCGTGAACGACATCGAGCGCACCGTGAAATTCTACGAAGACGCACTCGGCCTGAGGGCCACGCGCCGCCACACCTCGCCGCGCGGGGCGCAGCTGGTCTTCCTCGCCACGCCGAACAGCGACGAGGAAATCGAGATCTGCCAGATGCCGCCCGGCGCGCCCAGCGTGCAGGTGCAACCCGACCTCATGCACCTCGCGTTCGAGGTCGCCGACTTGGCGGCGTTCGAGGCAGAGCTGAAGAAAAAGGGCTACACACTGAGCGACGGCCCGACGAAGACCGGTAGCGGGTCCGTGATCGCCTTCATCGACGCTCCCGAGGGCTACGAAGTCGAACTCATCCAACGCGCCATGTGACGCGTAAGGAATAGGGCGGGGCGCTCGCGCCTCTCCCTTTCAACATGAATCGCCTTTCCACGTTCCTGACCGCGCTCGCGGTCGCTTTTCTCATGACCACGAATTCCTCCTCCGCGGCCGCTCCCGCCGGCCAGACTGAAACCGCCGTCTTCGCCTCGGGCTGCTTCTGGTGCACCGAGGCCGTGTTCGAGCACGTGCCCGGCGTGAAGAAGGTCACCAGCGGCTACACCGGCGGCCACGTCGCAAATCCGACCTACAAGCAGGTGTGCGAGGGCGACACCGGCCACGCCGAGGCGACGCGCATCGAGTTCGATCCGGCGGTCGTCAGCTACGCCCGTCTGCTCGAGATTTTCTTCGAGTCGCACGACCCGACGACGCTCAACCGCCAGGGCGCCGACGAAGGCACGCAGTATCGCTCGGCGATCTTCTACGCCAACGACGCGCAGAAGGCCGCGGCCGAGGCGGGCAAGAAAGCCGCGCAAAAGGATTTCGACGACCCGATCGTCACCGAGATCGCGCCGCTCGGAAAGTTCTACGAGGCCGAGGACTACCATCAGGACTATTTCAAAAACAACCCGCACGCCGGCTACTGCTCCTTCGTGATCAAGCCGAAGGTGAAGAAGCTCCAGTCGAAGGGTGTGATCGCGCCCGACCGCACGGTGAAGTGATGGTCCGGCACGGCGCGCCAATTTCGCCGTTCCAACTGGATCGCCACGCCCGCCCGAGGCCGGAGTCGGGCAATCGCGGTGGAGCGCGTTGACCTCAACGCGCTGTTCGCGAGCGAGAATTCATGAGCGCGTTGGGGTCAACGCGCTCCACCTTCGCGGCGATGGTTCCGGCCGCCGGGGTGATTCCGACCGCGTTGCCGCTGCTTCCTCCTTTCGGCTTACGCGTGAAAGCTGGCGCTTGGTGCGGCAAATTATCTAACTTCGCGCCATGCCCCTCGTCTCAGTCGTGATGCCCGCTCGCAACGCCGCCGCCACGGTGGCGCGCGCGGTGGCGAGCATCCAAGGTCAGACCTTCCGCGATTGGGAACTCGTCGCGCTCGACGACGGCTCGAAGGACGCCACGCGCTTCATTCTGATCGAAATGGCGCAGCTCGACCCGCGCATCCGCGTGCTGCGCACCAAGGCCGGCATCGCGGGCGCGTTGAACGCCGGCATCGCGGCCGCGGCGGGCGAGTTCATCGCGCGCATGGATGCCGACGACGAGATGCTGCCCGAGCGGCTGGCGAAACAGGTCGCTTTTCTCCAGACCAATCCCGATGTCGGCGTCGTTGGCTCGTGCGTCGAGTTTGGCGGCGATCCCGTGAAGGCGGCCGGTTACGCGCTGCACGTCGAGTGGGTAAACTCGCTGCTCACGAGCGAGGAGATCACGCTGAACCGTTTCGTCGAGTCGCCCTTCGCGCATCCGAGCGTGATGTTTCGCCGGCATCTGGTCGACGACCACGGCAACTACCGCGACGGCGATTTTCCGGAAGATTACGAGCTGTGGCTGCGCTGGATGGACGTGAACGTGAGGATGGCGAAGCTGCCCGACACGCTGCTCACGTGGCACGATTTGCCGGAGCGCGCGTCGCGCACCGACCCGCGTTACTCGCCGGAGGCGTTCTACAAACTCAAGGCGTTCTGGCTCGCGGAATGGTTGAAGCGCGAGATCGAGCTGCCGCGCACGATCTGGATTTGGGGCGCGGGCCGACCGACGCGGCAGCGGGCCGCGCACCTCGCGGAGCACGGCGTGAAGATTGCCGGCTACATCGACATCGATGCGAAGAAGACCGGCAAGAAGGTGGGCGGCGTGCCCGTCATCGCGCCGGCCGATCTGCCGCCGCGCGAACAGAATTTCGTGCTCGGCTACGTCGGCACGCGCGGCGCGCGCGACTACATCCGCACGCAGTTGACCGCCACCGGCCGGCACGAAGGTCGCGATTTCCTGATGTGCGCTTGAGGTGGGCGTGGCCGGCGCATGGGCGCTTGCGTGGTTTTGCGCGAATCTCTTTTTTCAGGAGCCACACATTCCTGATGAAGCGAATCCTGATTGCCTTGGTGGCGGTTGCTGGCGCGTGGGGCTGCGCGCAGGCCGCCGAGAAGAAAATGGCACCGGTGCCGGCGGAGCAGCTGTTCCGCCTCTACCGGCACAACGAGATGAAGCTGTCCCCGAACGGCCGCTACCTCGCCAGCATCATTCCCTACGAGCACGAGAAGCACGACCGCCGCACGATTCTGGGCGTGTTCGATCTCGAAACGAAGAAGACCAAAATCCTCGTGAACGATCCGTCGGCGTGGATGCGCAATTTCGACTGGGTCGGCGACGAGCGCTTGCTCGTGCGCTACTGGGACAACGGCCCCGCGCTCATGGCTCTCAACGCCGACGGCTCCGACCGCGTGCAAATCCAGGCGCCGCCGGGGCGCCTCGAGCGGCTCGAGCCGGCGTGGTTGCTCGTGGGCGCGCAGGTGGTGCATCCGTTGATCGATCAGCCGGACGAGGTGCTGATGGCTCAGACGCTCGCCCTGGATTTCTCGCCCGACCGCCTTTCCTACTGGCGCAAGGATCGGCATCGCGAGGTCGGGCTTTACCGCGTGAACACGCGCACCGGCCAGATCACCACCGTGGTGCCCGATCCCGAGATGACGTTCAACTGGCTCTGCGATCGGCGCGGCAAGCCGCGTGTGGCGTTGAGCCTCGATCGCGCGGCGTTCGACGAGAGTTTCCGCTGGAAAGACCGCGCGCAGATGCCGCAGCTGCACGTCTACTGGATCGACGACGACGGCAAGCCGGAGCTCATCTTGGATATCCGGGCCCGCCTCACCGAGGCGTTCGCGCTCATCGGAGTGGAGGACGGCGGGACGTCGTTTCTATTCCGCGCGCGGCAAGGCGGCGATCGCGCGGCGGTCTGGCGCTACGACCGCGCGACGCGTGCGATTTCCGGGCCGGTGTTCGAGAACGCGGCCGTCGATCTCGGCGATTCGATCAGCTCGCCCCTGGACGCGGGCCTGCATGCGATGCTCGTGCCCGATGGGCGCACGAAGGTGCACTACTTCGACGCGGGCTTCGCGAAACTGCAGCCCGTGATCGACGACGCGTTGGGAGAATTCGTGAACGTCGTCAGTTCCTGGGATCGCTCGCGTCGGCGCCTGCTGATCGAGAGTAAGTCGACTCGCGAGCCCGGTCGCTACTATCTCTTCGACCAGCAAACCGGCGATCTCACCGCGGTGTTTTATCGCGGTCCCTGGCTGAACGATTGGAAGCTGGCGGAAAGCCAGCCGGTCACGATCCAAGCGCGCGATGGCGTGAAGCTCGCCGGTTATCTCACGCTCCCGCCCGGCGCCGACAGCACGAAGAAGCTGCCGTTCTTCCTGCTGGTGCACGGCGGGCCCCACGGCATCCGCGACCACTTCGAATTCAATCCCGAGGTCCAGTTCCTCGCGACTCGCGGCTACGCGGTGTTGCAGGTGAACTACCGCGGCTCGGGCGGTTACGGCCACGCGTTCGACGAACTCGCCGTCGGCGAATACGGCCACAAGATGCAGGACGATCTCACGGACGCCGCGCAGTGGGCCATGGCGCGCGGCGTTGCCGATCCGGCTCGATTGGGAATCATGGGCGCGAGCTATGGCGGCTACGCCGTGTTCCGCGCGCTGACGCGGGAGCCCGAACTCTTCAAGGTCGGCGTGTCGATGTTCGGTCCGTCCGACATGGCGCGGCAGATCGCCTATTTTCGCGACGATCCCCGGTTCGCCTACGCGTTCACCTTGTGGTCGCGCCGAGTCGGCGATCCCGAGAAGGACAAGGCCGCCCTCGATGCCGTCTCGCCGCTCTACGACGTCGGACGGATTCGCGCCCCGATGTTCATCGTCTACGGCGACAACGATCCGCTCATTCCCTACGCGCAGTCGGCCGATTTCGTGCGCGCCCTGCGGGCGGCGAAAAAGGACTTCGTGCGCTACGCGCCGGAGCGGGAAGGCCACGGCATCGAGGATGAGGATGCCCGCGTGAAGATCTACCAAGCCCTCGACGAGTTCCTCGCGAAGCGTTTTCCCGCGCGGTAGACGCGCGGCGGAATTTGGCTTCCGGCGGTCGCCGTGCGCTCCTACAAAGCGCCCCGTGTCTCGCGGAGAAACGGAATCCCACGCCCGCCTGAAAATCCTCACGCTCGCCTGGGCGCGGGCGAACGGTTTCGCGCAGGCGGCATGCGAGGTGCGCGTGCCGCGCAGCGGCTTCCGCGCGGACGTGGCGGCGCTGGAGTCGGCGGACGCAGGCGGCGTGGCGGTGTTCGAGTGCAAGCAGTCGCGCCCGGACCTGTTGAAGGACGCGCATGACGAGACGCACACGCGCACGGCCGCCGTCGCGCTCGAGGAGCGGCGGGCGGCGCTCGAGGCGATGCTCGCGGTGCACCGGCCGGAGTGCCGGCAAGGCGATGCGCTGTGGCCGGAGTTCGACACGTGCGACTTCAGCCGCGTCGAGCACCGCACCTACGCGCGCGTGCGGCGCGAGCTGGTGACGCTGCAACGCCGCGTGCGCGAGGGCACGAAGTTCTCGCGGATGACGCGCTATCGTTGCGCGGACTTCCTGTGGCTCGTGGTGGAGCCGGATATTTTTGCCGAGGCCGAGGTGCCGCCGCGTTGGGGACTGCTCGTGCGCGCGGGCGACGCCTTGGTTGTGCGGCGACCGGCGGAGCGGCTCGAGGCGGCGCCGGCGCAGCGCGCGGCTTTGCGGCGGTGCTTGGAGCGCGTGCTGGCGCGGGCCGAGGGACGCGAATCAGCGCTGCTCGCCGAGGACGGCGCTCACCTCGACGAGCTCCACTTCGGGTGAGGCGAGCGCGGCGTGCCGGAGGATCGGCACGTGACCCGCGCCGATGATGAGGACGATGCGGTCTTCGGGGCGGGCGGCGAGTTTCAGGAGGTTGGCGAAGATGCGGAGATTCCGGCCATACCAGTAGGCGACGAGGTTGTCGGCGCCCCAGTAGTTGTCGCCCGCGCCGGCGCGGAACATGCCGGTGAGGTAGTGCCCGTGTCCGAGCATGAGGCGGGATTCGGAGTTTTGATAGAGGAGCGTCTCGCGCAGGGGTCTTTGCGTCTTGGCCTCGTCGTCGGCGGCGTAGAGCGCGGCGAATTTCTTTTCCCAGGGCGAATCGAACAACGCCTCCTCGCCGTGGCGCGCGGCGTAGGCGCGGAAGTCCTCGATCTTCTCCGGGAGTTCGGCGTAGGCGCGGCCCTGGGCGTCGACGCAGTCGAGCTGCTTGAGTCCGGCGGCCTGGCCGAGACGAAAGCCGAGCTGGTAGATTTCGTTCTCGCGATCGGCGATGGAGAACTCGCCGGCGAGGAACTTCGTGTAGCGGTCGTTGATCGACGCGCTGTCTTCGGCGCCGATCTCGAGCGCGACGTGAGTGGGGCGAAAGGCGGCGAGGCGCGCGACCACGTCGGCGATTTCCTTTTGTCGAGCCGGAGCGAGCGCGCCGAACGAGTGCTTCGGCTTGTAGCCGTCGAGGCCGGCGTCCTTGAAGTGAAAGCTGCCGAGCAGCAGGAGCTGCGGCTTCGGGGCATCATCGCCCGGCAGGCGGGGGCCGCCCACCGGAGCGGCGAGCAGCGATGAGGTCGTGACGAGGAGAAGGGCGAGCGCGCGGAGCATGCGGCCTATAACATTCGAAGGGCCGGCGAAGTTACCGAAAATTCGACCACTTGCCTTTATGGCGCGACGGTTACACTCCGCGGCATGTCCGAATCCACACCCGAGCCGGTCAACGGCGCTGAAATCATCACCGAGTTCGTGCGGCATCGCAATGTGCTGATCACGCGCGGCGACTTGAGCCCGCTGTTCGTGGATTACTACCTGCACCTCGCGGACAACCACCTGAAGCCCGCGCCGGAGCACGATCGGCGGTTCAAGCAGGCGCTGGCGGCCTTCGCGCTGCATTGCGCGTCGCGGCCGCGCTTCGAGCATCTGGCGTGGACGATCGGGTTGCAGGATCCGCGGCTGAATCTGTTTCTCACCGGCGACAATGAGGACTGCACCGTGGCGGGCCGCATTTTCACGGAGAATGTCCGCGAGGCGGAGAAGAACGTTTTCTATTCCGACCTGATGCCGCGGCGTGGCGCGGAGAAGCGGCGCAGCGTCGTGAACTTCGAGGGCGCAGACCTGTTTCAGGCGGCGGAGCACTACTACGCGACGAGCGAGCAACGCATCGCGCGCTACTTCGACCTCGGCGAGGACCAGTTCGCGATGCTGGTCTCGCACCCGGATTGCGACGAGGCGTGGCTCAAGCAGGTCGACACGGCGGCCGTGAAGACGTTGGCGCAGACCGAGACGGTCTCGCGCATCGAGCGCCGGGCGTATCGCTGGCACTGCGGTTGCACGCAGCAGAAAATCATGGGCGCGCTGGCGCCGGCCGTGCGCGGCGGGCTCGAGGAACTCTTCGGCGAACAGGAGTCGATCCACGTGCAATGCCCGCGCTGCGCGGCCGCGCACGTTATCACGCGCGAGGCGATGGAGGCGTTTCTCGCAGCGACCAAGAAGTAGCCGCGCGCGGCTCTGGACAACCCGCCGGCCCGCCGCCACCGTGCGCGCATGAGCGTTTGGGAAATCCTCGGCACCGTGCTCGGCGTCATCGGCGTGTGGCTGATGATCCGCGAGAATATCTGGGGCTGGCCGGTCGGGCTGGTGCAGGTCGCGGTCTACGGCTGGGTGTTTTTCGACGCCAAGCTCTACTCGGATGCGATCCTGCAGGCGTGTTTCTTCGCCGTTCAGGCCTACGGCTGGGCGCATTGGTTGCGCGGCAAGCACACGGCGGCGCACAGCGAGTTGCCGGTGACGCGGCTCGCCGCTGGCGCGATCGCGGGCTGGTGCGCGGTCGGCGCGGTGGCGACGGCGGCGTGGGGGACGTTCATGCATCGCACGACGGACGCGGCGCTGCCGTATTGGGACGCGTTCATTCTCGTGTTCAGCCTCATCGCGCAATGGCTGCAGGCGCGGAAGATTCTGGAGAACTGGGCGGGCTGGATCGTGGTGAACACGGTCGCCGTCGGCGTGTATTGGGCCAAGGACCTGCGGCTGACGGCCGGGCTCTATGTGATTTTCTGGGCGATGGCGGTGTGGGGCTGGCACGCGTGGCGGCGCTCGATGCCGCAGGAGGCGCGCGCGTGAGCGAGGTGTTGCGCATCGCGGTCTACGGACCGGAGTCGACCGGCAAAACCGAACTCGCGGCGAAGCTCGGCGCGCATTTCGGCGCGCCGGTCGTGGCCGAGTATGCGCGCGAACATTGCGACGCGCAGGGCGGCGTGCTCGGGCTGGAGGACATGGTGCCGATCGCGCGCGAGCAGTGGCGGCGCGAGGACGAGGCCGTCGCGCGCGCGGCCGGGCAATTTGCCGTATTACGGCAAATTGGAGCGAGTGCCCGGCCGCTGGTGATCTGCGACACGGACGCGCTGACGACGATGTTGTGGAGCGACCTGCTTTACGGGACGACGCCGGACGAGGTGCGGCGCGGCGCGGAGAAACGCTGCCGCAACTACGCGCTCTACCTGCTGCTCGACACCGACGTGCCGTTCGCGCCGGATCCGCAGCGGTGTTTCCCCAATCCGGAGGATCGCGAGAAATGCCGGCGTGTCTGGCACGGCGCGTTGGAGCGACGGCACCTGCCTTACACGTGGATCCGCGGCGATTGGGCCGAGCGCGAGCCCGCGGCGATCGCAGCGGTGGAGGAATGCCTGCGCGGCGGGCGTTGAGCGGCGCGGCGGCTTCTAGAGCGAGAGGCGTTCGCGGAAGAGCTGGGCTTGGCGGCGGGAGAACTCGACTTCGGTGCCGTCGTCGAGCGTGGCCTTCAGGCTGCCGCTGAACCAGGGCTCGATGCGGCGGATGCAGTGGCGGTTGACGAGTTGGGAGCGATTGGCGCGGAGAAAGAGCGTGGCGGGGAGACGCGCTTCGAGGGAGACCAGCGTGCGATAGAGCGTGATCTCGCCGTCGGCGTAGGCGATGCGCGTGTGGTTGTCGTTGCCTTCGAGCAGGCGGATTTGCCGGACGGGTCCGAACCAGCAGCGCTGCTCGTCGCGGAGGAGAACCTGGTCGTCTTCGCGGAGCTTGGCGATGGTGGGCGCTTCGGCGGGGGCGGGCGTTTCGCTGGTGAGGCCGGCGGCGCGCCGGTAGGCGGCTTCGAGGCGTGCGGGGACGATGGGTTTGAGGAGATAGGCGAGCGCGTTGACTTCGAAGGCGCGGAGGGCGTGCTCGTCGTAGGCGGTGACGAAGATGATCTCGGGGAGCGGGGCGCGCAGGCGGGCGAGCAAGTCGAAGCCGGTGCCGCCGGGCATCTCGATGTCGAGAAAGACGAGGTCGGGGCGGGTTTCCGCGAGGAGGCGGAGCGCTTCGGGAACGTTGGCGGCCTCGCCGACGATGTCGGCGTCGGGGAAATCGGAGAGGAGCCCGCGCAGTTCTTCGCGGGCGAGGCGTTCGTCGTCGACCAGGGCGATTCTCATGCGGAGGGGAGGATTTCGGGACGCGGGGAGGGGAGCCGGAGGCGCGCGACCACCAGGCCGGATTCCTCGATCAGGTCGAGCTCCGCGACCGGGCCGTAGAGGTGGGAGAGCTGGGAGCGGAGGTTTTGCAGGCCGACGCCGGTGGAGCGCGTGGTGGTGCGCAAGGGACCGGGATTCGAGACCGTGAGTTCGAGCTGGTTGCCGACGCGGCGCGAGGTGATGGAGACAGTGCCGCCTTCGGGGCGCTGAGCGATGCCGTGGTTGACGGCGTTTTCCACGAGGGATTGGACCGCGAAGGGGGGCACGAGCCAGCCGAGGGTGGCGACGTCGATCTGCTGGGTGCTGCGGAAACGCTGTTCGTGGCGCATGGTCTCCAACGCGAGGTAGTGGTCGACGATCTCGAGTTCCTCGGCGAGCGTGACGACGGGGCGGTCGCCGAGGCGCAAGGCGGCGCGCAGGAGCTCGGAGAGCGAGGTGACGGCTTGGCGCGGCTGGGGCAGGTGACGCGGGACGAGCGCGCGGATGGTGTTGAGGGAATTGAAGAGGAAGTGCGGATTCAGCTGCGCCTTCAGCGCGCGCAACTCGGCCTCGCGGATCTGACCGATGAGGCGGAGGCGTTCCTCGGTGTTGTCACGGGTCTGGTTGTAGAAGAGGTAGCCGAAGTAGAGGCTGAGCCAGAAACCGATGAAGAAGAGGCTGCGCGTCACCATGTCGAGGTAGTCGGTGAGCCCGCTGTCGTGGACGAGTTTGCCGGCGGCCAGCTCCGCGCTGTAGAGGTGCACGGAGAGGAGGCTCATCGCCCCGCCCAACGCCACACTGCCCACGAGCCAGCAGGGCACGATGCGGGCGACGAACTGGCGCGAAGTGAGCGGCCGGCGGCGGAAGAACAAGAGCGTCACCCGCAACGTGTGCGTGATCAGCATCCCGAGCGCCGCCACGCCGATGTTCTCGATGAGCGCCCTGCTGTCGAACGGCTCGGAGGAGACGAAGCTCTGGGTCGCGAGCAGGATGAACCCGCCCCAACCCAACATCTGCGCGAACCAGTAGCGGCGCGTGCCCAGCCAGCGGCGGCGCCACGGATGCGTGGCGGAGCTGATCGGTTGCAAGTGGAGCAGGGCGGACAACGGGGCGGGGAAAACAGGAAGCGGCGAGAGACGGCGGCGTGATTCGGACTCCTCGGATTTCCGTCCACAAGAATTTATTCCGTCGCGCGTGATGGCAGGAACTGGATCGGCGATGGGGGCGGACATGGCGGGCGATGGACGGTTGGGGTGGAGGATGGCACAGTAAACGGGCGGCGGGTGGGCGGCGCAGGAGTCACCACGCGTCAGGGCGTGATGAACCCGCCGACGTAGCCGACGATCAGCGTCATCACCACCACGCCCTCGATCGCATGCGGGATCACGGCGAACCAGACGCTGCGGAAACGGCGCGTCGGATACGTCCACAGCATCGTGGACACGATGATCGTGGGGATCGTGAGCGGGCGGATGAGATGATAGGTGGCGAAGAGCACCGCGTTGGCCAGCCAGTCCCAGCGGCCAAAGACGCCGCGCATTCGCGGCAGCAGCACGCTGCGGAAGAGCAGCTCCTCGCCCAACGCGTAGTTGAAAACGCACGAGAGCAATCCCATCGCGACGAGCCACCAGGCGCCGATGAACCGCGGGTCGGCGAGCGATTCGAGGCGCGGCTCCGGCACGGCGGCCAACGACGGCGCGAGCCACGTCAATGGCGCGGCGAGCCACTGCGCCACGCGCGTCTCCTCGATGAGAAAGGTGCCCACCGCCACCGGCACGACCCACCACAGCAGCGCGAGACGAGGACGACCGTTGGCGGGATCGCGCGGCGTCCGGAGCCACAGACGCGTGCGCCAGCGGCCCGGGCCGAGCGTGGCGGATTCCGCACGGAGCAACAGGCAGGAGAGCACGAATTGCCACATCATGCCCGCGATCATCAGGCCCCAGAGCACGACGCCGGGATGCAGCCCGAGCGCGGCGCTGAGGTGGGGCGAAACGCCGAAGGCCAGCACCGGCATCGGAAGCGCGGCGGCGGCCCAGATGCCGAGGATTTTACGGAGGCTGTATTGTGGGAGCGCCGGCGATTCCGTCGGCGCCCTCACTGCGGCGTGCCCGCTGCGAGGGCCGTGACCAGTCGCCCCGAAAGGCGGCTGCGTCACGGCGTCGCGAGATTGGGCGGAAACGGGCACGCGGACCGGCGTCAGAAGTTGACCGTCACGCCGAGCGAGCCGTAGCCGGCCTGCGTGCCGTCGGATTTCAGGACGAGGTTGCGGTCGGGATATTCCAAGCGGCGGAGGCCGACGACGCCGACGGCGGCGTTGAGTTGGATGAACTTGGTGACGTTCCAGTTGGCCTGGATGCCGACGCGAGCCTCGATGTGCTCGAGTTTGGTCTCGGTGAGCGGACGGCCGTAAGGATACGTCGCGGCGTCGCGCTGGCGGACGTAGTAGGTGTTCCAACCACCCTCGGCGGCGAGGCCGAGCTCGAGCGTTTCGGAAACTTGCCAGAACACGCCGGTGCGCGGCACGCCGAGCGAGAGGCGCCAGTGGTCGGCGAAGCCCCAGTCGAGGCCGGCGATCGGCAACAGTTGCTGCGAGCCGGTGGCGAGGCTGTCGCCCGCGGCGCCGAAGGCGAATTGCAGGCTATCGCTGATGTGCCACATCGCGAGAGTGGCACCGGTCGCGCCGAAGCCGTCGCTCGAGAGCGAGGTGGTGCCGGCGGTGCGCCAGCCGGGGCGCGCCTGGACCATCAGCGTCCACTCGGGGCTGAACCGGTGCTGCCAGACGAACTCGACGCCGATGTCCTGGAGCTTGTCGGGCAACGGGGCGGACCAGAAGCCCTGCGCGTTCACGCTGGTCTGCGGCGCCACGGGACCGGCCCAGCGCTTGGAGTCGCGGTGAAATTCCGTGCGGCGGGCGGAGAGGGTGAAGGAGATCTGGTCGGCCTCGACCTTCCAGAGGTCGGCGCCGTAGGAGAATTCGGTCTCCGCCGTGCGGACCTCGGGATAGGTTTGGCCAAAGGCCTGGAGGTCGCCGCCGCCGGAGCAGGCGAACGTGCTGCGCAGGGTGGCACCGTGGGCAAATGAGGCGATCGAGAGCGCGGCGGCGAAGAGCGCGACCGGGCGGAACGAAGCGGAAGTCGGAAGGGCAGTCATGCGACGCGCACGCTGCGAATCGAGCAGCCGGCGACAATCGTGCCACAGCGACCGGGCCAGGCGCAGGGTCAGCGGCGGAATTGCGGGGCGGTTGGGCGAGCGCAGAGAGGGCGCGTGAGCGGCCGCGATCGGCCGTTGCGAGGCGCACGTTGATGAGGACGAGGTTCCTTGGTGGGTTCTATTTGTCATGGGAAAAATGGATGGCTCCGTGCCTGCGCAGATCACGGGGCGGGTGGCTGGGATTGCTCCAGGAGCGGGATCACCAACTGGGCGTAGCGCTCGGCGGCTTCGAGTTCGGGGAAGTGCCCGCAGTCGGCGAAGCGCAGGATCTCCGCGTTGGGCGCGATCTCGCGCAGGGTGTCGGGATCGGTGTGGCGGTGTGTGCGGTCGCGTGCGCCCCAGATCAGCGTGCAGGGAGTGGCGATGTCGTGGAGAACGTATCGCGGTTCGCGGGCGAGGCCTTGGGTGATGCCGGCGAGGCACCAGCAGGCGCCACGGGCGAAGGCGCGACGGGCGGGGGCGCGGAACGGCTCGCGTGGGCTGGCGCTGGGCAGGGCGCTGTCATACCAACCGTGCGCGGAGTTCTCCCGCGTGAGCCAGATGGCGGCCTGGCCGAGCACGGGCACGGTCAACGGCCATGGGATGACGTGGCGCTTCCAAGCGTGCATGGCGGCGATCGAGGGAGTTTGCGCGAGCACCAGCCGGGTGACGCGTCGCGGGGCGAGTTGGGCGACGCGCAGTGCGTAGAAGCCGTTGGCGCAGCTGAAGGCCAGCGCGGCCTGGGGGATGCCCAGGGCGTTGAGCATGGCGAGAACGACGCCCGCGCCCTCATCGAGCGAATGCGTGTAGGTGGACGAGGGCAGCGAATGGCCGAAGCCGGGAAAATCGAAGCAGACGACGCGCAGGTGCGGGACGAGCAAGGCGATGAGTTGCGCGTAGTGTTCGATGACGTTCGGCCCGTCGGGCGCGAGCACGAGGCACGGGCCCGGCGTGCCGGAATCGAAGACGCGCACGTCGCCGGCGAAGGTGCGGACGCGGCGGGTTCGCAGCGGGCCGTCGATGGCCGGTTTGCGGCGCGCGGCGGTTAGCCGCGTGAGCAGGGAATCGAGGCGCGCGCCGATCATGCGGCGTTGCGCGGTGACATGCGAGTCGCGCGGCAATGGATCCAGAGCGCGGCGGCGTGGCAGAGGAGCGCGAGGCCGAAGCCGACGACGGCGAGGTTCAGGCCGAGCAGGCGGAGTTCGCCGCGGCCTTCGACGACCATCGAGCCGCCGTAGGTGTCGCGCAGGGCGAAGGCGGCGAGGAAGGAGAGCATGACGATCACGTTGATCGTGCTCGCGGTGCGGACGTCGTGGTGGCGCCAGAGGCGCCACGCGGCGAAGAGGCCGAGCGTGGTGTTGGCGAGCAGTTGCCAGACTTCATGGACGCGGGCGTGCGGCACCCACGCGGGGTTGAAGACGTGCGAGGCGTTGACCTCGAGCAGCGGCACGACGGCGGCGTAGAAAACGATGCCGACGGAGATGAGGAGGCGGGTGCAGAGCGGTGCAGGGTGCAGCGAGGGCATGGCGACGGAGGCGATCAGGTGAGTAAGGAGAGGTAAGGCGCGGCAGGCCGTGCGGCGTCAGGGCGCGGCCAGTTTGGCCAGGGCCTCTTTCGCCGATTGAAAGTTGGGGTTCACGGCGAGGGCGGCTTCGTAGGCGGCCCGGGCGGCGGCCTTGTCGCCGGTGTGCTCGAGGATGTTGCCGAGGCGCCAGTGGGCGGCGTCGTGGCCGGGCGCGCCGGCGGCAGGAGGGAGGGTGAGGCACTTTCGCAGGGCGGCGATGCCGGCCTCGGGGGATTCGCCGGTGACGGCGGTGAGGCGGCCGAGCTGGAAAAGCGCGCCATAGTCGGCGGGCGTGAGGCGGAGTGCGGCGTCGAGCTCGGCGCGGGCCGCGGGGTAGTGCTTGTCGCCGATTTTCAACATGGCGAAGGCGACGTGGCCGCGGGTGGCGTCGCGCTGCTTGATGGCGTCAGCCTGCGCTTGGGCCTTGGCCGGGTCGCCGCCGAAGAGGCCGGGAGCGTTCTGGTAATACGACATGAGGCCGAGCCGCGCGGCGAGGTTGTCGGGGGCGAGCTCGACGGCTTTCTCGTAGGCGCGGAGGCTTTTTTTGGCCCAGCCGGGTTTGCTGAGCATGCCGGCCTCGCGTGCGGCGAGGAGGCAGGCCTCGCCGAGTTGGCGGTGGAGCTCGCCGTCGGTGGGGGCGAGCTTGATGGCTTCCTCGAAGGATTTGATGGCCGCGAAGGGTTCGCCGTGGGCGAGGTGCCGCGCGCCCGCGGCGGCGGCGGTTTCGGGCTGGGCGGCGGCGTGGGCGAGGAGCGGAAGGAGTGCGAGCGGGAGGAGTTGGCGGAGGTGGAGCATGGGAAAAAATGGGCAAGGCTCTGCCCGCCGCGTCCGGGGAGGCGGGCGCGGGGAGAAGGGTGAGGGAGTTAGTCGGCGCGCAGGGCTTGCATGGCGTCGATGCGACCCGCGCGTCGGGCGGGCAGCCAGCAAGCGAGCAGCGCGACGGCGATCAGGATCGCCGTCGTGCCGCCGAGGATGGGAAGCGGCCGAGTTTGGAGGCCGGGAAAGGTGGCGTTGAGGATGGCGGTGACGCCGAAGGTGCCGAGCAGGCCGAGGGCGGCCCCGAGGAGCGCCTGACGGAGACCGGCGCCGAGCACGAGGCGCGTGATGTCGCGGTTGCTCGCGCCGAGCGCGAGGCGGATGGCGAATTCGCCGTGGCGTTGCGCCATCGCGCGGGCGATGACGCCGAAGACGCCGAGCGAGGCGAGGGCGAGGCCGAGCGCGCCGAAGGCGCCGAGGGTGTCGCGGAGCGCGAGGAGGCGGGTGGCGGAGCGGGCGAGGAATTGGTCGGCGGGCTGGAGGTCTTGCAGCGGGATGTCGGGGTCGAGTTCGGCGATGGCGGAGCGGACGCTGTCGACGAGGAGGCTCGGAGCGAGGCGGTCGGCGTGGAGGGCGAGCAGGCATTGGGGAGCCGGGGCCTGCGCGAGCGGTTGGTAGAGGTGGTGCGGGACGGGGTTGCGGCCGGCGTCGAGAGTTTGGAAATCGGCGACCACGCCGACGACCTCGCCCCACGCGGGCACGTCGGTGCCGGTGAAGGCGAGGCGGCGGCCGAGCGGGTTGGCGTCGCCGAAGAAGGCGCGCGCGGTGGCTTGGCTGATGAGGAACACGGGAGGAGCGCCGGCGTCGTCCTGGGCGGTGAAGTTGCGTCCGGCTACGAGGCGGGTGCCGTAGGTGGCGAGGTAGTCCGGGCTGATGCGATTGAGCACGGCGGCCGGTTCGCGTCCGGCGGGTGGCCGTTGCTGGCCGTCGACGACGAGCTTGCGCACCTCGGTCCAGTTGTAGAACGGCGTGGCGGTGGAGAGACTGGCGGTGCGGACACCGGGGAGTGCGGCGAGTCGGTCGAGGACGCGGCGGTGGAACGCGGTGATTTTGCCGGCATCGCCGGAAGTGGCGGCGGGCAGAGTGAAGGTGCCGGTGAGGAGCGGGGCTGATTCCCAGCCGGAGCGACGGTGGTGGAGTTGGTCGAGGCCGTGGATGAAAAGTCCGGCGCAGGAGAGGAGGATCATCGCGAGGGCGAATTGCGCGACGATCAGAGCGTGACGGAAGCGCTGGGAGGATCGCCCGCCGGAGGAGCCTCGGCCGCCGGACTTGAGCGTCTGGTTGAGATCGAGGCGGAGCGCGAACAAGGCGGGCGCCAGACCGAAGGCCGTCGCGGTGACCAAGGCCGCGAGGAAGGCCCAGGCCAGCACGGACCAGTCGAGGGCGAAGACCACTTGCTCGCCATTGGCGGCGGTCGAGCGCAGGGCGGCCCAATCGCGGAACCAAATCGCGACTAGGATCGCGAGCACGGCGCCGGCCAGCGAGAGCAGGAGCGATTCGGCAATCAGCGGACGGAGGAGCTGGAGGCGCGAGGCGCCGAGCGCTCCGCGCACGGCGAACTCCCGGGCGCGGGACATGGTGCGGGCGAGGAGAAGGTTCGCGAGGTTCGCGCAGGCGATGAGCAGCACGAAGGCGGAGAGCGCCACGAGCATCGCCGGGATGGCGCGGCCGATGATGCCGGCAGCGACCGAGGGGAGTGGCACGGCGCGCCAGGAACTGTCGCGATTCTCGTCGGGGAAGTCGTGCGCGAGGCGCGCGCCGAACTCGGCGACGAAGCGCGCGCCCGCCTCCGGGGTGAGCGTGGGCGAGCGACGGCCGAGGATGCGGATCGGGTGCGCCTCGCGGTCGGCGGTCTGCGCGGGGGAGAGCGCGAGCGGTTGGAAGAAGTCGATGCTCCCGAGGTAGCGCCAGTCGTTGAACGAGGCCGGCAGGACGCCGATGACTTCGTGCGGCACGCCGTCCACGCGCACGAGTTGGCCGATGATGTCGGCGCGGGCGCCGTAGCGGTTTTGCCAGACGCGCTGGCTGAGGATGACGACGCGGTCGCGTCCCGGCGTGTCGTCGCCGGATTGGAAATCGTGACCCAACTGGAGGCTCACTCCGAGCAGGGAGAAAAAATTCGGCGCGCAGCGGGCGAGCGTGGCGTGCTCGGCCGGTTGACCGGGCGCGGAGAGAATCGCGTCGGCCACCGTGTAGCCGGTGAATTCGCCGTAGGCTGCCTCCTCGCGGCGCAGCGCGAGATAGTCCGGGGCGGAGTGGTTGTCCTGCGGATTCTGCGGTGTGGTGCGCCAGATGCGGTCGAGGCTGTCGCGATGGGCGTAGGGCAGCGGCTTGAAGACGATGGTGTTGAGCACGCTGAACATCGCGGTGTTGGCGCCGATGCCGAGGCCGAGCGTGACGATGGCGAGAAACGAAAACCCCGGAGCGCGGATGAGTTGGCGCGCGGCGAAGACCAGATCGCGCCAGAAACGTTCGAGTGCGCCCCAGCCGAAGGTGTCGCGGGCGGATTCCTGGAGGGCGGCGGTGTTGCCGAATTTACGCTGAGCGGCGAGGCGGGCTTCGTCAGCGGGGAGGCCGTCGGCGGTGTAGTCGGCGGCGCGTTGCTCGAGGTGAAAGCGCATCTCGTCGACCATTTCGGCTTCGGTGGTGCGACGGTGGACGAGCGTGCGGAGGCGCCGGCGGAATCGACGGAGAAAAAACATGGGCGGGCGTGCGGGAGGTCAGTCGGCGCGGAGGGCGGCGAGGGCGTCGATGCGGCTGGCGCGGCGCGAGGGCAGCCAGCAGGCGAGCAGGGCGACGGAGATCAGGACGAGCGTCGTGACGGCGAGGATCAGCGGGCTGTTGGCGCGAATGCCGCGGAACGCAGACGAGAGCGCCGCGGTGACGGCGTAGGCGCCGGCGAGGCCGAGGAGCGAGCCGAGCAAGGCTTGGCGCACGCCGGCGCCGAGCACGAGGCGGGTGATGTCGCGGGCCTGCGCACCGAGCGCGAGGCGGATGGCGAACTCGCTCGCGCGTTGCGCGGTCGTGCGAGTGATGACGCCGTAGATGCCGAGCGAGGCGAGGCCGAGTCCGAGGACGCCGAACGCCGTGAGCATGTCGCGCAGAAAACGCATCTGATAAAACATGCGGGCAATGGACGCATCGGCCGTGGTCAAGCGCGTGATCGGCAGGTCGGCGTCGAGCGACGCCATGGTGGTGCGAATGGAATCGACGAGCGCGGCTGGGGAGACGCCGGCGGCGCGCACGGCGATCTCGACGGTGCGCGTCGGCTCCTGCGCGAGCGAGGGATAGACGCGCATCGTCACGGTGTTGGGCTCGGGGTCGGCGCTCTGGATGTCAGCGACGACGCCGACGATCTCGCCCCACGCGGGCGCTTTGCCATTGGCGACCGCGATGCGGCGGCCGATGGGGTCGCTCTCGCCGAAGAGGGCGCGCGCGGTGGATTGGCTGACGAGGTAGACGCGCGGCGAGTTGGAGGTGTCGCGCGTATCGAAAGTGCGACCGGCCACGAGGCGCGTGCCGTAGGTGGCGAGATACTGCGGGCTGATGGCGTTGAACATCGCGGCGGGTTCCTGCCCGGGCGCGGGGAGCGGCTGGCCTTCGACGACGAGTTTGCGCACGTCGGACCAATCCAGAAACGGCGTGGCGGCGGAGAGGCTGACGGACTCGGCGCCCGGCAACGCGGCGAGGCGCTCGAGGGTGAGGCGGTGGAACGCGGTGAGTTTGGCGTCGTCGCTGTAGTGGCCGACGGGGAGCAGCATGGAGCCGGTGGCGAGCGGCGCGGATTCCCAGCCGGCGCGGCGATTTTGCGCGTCGTCGACTCCGACGAGGAATTGGGCGGCGCCGGCGAGGAGGACCATCGCGAGCGTGAATTGCGCGACGATGAGGAACTGGCGGAAACGTTGGTGGCCGCGATTGCCCGTGGTGCCGCGACCGCCGCTCTTGAGGGTTTCGTTGAGGTCGAGACGCAGCGCGAACAGGGCGGGACCGACCGAGAACACGAGCGCGGTGAAAAGCGAGGCGGCGAAGGCCCAGCCCATGACGTTCCAGTCGACCGTGAAGATGACTTGCTCGCCGTTGTCGCCGGTCGAGCGCAGCGCAGCCCAGTCGCGGAACCAGTGGGCGATGGCGATGGCCAAACCGCCGCCGAGGAGCGAGAGCAGCAGCGCCTCGGCGAAGAGCGGGCGGAGCAGTTGCAGGCGCGAGGCGCCGAGCGCGGCGCGCACGGCGAGCTCGCGGGCGCGGGCCATGGTGCGGGCGAGGAGGAAGTTGGCGAGGTTGGAGCAGGCGATCAGCAGCACGGCGGCCGAGAGACTGACGAGCATCGGCAGCACGATGAGGCCGCTTGAGCCAGCGGCGTCATTTTGCAGATCGACGGTGTGCCACGTGCTGCCGCGGTTCGCTTCGGGGAACTCGCGCGCGAGGCGTTCGCCGAAGTTGGCAATGAACCCAGCGGACTCGGTGGCGTTGGCCGTGTCGGCGCGCCGGCCCAGCACGCGGAAGCGCGTGCTTTGACGGTCGGTGGCTTCGGCAGGAGTGAGGGCGAGCGGGCGGAAGAAATCGACGACGCCGAGGTAGCGCCAGTCGTTGAAGGACTCGGGCAGCACGCCGATGATCTCGTGCGGCTCGCCGTCGATGCGCACGGTGCGGCCGATGATGTCGGGCGCGGAGAGGAAGCGTCCGCGCCACGTGCGTTGACTGAGAATCACGACGCGGTCGCGGCCGGGCTGGCCCTCATCGGCGTGGAAGGCGCGGCCGAGTTGCGGTGTGATGCCGAGGACGGAAAACAGATCCGTGGTGGCGCGCGCAGCGTAGCCCAACTCGGCGGGGCGGCCGGGCTCGGAGAGGCTGGCGCTGCCGGGCGTGTAGGCGATCACGGCGCGGTAGGGCGAAGGCGCGGCGCGCAGGGCGAGGAAGTCGGCGGCGGAGAGATTGCCTTCGGGGTTTTGCGCGGTGCTGCGGTAGATGCGTTCGAGTTGATCGACGCGTTCGTAGGGGAGGGGCTTGAGGAGGATGCCGTTGACGAGGCTGAACATCGAGGTGTTCGCGCCGATGCCGAGGCCGAGCGTCACGATGGCGAGGAGCGAGAAGCCGGGGGCGCGGACGAGCTGGCGCGCGGCGAAGCTGAGATCTTTCCAGAAGCGCTCGAGCGCGCCCCACCCGAAGGTGTCGCGGGCGTGTTCCTGGAGCGCGGCGGTGTTGCCGAATTTGCGCTGGGCGGCGAGGCGGGCGTCGTCGGGCGCGAGGCCGTCGGCGGCGAGATCGGCGGTGCGTTGCTCGAGGTGGAAGCGCATTTCCTCGGCCATCTCGGCTTCGGCGTTGCGGCGACGGAACAGGGTGCGGAGGCGACGGCGGAGGTTCATGGGGGCGGGCGGTGTGAGGCAGGCAGGCGGGACGCCTGAGCTGCGGCGGGTGATCAGGCGGTTTCCAGGACGAGGGTGATGATGGCGCTCATGCGTTCCCAAATCGCTTGCTCCTTCTCCAACTGCTTCCGGCCGGCGCGGGTGAGGGTGTAGTATTTGGCGCGGCGGTTGTTCTCGGTCATGCGCCACTCGGCTTCGATCCAGCCCTTGTCCTCCATGCGGTAGAGCGAGGGGTAGAGGGAGCCTTCGTCGACTTGGAGCGCGTTCTTGGAGAGCTGCTCGAGCTTGCTGGTGATGCCCCAGCCGTGGAGCTCGCCGCGGCTGAGCACGCGGAGAATCAGGAGGTCGAGGGTGCCGGGAAGGAGTTCGTTTTTGTCAGCCATGAGAGCTTACCTAGATAATCTAAGGCAGCGGAAGCAAGCCTTTACCTAGATAGTCTAAGGCAAGACCCGGAGAGGTGCGGGGAGTTGCAGGAAAAATGCGGCGGCGCGGCGGCGCCGACGGGAAATCGCCGGCACGGCGCAAAGAAAAAGGGCGGCCGCAGTCGGCCGCCCTTTGTTTTGGGGGAATCCGTCGACGCCCGTGCGTCAGACGTAGCTCGGGTAGTGCGGGTCGAACATCGCGTCCTTCACGTGCGCCTCGAGGTCGGCGGGGCGGAGCATGTTCGTGAGGCCGCGGTTGAAGGCGACCTCGGCGACGGCGGTGCCGATCTTTGCGGAGACTTCGCGGATGCGTTTCAGATCGGGGTAGATGCGGCCGACCATGAGGTCCTCCTCGGTGACGAGGTCCGCGAGCTTGCGGGCGGCGACGTAGAACATCTCGTCGGTGACGCGGCGCGCTTCGCTGGCGATGACGCCGAGGCCAACGCCCGGGAAGATGTAGCTGTTGTTGCCTTGGCCGGGCTGGTGCGTGACGCCGAGGTAGTTGACCGGGCCGAACGGACTGCCGCTGGCGAAGATCGCGCGGCCTTCGGTCCAGGTGTAGGCTTGGACCGCGGTGCACTCGGCCTTCGAAGTCGGATTCGAGAGCGCGAAGATGACGGGGCGCTTGTTGATCTTCGCCATGGCCTTCACGACGTCCTCGGTGAACGTCTGCGGCATGCCGGAGACGCCGATGAGCGCGGTGGGCTTGAGCGTCTCGACGGCTTCGAGGAGCGACGTGACCGGCTTGTGGTCGTGCGCGAAACGCAGCTTGTGCTCGACGAGGTCGGTGCGGCTCTTGACGACGAGCGCCTTCGAGTCGACGAACCAGCATTGCTCGCGCGCCTGTTGCTCGGGCACGCCGCTGAGCTTGAGCGCCTCGACGATGAGGTCGCCGATGCCGATGCCCGCCTCGCCTGCGCCGAGGAAGAGGAATTTCTGTTGCGGGAGCGGAATGCCGGTGAGGCGCTCGGACGAGATGAGGCCGGCGAGCGTGACGCCCGCGGTGCCCTGGATGTCGTCGTTGAACGTGCAGGCCTTGTCGCGGTATTGGTGGAGCAGGCGGAAGGCGTTGGAGTTGCCGAAGTCCTCGAACTGGATGCAGGCCTTCGGGAAAACCTGTTGGGCGGCGCTGACGAACTCGGCGACGAGCGCGTCGTATTCGGGGCCGCGGAGGCGCGGCTCGGGCAGGCCGAGGTAGAGCGGGTCGGCGAGGAGGGCGGAGTTGTTGGTGCCGACATCGAGCATGATCGGCAGGCATTGCGACGGGTCGATGCCGGCGCAGGCGGTGTAGAGCGAGAGCTTGCCGACGGGGATGCCCATGCCGTTGGCGCCGAGGTCCCCGAGGCCGAGGATGCGCTCGCCGTCGGTGATGACGATGATGCGCACGTCGGCTTGTGGCCAGTTTTGCAGAATGCCCTTCACGCGACCCTTGTCGTTCTTCGTGATGTAGAGCCCGCGGGGACGGCGGAAGATGTGGCCGTATTTCTGGCAGGCGAGGCCGACGGTCGGCGTGTAGATGATGGGCATCATCTCGCTGAGGTGCTCCATCACGAGGCGGTAGAAGAGCGCTTCGTTGCGCTCCTGGAGCGAGATGAGGTAGATGTATTTCTCGAGGTCGCTCTCCTTGCGGCGGTAATTTTCGAGGACGCGCTCGAGCTGTTGGTCCTGCGTCGCGACGCGCGGGGGCAGGAGGCCGCGCAGGCCGAGCAGATCGCGTTCGGCGTCGCCGAAGGCAGTGCCTTTGTTGAGCAGGGGGTCGTGCAATAGCTCGACGCCACGTTTGCCGTGCAAGTGGTGGGTAGTTGTCATTTGGGATTCCTCCATGCGGCCGGAAAGCTTCGGCCGATGGAGCAGCTTAGCGCTGTGGCGGCGGTAGGGCAGACGTTTCCGGGCCGCGCGGACGGGAATCACGTGGGGGTTTCGAGAAAATCCCGAAAGCTAATAGGGGGCCCGTGCGAGGTTTTGCGCAAAAAATGGGTGGCGGCGGGCGCGGCGCAGGCTACCGGTGTTCGTTTCGATGAACGACGACTACGTCTCCCGCTTCGGTGCGCTGGGCCGGCTCTACGGCGCGGCGGCGCTGCCGCGCCTGCACGCGGCGCACGTGGCGGTCGTCGGCGTGGGCGGCGTGGGCTCGTGGGTCGTGGAGGCGCTGGCGCGCTCCGGCATCGGGGCGCTAACGCTGGTGGATCTCGACGACGTGTGCGTCACCAACACGAATCGCCAGCTCCACGCGCTCGCGGACACGGTGGGCCGGCCGAAGGTGGCGGTGCTCGCCGAGCGGGTGCGCGCGATCAACCCGGATTGCCGCGTGACGACGCACACGGAGTTTTTCACGGCGCAGAGCGCGGAGCGGTTGCTGGCGACGAAGTTCGACTGGCTCGTCGACGCGATCGACGGCATGGCGAACAAGGCGTTGCTCATCGCGTCGTGCACTCAGCGCGGCCAGCCGGTGCTCACGATCGGCGGTGCCGGCGGCAAACGCGATGCGACCCGCATCCGCGTGGGGGATCTCGGCGAATCGCAGGGCGACGACCTGCTGCGCCAAGTGCGCAAAAAGCTGCGAAGCGACCACGGGTTCGCGCGCGGCGAGGGACAAGTCTACGGCGTCCCGTGCGTGTTCTCGGGCGAGAAGCCGGTGTTCCCGTGGGCGGATGGCACTTGCTCGGTCGAGCCTGAGCCCGGCACGAGTCTGAAGCTCGACTGCGCGAGCGGCTTCGGCACGGGCGTGTTTGTGACGGGCGCGTTTGGTTTCGCCGCCGCGGGCGAAGTGGTGCGCCGCATCGCCGGGGCGGGCGCTTGACGGCGGTGTCGGAACGCAATGCAGCCGAGTAACCTATTGGGTTACCCGGCCGGGGACGCGAGGGGCGGGCCGATCAGGCCTCGACCTCGAACTTCAGCGGGATGCTGACCTTGGCGCGGACGGCTTTGCCGGCGACCTTGGCGGGGACGAACGTCCAGGTGCGCACGGCCTCGAGCGCGGGATCGTTGAAGGCCTCGTTCGAGGACTTGGCGATCTGGCAGGCGAGGACTTTGCCGCCTTCGTCGATGACCATGGTGACGACGACCATGCCGGCGACGCCTTCCGAGCGTAGCTTGTGCGGGTATTGCGGCGGCTTCGTCTTCACCGGTTGCGGCGGCGAGTCGAACTTGGTGACAACGTCTGCGACGCTATCGACGGATTGGGCAAACGCTGGGACCGCGATGGCGAAACATGCCAGGGCGATCGAACAGGACAGGGCTCGAATGGTTTTCATCATGAAAAATGCGCGCGGGAAGCGCGCTCCTGCTCTACCAGTCGGCCCAGACGGGCGGAACTTGATGCCGCGGTTCGCCCCAGCACGTCATCTTTCGGCGCCGGTAGATGCGCTAATCGCCGCCGCAGGGCCTTCAGGCGCCGAAAAAGCGCAGAAAATTCGCCTCCACCTGCGCGGACAGGGCATCGAGCGGCACGTCGCGCAATTCGGCCAGGCCGGCGTAGGCGGCGGCGAGATTGGCGGGGTGGTTCACCGTGGTGCCTTCGGGAGCGGGCGGCAGGCGAAAGGCGGCGCGGTCGGTCGGTGGCGGCATCGCGGGCGCATCGGTCTCGACCAGCAGGCGGTCGGCGGGGATGCGTTTGAAGACCTCGCGCTTCGCCGCGTGACGCGGTTCGAGGAAGGCGCCGTTGAACGAGAAATAGGCGCCGTATTCCGCGAACTTGCCGACTAGCTCGGCCGGACCGCCGTAGGCGTGCAGCAGGAAGCCGCGGGTGGGCGTGTTGACGTGGCGGAGCAGGCCCTCGAGCGCGCCGAAGGCTTGCAGACAGTGGATCGTGACGGGGCGGTTTTCGGCGGCGGCGAGGCTGAGCTGCTTGATGAAGACCTCGCCCTGTTCCTCGAGCGGAGCGCGGCGCAGGCCGGCGAGGCGCGGGTCGTCGGGCTTCGCGCTGTCGAGGATCCAACGGTCGAGGCCGATCTCGCCGATCGCGGCGTGGGGTTCGGCGGCGAGGCGCTCCTTGAGACGGTCGAACCAGCCTTCGGCGCGGTTGCCGGCATCCCACGGGTGCAGGCCGTAGCTCGGATAAACCCACGGAAAACGCGCGGCGAGGGCGGCGACGGCGGGCCAGTCGGCTTCGCAGGTGCCGTTCACGACGGCGCGACGCAGGCCGACGGCGCGCAGATCGGCGTCGATGCGCTCGTGGTGCGGCGCAAGCCAGTCGTCGTGAGCGTGGTTGTGGGCGTCGTAGAGCGGCACGGAAGGAAGATAGCGGAGGCGGGTCGGGAAAACAGCTGAATCACACGGGCGACGCTAAAGGCGGTGCGAATGGTGTCGTTTACGAGCGCAACCACGGAAGGAACCTCGTCCATGATGGACAACCTCATCATCGATTTGCCCGAACTCAAACTGCCGCGCGATCTCGCGTGGCGCGTGAAGTTCATCGATGCCGTCGAGGAGCACGCGCGCCGGCTGGGCATCCACGGGCGCTACGAGCCGACGCGGTTCATCGGTTACTATTTCGCCGGGGACTACCCGGTGGTTGTCTCGGGGCATTGGACGGTGACGCTCGACGACGTGCCCCTGCTGCGCCGTGTGCGCGACCTGATCGAGCGGATCACGGACGAGCAGTTCAGCATCCGGAGTGTCTCAGAACACACTTCGCCGGAATTCATGCTGCTGCACGACCGTCTGGACGGTGCGTGCTGGCTGTGGGAATACGCCCATGGCCGCCGCTTCCTCGAGGCCCGCACGCCGGTGACGTCGTTCGGCGGTCTCGAGGAACTCGACGAAGAGGGCAAAGGCCCGCGGCTGCTCGGGCCGTAGTCTCGCCCTCCGCCCGACGGCGGGTCAGGAGCCGCGAGGAGCGGACGAAGCCAATTGCGCCGCGGCGTAGTCGCGGATCCGCGCGCGAACGCTGCGCAGGCCGTTGAGCCGCGTGGGCGAGAGCGTGCGAGCGAGGCCGAGTTCCTCGACCAACGCGGGCTCGGTCGTGACGATTTCCGCCGGCGCGCCGCCGTCGTAGAGATCGCACAGCAACGCCACGACGCCGCGGACGAGCGGGGATTCCGCGTCGCTGCGGAACCAGCAACGGCCGTCGCGCGCTTCGCACACCAGCCAGACGGCGGAGACGCAGCCGCGCACGCGGTGGTCGTCGATGTGCTCGGCGCGCGAGGCGGCGAGGCGCGGGCGGGCGCGATCGACGATCGCGGCGAGACGTTCCTGCGCGTCCTCGATGAGGAGGAAGTCGGCGATCATTTGTTGCTGTCGTTCGGCGACGGTCACGGTGCGGTCAACGTGCGCGGCCGGGGCGCGCGTGGCAAGGCGCGGAGCAAATGGGGTAGGCGCGTGAGCAAGGACCGTGGGTGGCCGGATCGCTGGCGCTCGCCGCCACGGATTGCGCGCGGCTTGCCAGCGCTGGGGCGCGGCGCTTTGTTCGGCGCGGTGAACATCTTCGTGGCGAGTTGGTTTTGGCGCGGACTGCGCGGGCACAGCGTGACCTTTTCGCTGTTGTTCGCGTCGTTCGTGCTCGGGCTTTCGATCAGCGGCGGGGTGAAGCATCTGCTCGCCGCGCTGGGAGTGCACTGGCTCTACGTGCTGATCCTGCCGGTGGTGTTCTTCACGTGGATGAACGCCCGCGAACCGAAGTGGTGGCCGGACGAGGAGCGCCGGCGCACGGTGGCGCGCTCGCTGTTGTTCGGCTCGATCGTGCTCGCGATCGTGATCAACCAGATCCGGCACTGATGAGTGCGAGCGAATCCGGGCGCACGTGGCACGGCCGGCTGGAAAATGCGCTGGCGCACCGCGCGTCGCCGTGGCTGCTGCTGGCCGCGCTCGCGGCGCTCTTCACTTGGGCCTACGCGACGCACGAGCTCAACCCGGGCGACTCGCTGCCGGCGGCGCGGCGCGGGTGGTGGAGCTGGGCGGACCAGACGAAATACATCGAGGCGGCGCAGATGCTGGCGGGTGGTCGGGTGGACGCGCAGGGCTACTATTATCCGCTGGGCTACTCGGCGCTCGCGGCGCCCTTCGCGCGGGTGATGCCAACGCAGCCGTTTTTCTGGCCAAACCTTGCGTGCGTCCTGATTGCGGCGGCGTGCGCGTGGCGGCTGGCGCGACGTTGGCTGTCGCGCGTCGCGACGCTGGCGTGCGCGACGGCGTTCATCGCGCTGCATGCGTCTCTGTTGCGCCTGACGATGGTGGTGCCGTGGAACACACTGCCGACAACGGCCGCGCTGATCGGCGGCATTCTGCTGGTGCTCGCGCGTCGCGACGGCGCGGCGGTGGGCTGGCTGGCGTTGGTGGCGGCGCTGACCTATTGGGTGCGGCCGAGCGATGCGGCGTGCTTTGCGCCGTTGCTCGTATTCGCGGTGCTGCGGCTGCCGAGCTGGGCTGCGCGCGGCGGTTGGGGTGTGGCGGGTGTCGCGCTGATCGGGGCGAGCGCGGGCGCGATGGCGTGGTTGAACGTGCGGACGTTCGGTCATTGGCGGACGCCCTATGAACAAGGGTCGTTCGAGAACATCGGATTCCTTTCGTATCCGATCCTGCACAAGGCCTACGCGCTGCTCGTGGATGGAGAGACGTTCTTCGGCGAATACGGCTCGGCGCTGCTGTGGCGGTATCCGTGGCTGTTCCTCGCGGTGCCGGGCGCGGTTTTCTGGGTGAAGCGCGACGGGGCCGCGGCGGTCGCGTGTCTTGCGACGATCGGGCTGAACTGGTTCCTCTATTTCAACTACAACGACTTCGTCCCGTCGGCGGTGTTTCGCTTCAGCCTGATTCACTACATTTCGTGGGCGTTCGTCCCGTTGGCGATCGCCGCGACGGCGGCGGCAATCTGCGGGTGGCGCGATCGTGGAGTGCGCTGGGCGGGATTGGCGGCGGTCGTGCTGTTCGCGGGGGCGATCGGTTTGAAGCTGAAGGAACGGACACTGCACGTCGCAGTCGCTGCGGGTGAAGTGCGAGCGCTGCCGCCGGCGCGCCCGTTGTGGGTGAAATTTCCCGGCGCCAAGCCCGAGAGCGTCACGGGGTGGAAACTCGATGAGCGGAGTTTGCGCGAAGCCTTCGACTACCAAGTGCCCTACGCCCCCGTGCCGGAGCTGCGGGTGATGTTGAGCGAAAATGCCCGGGGTCTACGGCTCGCTCCCGATGGGGCGAAGGTCACCGCGGCGCCGCTCGTCGGCGACTTCGAATGGAGTTGGTGGCCGCGTTGGCGGCGACTGGCGCCGCCGCGGGACTGAGCCGTTCAGGCGGCGAGGACGGGGACGGGGCAATCGATCGCGGCCGCGATGGCGCGGAAGAGGTCGGCTTCGCGCGGCAGCACGACGCGGTCGGCGCCGATGACTTGAGCGGCGCCGGCGAGGACGCGTTGCTTGATGGGCAACGACGCGCCGGCGAGGCGGTCGAGCGCGGCGTCGAGGTGGGCGAGCGAACAGGCGTCGGCGCCGGTGAGCACGAGCCGGTCGGCGATGAGCGGGAGCTGGCCGACGCCGGCGGCAAAGGCGAGGGACACGCGCGCCGGCTCCGTCGCGCCGGCGCGGGCGAGGGCGGAGAGGACGATCGCGATGTCGCCTGCGAGCGGTTGGAAGGAGCTGAATTGCACGGGCGCGCGCGGCGTGCTGGCGCGGGCGAGCGAGAGCTGGCGCAGGAGCATCTTTTGCAGCGCGAACTCGAAGGCGCTGACTTCCGCGTCGGAATGGACGAGCTCGTCGAGCGTAGTGACGAAGCGGTCCAGCGTGGCGGCGTCGAGCGTGCGCAGCGCGGGCAGGCAGAGTTGGAAAAGCGGGAGTTTCGCGCGCTCGTCGAGGCTCGCGAGCGCGGGAGCGAAGGCCGCGGCCGCGTCGGCGTGGGCGGGCGAGGAATGTTGAGTGATGAGAGCGAGCTGGCGGTCGCGCGTGGCCGGACTGGCGTCGAGGATCAGCGCGTAGACGAGCGGGATGGCGGTCGCGGCGGTGCGCGTGGCGGTGCGGAGTTCGGGCGGGACGGCGTCGAGCAACACGCGGGCTTCGAGGAAGTGTTGCTCAGTCAGCGCACCGATGCTCGCGGTGACCGCAGCGGGTGCGAAGGGCGCGTGGGCGGGTGCGGGGGACTCGCCTTCGCGGACGACCTCGCGCACGAGCGGCGGCGGCGTGGCGCGCGGGGAGGCGGCGGTGTGGCGCGCCGTCGGCGCGGGACCGGCGAGGCCGGCGGAGGCGAAGGATTCGGCGGCGACGTCGACGACTTCGGGCGACTCGAAAAGCTGGCCGTCCCAGCGCGGGTCGATGGCGCGGAGGCGTTCGGCGAGCGGCGGGTGCGTGGCCCAGAGTCCGCCGAAGAACGAGGTGAAGCCTTGCGCGAAAAAGAAGTGGCCGATCTCGGAGGCGTGTTTGGCGGTGAGGTTGGAGCCGATGGCGTAGCCGCCGATTTTTTTCAGGGCGCCGGAGAGGCCGGCGGGGTTGCGCGTGAATTGCACGGCGGAGGCGTCGGCGAGGAATTCGCGTTGGCGTGACACGGCGGCTTGGATGAGCCGGCCGAAGAAGTAGCCGACGTAGCCGATGAGCAGAAGCGCTACGCCGACGGCGAGGATGGCGGCCATGCCGCCGCCTTTCTTGTCGCCGCTGCTGCGCACGCGGCCGCGGCCGAGGCCTTCGAGGATGCCGCGACCGAGCAGGCCAATGACGAGGATGCCGAAGACGATGGCGGCGAGCTTCACGTTGAGCCGCATGTCGCCGTTCAGAATGTGGCTGAACTCGTGGCCGACGACGCCCTGCAGCTCGTCGCGCGTGAGTTTTTCCAAGGTGCCGCGCGTGACGGCGACGACGGCGTCGGACGTGGTGAGGCCGGCGGCGAAGGCGTTGATCGCGGGCTCCTCGTCGAGCACGTAGACGGCGGGCACGGGCGTGCCGGAGGCGATGGCCATCTCCTCGACGACGTTGAGCAGGCGGCGTTCGTGGAGGTTGGTCGTGTGCGGATCGATGCGGCGGCCGCCGACGAGTTCGGCGACGGCGGAGCCGCCCGCGCGCATTTGCGACCATTTATAGAGCGAGGCGAGGCTGACGACGGCAAGTGTCGCGACGGCGACGCCGGTGAAGATGGTCGGGTCCCAGTAAACGAAAGGCGTGCGCTCGGAGTCGTAGCGCGAGGGGCGTTCGCGGCTGGCGTTCAGGCCGACGATCGCGACGGCGGCGACGTAGCTCGCGGCGATGGTGCCGAGCACGGCGAGCGCGAACAGGATGACGAGCCGGTTGGTGCGGCGTTTCGCGCGGGCTTGGGCTTCGAAGAAATCCATCGCTGACTAGCCGGGCGGAGTAATTTTGCCTGAGTAACCGCCGTCAGCGCGACCATCGGAACGGTCGATGGCGTCGACGATGTCGGCGAGTTCGCGCGGCGAGATCACTCCTTTTGCCAGCAGCAGGCGCGTAACGGCGGCGAGGTAGAGTTTCAGCTCGGTGTTTTCGCGGGCGAGTTCGTCGACGGAGCGCGCGGCGTGGTCGCAGGCGCGTGAGGCACGCTCCGTTTCGCTCGCCAGCTCGCGCATCGCGCGCTGCGTGTCCTGGATGTCCATCTGCTGCCCGACATTGCCGAGCAGAAACATGCGTCCCCAGCCCATGGTCGGCGTTAGTTGATCCAGCGGATGGTGAATGGATAGCGGTAAGCGATGCCGTCAGAGGCTTTCACTGCCGCGATAATGCCGAGAATCAAGGAACCGAAACCCATCGCGATGATCAGGGCGACGCCGAGTCCGAGGAGGAAAATTAGCGGAATGCAGCAGAGGCAGTAGAGCAGGAGGGAGAGGTGAAAGTTCAGCGCTTCCTTTGCGTTGCCGGCCGCGTAAGGAGATTCGTGGCGGTAGGCCAGATAGACGGCGAGAGGCAGCACCAGGCCGATGCCGACGGAAAACACGGAGATGTGGCAGAGGATGCTCCAGATTTTTTCGTTACCGCTGGGCATGCTTAAGGGAGGAACGGCGGAGACAGACTGCATGGAGGTAGTCGAGTTCGAGTTAGGAGAACTTCACTTGCGGCGCGGCGCGTTCGGCGGCGTTGTCGACCTGGAAGAGTTGGGCTTCGGCGAAGTTGAACATGCCGGCGAGGATGTTCGTCGGGAAGCTCTCGCGGCTCGTGTTGTAGCTCGTGACCGCGTCGTTGTAGGCCTGGCGGGCGAAGGAGATTTTGTTCTCGGTCGAGGTGAGCTCCTCGGTGAGCTGCATCATGTTCTGGTTGGCCTTGAGGTCGGGGTATTGCTCGGAGACGACCATCAGGCGGGACATCGCGCCGGCGAGGCCGGACTCGGCGCCGAGGAGGTTCTTCATTGCGCCGGCGTCGGCGGGATTGGCGGCGGCGGTTTGCGCGGCGGCGTAGGCGACGTTGCGGGCCTTGATGACGGCTTCGAGCGTCTCGCGCTCGTGTTTCAGGTAGCCCTTGGCCGTTTCGACGAGGTTCGGGATGAGGTCGTAGCGGCGCTTGAGCTGGACGTCGATTTGGGCGAACGCGTTTTTGAAGCGGTTGCGGAGTGTGACGAGCGAGTTGTAGGAACCCGCGACCCAGAAGGCCAACACGGCGGCGAGGCCGAGGAGAACGAGAAGAGCGATAATCATGGTAGTGGCGGTGGACTTAGACGCGCGCAGCCTTGCCAAAGGCGGAGGCGGGCGCGAGTGGATTCCCGCTACAGGAATCGAGCTTGTTTCGAGCGGCGCGGTGGCGCGCGATCAGGCGCGGCGCTCGGCCAGCGTGCGGGCGAGCGTGTGCGCGAGCACGTCGAGCGTGACGGGTTTCACGAGTTGCTCGTCGGCGCCGCAGGCGATGCTTGCCGCGCGGGCGCCGGCGCCGGCGTGTCCGGTCAACATGATGATCGCGGGGCGCGGGCGATGGCCTTCGCGACGGATGGCGGCGCAGACCTCGTGTCCGTCGAGGCCGGGCATCTCGACATCGAGCAGCACGAGGTCGTGGTCGCCGACGCGCCAGCGTGCGAGCGCGTCGGAGCCGTCGTCGGCAACGTCGGGCGAGTAGCCAAGGCGTCGGAGTTGTTGGAGCGCGACGCGTCGGTTCACCAAGTTGTCATCGGCGAAGAGCACGCGCGCCGGATGGCGCTGCGCAAACGACGTGTCGAGCGGTCCGGTGGCTGCCTCGGCGACCGGGCGCGCGAGCACGGTTGCGGTGAAGGTCGAGCCGCGGCCGGGTGCGCTCTCGACGTGGATTCGGCCGCCGAGGAGAGCGGCGAGGCGCTGGCTGATGGCGAGGCCGAGGCCGGTGCCGCCGTAGCGACGCGTGGTGGAGGCGTGGGCTTGCGAAAAATCCTGGAACAGGTGCGCGAGTTCCTCCGGCCGGAGGCCGATGCCGGTGTCGCTGACGGCGAACGAGAGTTGATAGTGTTCGTCATCCGTCCGCTGCGCCGAAGCCCGCACGGTGACGGTGCCACGCGCGGTGAATTTCACGGCGTTGGAAAGGAGGTTCACGAGGATCTGCGTGAGCCGCGTGACATCGCCGCTGACTTCGGCCGGGAGATCCGGCGCGACCGCGAGTTCGAGGCTGAGGCCTTTGGACTGGGCGGTGGAGCGCACGAGGCGCAGCGCGTGCTCCAGACATTCGCGGATGTTGAAGGGCGCTTCCTCGAGTTCGAGTTTGCCGGCTTCGATTTTGGCGAGGTCGAGGATGTCGCCGACGAGGCGCAGGAGGAGTTCGCCGCTTGCGCGGATGGTGAAGACGGCCTCGTGCTGCTCGGACGTGAGTGGCGTGCGTGCGAGCAGATCGGTCATCCCGACCACGGCGTTCATCGGCGTGCGGATCTCGTGACTCATGGTCGCGAGGAAACGGCTTTTCGCGTCGGTCGCGGCGAGGGCGGAAACGCGGGCAGTCTCGAGCGCGTGTTGCGTGGCGTGGAGTTCGGCGATGGTGGCGGATTGGGCGTGAACCAGACGGCGCAACTCGAGGGCGTTGACGACGTGGCGGCGCAGGACCCGGAGCGCGCGGGCCTGCGACTCGGTCAGGAGGCGTGGCTGGCGGTCGAGGACGCAAAGCGTGCCGAGGGCAAAGCCGTCCGGCGTGACCAGCGGCGCGCCGGCGTAGAAGCGGATCTGCGGCGGACCGGTGACGTTGTCGAAGTGGCGGAAAACAGGATCCGCGTCGGCGTGGTTGACCACGAAGAGGTCGTCGCCGTGCGGCGCGACGATGGCGTGGGCGCAGAACGAAATCTCGCGCGGAGTTGCGGCCTCGGGGAAACCGACGCGGGCCTTGAACCATTGCCGCGCCTCGTCGACGAAGGTGATGGAGGCCAGCGGAGCGCCGCAGATCTCGGCGGCGAGCGCGACGAGGTCCTCGTATTCGCGCTCGGGCGCGGTGTCGAGGATGGCGTAGGAGCGCAACGCGGCGAGCCGCTGCGCTTCGTTGGCGGGCAGAGGTGAAACCATGGGAGCGTGGAACCCAGGAACGGCGGTAGTGGAGCGGGAGAACGCGGGGCGCGCAAACGCGGGTTCACCCTAGCGCGGCCCGGGACGGTGTCTTGGGTGGCGGCCGGGCCGAATGGGGCCGCGGACGGAGGCTTGCCAGTGTCCGGCGCCAAACGCACGATGCCCCGCCCATGAGAAAAATTGTGCGTGTCGCTGCGATGCTGGTGCTGCTGACGCCCGTGATGCGTGCGCAGTTGGCGAGCCCGAGTCCGCTCGCGGCGGAGCGCACGAACGCCGCCACCGCGCCGGGCGAATGGATCGTGGCGGAAGGCCGCGCGAACCGGGCGTTGCAGGCGGGATTTCCCGCGACCGCGGCGCAGCTTTATCGGGACATCCTCGGCGATCCGGCGCTGGCGGCCGAGGCGCGTCCACGCGTCGCGCTGGCGCTCGTCACGGCGCTGCTCGACAGCGGCGATCTCGCGGCGGCGGAGACGGAGCTGAAGGCTTACAACGGCGCGAGCGACAGCGCTTATCGGTTGCGCGCGGGCCTGCTCGCGGCGCACGCGCGGCGGCGGGACGCGGCGCGCAATGAACTCAAGGAGGTCAATGCCGACCACCTGACGAGCGCGGAACGCGGGTGGTGGTTGTTTTTGCAGGCGCAGATTGCGGATTTGGACAACGACATCGCGCGCGCGAATTCGCTCTACGATCAGGCGATCCAAGCGGCGGTGTCGGACCAGCAGCGCGCGCGTTTCACGCTGGGTCAGGCGCAGGCGCAGTTGCGGGTGGCGCCGCCCGACGAGGCGCGACTCGCCACTATGCGCAACAACGTCGAGCAGTTGCAGGGCACGCGGCCGGGCTACGTTTATGTGCGGACCTATGCGACGGCGTTGCACGCTTTGAACCGCGATGCGGAGGCGAAGGCGGCGTTGCAGCGCGCGCTGTCGGTGCTGCCGGCGACGGAGCGGGAAACGGCGGACCAGTTCCGCCTGATGCTCGGCTTGATCGCGGGCGAAGGCACGGCCGAGGGCCGGCGCGCGCTGGTGCAGCTGGTGCGCGGCGCCGTGAAGCCCGAGACGCAGCGCACCGCCCTGTATTTGCTCGCGCGCGGCTCGCGCACGCCGGCGGATCGCGAGGAACTGCGCCGGATGTTGAGCGAGTTGATCGCGGCACCGACGCTGCATCCGATCATCGAGGATCTCCGGCTGGTGCGCGCGCAGATCGCCCTGCAGGACCGCCAATACAACGCGGCGGAAGAGGACGCGCGGTTGCTGCTCGAATTTTTCCCGGGCTCGCCGCTGAAACCCGCGGCGCTCGGCGTGCGTTTGTCGGTCGCGTGGGATTTGCGGCTCTATCGCGCGGCGGCGGATCTCGCCTCGCAATTGCGCGCGCTCGTGCCGGAGGGGCGCGAGAAGTCGGAACTCGGCGTGCTCGTGGCCGAGGCGTATTTCCGCGCGGGCGACTACAAGAACGCCGCCGATGCCTACGAAGCGATGTTGCGCGATGTGCACGCGGCGCCGCAGGTGGTGCCGGCGGGCGTGCTGATTTTTCAGCGCGTGTTGTCGGACATCCGCGCCGAGCGCATCGAGGCGGCGGCGACTTTGCTCGATGAGATGGCGGGCAACCCGAACTTCGACGTCGAGAATCGCTGGCAGGCCGAGTGGAACCTGATCCGCGAAATGCAGGCGCGCGGGCAAAACGCACCGGCGCAGGCGCGCGTGGAGAAATTGCTCGCGGGCGGCACGGCGAACGTGCCCGGCGAGCTGCGCGTGCGGCTGCTGTGGTTGCGAGCGAAGCTGTCCTATGACAACGGCGCGCAGCAGGCGGCCGCGACGCAGGTCGACGAATTGATCGCGGCGGCGGCGGGCGCGCAACTCGAGCCGGCGCTGAAGAACGAGGTCACGAGCACGGCGCTGTTGTTGAAAGCGCAGGCGTTGCTCGACCTCGGACGCGACGCGGATGGCGCGGCGCTGCTCGACAAGTTGCGGGCGGATTTCCGCGATTCGAAGGCTGCGCTCTATTCCTACATCGTGCAGGCGTCGCGGCAGGCGCGGCGTGGCGAACTCGCGCGGGCGCAGAAGACGCTCGTCGACATGGTGGACGCGAACAAGACGAGCGAGTTCGCGCCGTTCGCACTCTACGAGGCGGCGCTGTATGCGGAGCAGCAAGGGCTCGATCGCAATTTGCAGGACGCGCACAAGCTGATGGAGCGGTTGTCGAACGACTACAAGAACAGCGAACTGGTCTTCTACGCGCGCCTGAAACAGGGCGACCTGTTGCGGAAATTGAATGACTTCGGCTCGGCGCGCTTGGTCTATGAGGATTTGATCAACAACCGCGGCCAGCATCCGGACGTGTTGCTGGCGCAGCTGGCGCTGGCGGATAGCCTGTTCGCGCAAGGCGCCAACAACGTCACGAACTACGAGAGCGCGGCGGCGCTGTATGAGCGCTTGCGGGATTTGCCGACGGCGTCGGCGGACCTGCGCGTCGAGGCGGGTTACAAGTGGGGTTTCGCGCTGTCGCGCCGCGGTCGCGTGCCCGAGGCGCAAGTCGTGTTGTGGGGCGTCGTGGACGCGTTCCTGATGGATGCGGCGCAGGCGGCGAAGCTCGGCGCGAACGGTCGCTGGTGGATGGCGAAGACGCTGCTCGAGCTCGGGCAATTGCTCGAAGATACGGGCAAGCTCGACGAGGCGCAGCGCGCCTACCAGTTGATCCTGGACAACAAGCTCGGCGGCTCGGCGCAGGCCGCGGCGAAGCTCGCGCGGTTCCGCGCGCCGGCGGAGGCGGCGAAGCCATGAGCGAGGTTTCGCATGGACGGAGCGGAGGCGCGGCGCATGATGCGCGCGGAATTTCATGACGGCATTCAGCTACGGTATTTTTGCGCAAGGCGGCCCGGTGATGTGGCTGCTGCTCCTGCTCGGCCTCGCCGGGCTGGTGATTTTCATGGAGCGCGCGTTGTTCCTGCATCGCGGGCAGATTCGCTCCACGGAGTTTCTCAACGGCATCAAGAATCTGTTGCAGAAGGGCCGTTTGATGGAGGCGCTGACGCTGTGCGAGGAGACTCCGGGCCCGATCGCGGCGGTCGTGAAGGCGGGTTTGCGGCACGCGGGCGATGACGAGCAGGGGATGCGCTTCGCGGTGCAAGAGGCGGCGTTGACGGAGATCCCGATCCTTGAGCGGCGCATCGGCACGCTGGCGGCGATCGCGCAGGTGGCGCCGTTGCTCGGTTTGCTCGGCACGTTGCTCGGGATGATCAAGACGTTCTGGTTGTTCAGGAACGGCGGCAACTACGCGACGCCGTCGGTGCTGTCGGGCGGGATGATGGAGGCGCTGTTGACGGCGGCGGCGGGTCTGGCGATCGCGATCCCGGTGCATTTGGGGCGTCATTTTCTCAGCGGGCGCGTGCGTGCGCTCGTGCACGACATGGAGTGGGTCGGCAACGAACTGATGCGGTATTTGCTGCGCGAGCACCGTGCGACGAACGCGGGCGGAGATGCGGTGGCGGCGGAAAAGAAATGATCACGCAACCGCTCGACCTCGCTTCGAAGCTGCGGCCACCGCCGCGGGATTTCGACGTGTTCTTCTGGGCGAACGCGGCGTTGATCGTGTTGTTCTTCTCGCTGGCCGGTTCGCAGTTCGTGCTCGCGCCAGGCGTGCCGGTCGGAGTGGGGCAGGGCGCGGAGGAACAGGCTTTGGTGCTGCCGGAGATGAGTTCGACCACGGTGGGCGCGGCGTCGGTGGTGGTGAGCTATCGTCGCGACGAAATGATCTTGTTCGAGGGCGGCATCTACGAGTTCGGCAACTTCCGGGCGGTGCTCGAGGCCTACGCGAAGAAGCATCCGGGCGCCTCGTTGCTGGTGCGCGTGGACAAGCAGGTGTCGATGCAGGGATTCCTCGCGCTGTGCGACCTCGCGCGCGCGGCGGGTTTCGCGAACGTGTTGGTGGCGGCGGAGCCGGCGGCGGGCGATGCGCCGCGTTTCGTGCCGGCGGTCCGCTGAAATGAGTGCGACGTCGAATACGCGACGGGTGCTGAGTGCGGCGCTGGTGATCGTGCTCGCGGGCGCGGCTTGGGGGATCTGGTCGCAACGCACGATGGTGAAGCCGGACGAAGCGACGCCGAAGCCGGTGCCGCCGTTTGTGCGGCTGTCGGGCGCGGGCCGGGCGGCGGGCGATCGGGTTTTGCAGGAGCGCTCCGAGTTTTTCGACCCGACGCCCCTGTTCCTGCCCACGGCGCGCAACGCGGGGCAGGGTGGGCTGCCGACGAAGCTCGTCGCGCAGCCGGGGCAGGTGTTCTTGGATTTTCCGCCCAAGCCGGGAATCGGCCAGGCGACGCTGCCGCCCTACGGAACGGACGTGGTTTCCGCGCCGGAGGGTTTGGCCGATGTCATGGCCCGGGCAAACGAAGCGCCGTTTGCGGGGCTCGGCGAGATCGGCCAGGCCACCAAGCGCGTGGAGGCGAGGGCGGCGTTTATCGAGATTAAATCGATGCAGGGGAACGTCATACTGACATCGGCAGTGACCGCCGCTGCGGTCCCCCGAACGGATTTCGCGCCGATGGAGTTTTTGGCGAACCTGGGGTCGGCCGGGTTGGTGGGCGATCCGTTACTTGTGTCGGGTTCGGGCGTGGAGGAGGTCGATAATTTCTTCCGGGACTACTTGACCAAGACCTTTCGCTTGGGCGAGAAGTTGGCGCCGGGTGCGTATCGCGTCGTGATTGGGCCCTAGAATTTTCCGCGAAAGCGCAAGATTCTAGTTGACGGCTAATTTTGAGAATCATTCCCTAGCCGTTCTCTTTGTTTTTTGCCTTCGCTTTGGTGCGCCCAGATAGCTCAGTTGGTAGAGCACCCCCTTGGTAAGGGGGAGGTCGACGGTTCAAATCCGTTTCTGGGCTCCAGGGCGCACGTCGGGCGACTGCCGACGTTAATCAAGGTCAACAACTTCAACCACCCAAACATCCCTCCACATGGCTAAAGGAACATTCGAACGCAAGAAGCCGCACGTCAACGTTGGCACGATCGGCCACATCGACCACGGCAAGACGACCACGACGGCCGCCATTCTGGCCGTGCAGGCCCGCAAGGGCCTGGCCGAGGTCAAAGCTTACTCCGACATCGCGAAGGGCGGCACCGTCCGCGACGCGACCAAGACCGTCACGATCTCCGTGGCCCACGTGGAATACGAGACCGCCAAGCGCCACTACGCGCACGTCGACTGCCCGGGACACGCGGACTTCGTCAAGAACATGATCACCGGCGCCGCCCAGATGGACGGCGCGATCCTCGTCGTCAGCGCCGCTGACGGCCCGATGCCGCAGACCAAGGAGCACGTCCTCCTCGCCCGCCAAGTCGGCGTGCCGAAGATCGTCGTCTTCCTGAACAAGGTCGACCTCATCGAAGACCCTGACCTCCTCGAGCTCGTCGAAGAGGAAATCCGCGACCTCCTCACCAAGTATCAGTTCGACGGCAAGGGCACCAAGATCGTCCGTGGCTCCGCCACCGCCGGTCTCGCTGGCACGCCCGAGGGCGAGAAGGCCTTCGCCGAACTCATGGACGCGATCGACACCGAGATCGCCGAGCCGGTTCGCGAAATGGACAAGCCCTTCCTGATGTCCGTTGAAGACGTCTTCTCGATCACCGGCCGCGGCACTGTCGCGACGGGCCGTATCGAGCGCGGTATCGTCAAGCTCAACGAAAACGTCGAGATCGTCGGCCTCAAGGACACCGTCACCACGGTCGTCACCGGCATCGAAATGTTCCGCAAGCTCCTCGATCAGGGCCAGGCGGGCGACAACGTCGGCATCCTCCTCCGTGGTATCGACAAGGACGGCATCGAGCGCGGTCAGGTCATCGCGGCTCCGAAGTCCATCACCCCGCACAAGAAGGCGAAGGCCGAAATCTACGTCCTCTCGAAGGACGAGGGTGGCCGCCATACGCCGTTCTTCGACGGCTATCGTCCGCAGTTCTACTTCCGCACGACGGACGTGACCGGCGTCGCGCACCTCCCGAAGGGCGTCGAGATGGTCATGCCGGGCGACAACATCACGATCGACATCGAGCTCATCGCTCCGATCGCGATGGAGAAGTTCCAGCGCTTCGCGATCCGCGAAGGTGGCCGCACCATCGGTGCCGGTCGCGTGACCGAGATCGTCGAATAATAGCTCAAATCATTCCGACTTCACGCGCCGGGGCTCCTTTTCGGGGCTCCGGCTGCGTCGTCTAAAAGAAATAACCACAGGCGTGTAGCTCAATTGGTAGAGTAGCGGTCTCCAAAACCGTTGGTTGGGGGTTCGATTCCCTCCGCGCCTGCCACTTTCCGCACCGTTCAGCGACTCACATGGCCAACCCGTTCCGCAGCGCCCGCATTTTCTTCAGCGAACTCGTCGCTGAACTCCAGAAGGCCAGCTGGCCGACTCGCGAAGAGCTCAAGGACTCGACGATCGTCGTGATCGTCGCCTGCCTGCTCCTCGGCTTGTTCACCAGCATCAGCGACTTCGCCCTTTACCAAGTGGTCGACCTGTTCACCCGCTGGGTGAGCTGATCGCCGCGCCGCCCCGCCATGTCCCAGACCTCAACGCCCACCGCCCAGTGGTTCGCGGTTCACACTCTCTCCGGTCAGGAGCAGAAGGTGAAAACCTACATCGAGAAATTCAAGAAGGCCGAAGAGCTCGAAGACTTCGTCCATGAGGTCCTCCTGCCCACGGAAGTCGTCTCCGAGGTGAAGGGCGGCAAGAAGTCCACCAAGACCCGCAAGCTCTATCCGGGCTACGTCTTCGTGAACATGAAGCTCTACGAAGAGGGCAAGGTCATCATCAAGCCCTTCTATTTCGTGAAGGACGCGGCCGGCGTCATCGGCTTCGTTGGCGGCGAGCATCCCGCTCCGCTCCGCCAATCTGAAATCGACGAGATCAAGGCCCGCGTCGAGGCCGCCTCCGGCAAGGAAATCCCGAAGGTCTCCTTCGAAGTCGGCGAGGAAGTGAAGATCACCGACGGTGCCTTCGCCAACCTCAACGGCCGCGTCGACGAGATCGACCCCGCTCGCGGCAAGCTCAAGATTTCCGTTTCCATTTTCGGACGGTTTACGCCCGTCGAACTCGAATACTGGCAGGTCCAGCGCGCCTCTGAAAGCTGATCCGCCGCCCACCATAAACCCGCCACTACTCAGCATCCCTTAACATGGCCAAAAAGATTCAAGGCTACGTTCGTCTCCAGCTCCCCGCTGGCGCTGCCAACCCGGCTCCGCCGGTCGGTCCCGCGCTCGGCGCCCAGGGCGTCAACATCATGGCGTTCTGCAAGGAGTTCAACGCGAAGACCAAGGACCAGAATGGCATGATCATCCCCGTGGTGATCACCGTCTTCTCGGACAAATCCTTCACGTTCATCTGCAAGTCGCCGCCGGCTTCCGTCCTCCTCAAGAAGGCCGCGGGCGTCGCTTCCGGCTCGGCCAAGCCCAACCAGGACAAGGTTGGAAAGGTCACCAAGAAGCAGATCCTCGAGATCATCAAAATCAAGAAGGCCGACCTCAACGCCAACTCCGAGGAAGCCGCGATCCGCATGATCGCCGGCACCGCGAAGAACATGGGCATCGAGGTCACCGACTAAGTTTCACCCACCAACCGCTCACCGCGGGAGCCCCGATTCGTCGGGGCGTTCGCACCGCAAGGAGTCGCAAATGGAAAAGCACAGCAAAAGATACAACAGCGCCATCAAGGTCGCTGACCTCACGAAGGAATATCCGCTCAACGAAGCCGTTGAGATTCTTTCGAAGTTCCCGAAGGCCAAGTTCGATGAGACCATCGAGCTGTCCTTCCGCCTCGGCGTCGATCCGGCGCAGGGCGACCAGATGGTGCGCGGCACCACGCCGCTCCCGAACGGTTCCGGCAAGAAGATCCGCGTGATCGTCTTCACCGACGACGCCGAGAAGGCGCTCGCCGCCGGTGCCGATCATGCCGGCCTCGCCGAGCTGATGGCCAAGATCAATTCCGGCTGGCTCGACTTCGACGTCGCCATCGCGACCACCGAAGCCATGAAGCAGGTCCGCACGCTCGCCCGCGTGCTCGGCCCCAAGGGCCTCATGCCGAACCCGAAGTCCGGCACCGTCACCGACGACATCGCCGCCGGCATCAAGGCCGTGAAGGCCGGTCGCGTCGAGTTCAAGGTCGACAAGACCGCCAACATCGGCGTCGGCGTCGGCAAGCGCTCGTTCACGACGCAGCAGATCTCCGAGAACGTCGCCGCGGTCCTCGAGGCCGTCGGCAAGGCCAAGCCGGCCGCGTTCAAGGGCCACTACATCAAGTCCGTCACCCTCTCGTCCTCGATGTCGCCCGGCGTGAAGATCGCCTCGACCGAGTTCAGCAAATTCTAAGGAGCATCGTAACCCATGAGAGCCGAAAAGAAATTCCTCATCGACGAGGTCACGACGCACCTGAAGAAGTCTGACTACGTCATCCTCACCAACTTCACGAAACTGACCGTCGCCGACACCGCCGAGCTGCGCAAGCGCCTCGCCCCGGAGAAGGCCGAGTTCCACGTCGTGAAGAACAGCTCGTTCCGCGTCGCGGCCAAGGCCTTCGGCCTGCCCGAGGTGGACAAGTCCCTCAGCGGCCAGACGGCCGTCGTCGTCGGCGGCAAGAATCCCGCCGGCGTCGCAAAGGTCCTCAAGAAGTTCGTCGAGGAGAAGCAGAAGCTCGAAGTGAAGGTCGGCATCCTCGATAAGAAGATGATGACCGCCGCCGAGCTGTCGAAGCTGGCCGAGCTGCCCTCGTTCGAGGCGCTCCGTTCCATGCTCCTCGGCCTGTTCACGCAACAGGGAGCCGCGTTCGTTCGCGTGCTCAACGAGAAGGTCAAGAAGGAGACTCCCGCAGCCTAACCCATTTTCGCGTCGCGCCGCCACTCCTTCGGCGGTGCGCGCGGAATCCAAAAACTCCCAACGGAGTTCAGCTAGGGGATACGTCTCTTAAACGCGCGGCATTCCCGCCGCCGCTAGCACTCCCAGGAAGATTACCATGAGCAACATCACCAAAGACCAAGTCATCGATTGGCTGTCCGCGCAGCCGATCCTCGAGCTCGCCGCGCTCGTCAAAGACCTCGAGGCCAAGTGGGGCGTTTCCGCCGCCGCTGCCGTCGCTGCCGCTCCCGCCGCTGGCGGTGGCGCCGCTGCCCCGGCCGCAGAAGAGAAGACCGAGTTCAACGTCGTCCTCACTGAGGCCGGCGCCAACAAGATCGGCGTCATTAAGGAAGTCCGTGCGATCACGGGCCTCGGCCTCAAGGAGGCCAAGGACCTCGTCGAGGGCGCTCCGAAGCCGGTCAAGGAAGGCGTCAACAAGGCCGAAGCCGAAGAGATCAAGAAGAAGCTCGAGGCCGCTGGCGCGAAGGTCGAACTCAAGTAACCACTTGGTTCGCACCCACGCATTCAGTTCCAATTCCCGAGCACAGGTCGCGCAAGTCGCGGCCTGTGCTTCGGCATTTTCCCTGTTCTTTCCTGACGTGACGAGGTCCTCGCATCCGCATGTCCCAACTGCCGGTTCCGCAGCCTTCAGTGGCGCGAACTGAGTTTGCCCTTTTCTTCAATCCACCCACCGGGAGCACCCATGGCCGACCGCACTCAACACGAACGCGTCAACTTCGGAAAACTTCGCGAAGTCATCCAGCCGCCGAACCTCATCGAGCTGCAAATCAGCTCTTACCTCGAGTATCTCCAAAAGGACGTGCCCGAGAAGCAGCGCAAGCCCGTCGGCCTCGAAGCCGTTTTCAAGGAGGTCTTCCCGATCACCTCGTATGACGAGCGCCTCACGCTCGAATATGTCTCCTACACGATCGGCGAGCCCAAGAGCTCCGAGATCGAGTGCCTCCGCGAAGGCACCACCTACGCCGTCCCGCTCTACGTGAAGCTCCGCCTCCGCGAAGAGGACTTCATCAAGGACGAGGAAATCTTCATGGGCGACATCCCGATGGTGACCGAGCGCGGCTCGTTCATCATCAACGGCGCCGAGCGCGTCGTCGTCTCCCAGCTCCACCGTTCGCCTGGCATCTGCTTCGAAGTCGCCACGCACCCGAACGGCAAGCTGCTCCACTCGTTCCGCATCATCCCGGACCGCGGCACTTGGCTCGAAGTGCAGTTCGACAACAACGACCTGCTCTACGTCTACCTCGACCGCCGCCGCCGCCGCCGGAAATTCCTCATCACGACGCTGCTCCGCGCCATCGGCTACAGCAACGACCTCGACATCCTGAACCTCTTCTACGAAGTCCAGGACCTGAAGGTGAACAAGGCCCTCGACATGGAAAACGTGTCGACCCTCGTGCTCGTCGAAGACGTCATCGATGCCCAGAAGGGCGTCGTTCTCGCTCGCGCGTTCGAGCCGCTCACGAAGCAGATCGTCCGCACCTTCGAGAAGCACGACATCAAGTCGATGCGCGTCATCGACACGACCGCCGACGAGGGCGCGATCATCCGCGCGCTCAAGAAGGACCCGACCCGCAACGAAGAGGAAGCGCTCAAGGAAATCTACAAGAAGCTGCGCCCGGGCGAGCCGCCGACCACGGCGAACGCCAAGGCCCTGCTCAAGCGCCTGTTCTTCGACCCGAAGCGCTACGACCTCGGCCGCGTCGGCCGCTACAAGATCAACCAGAAGCTCGACCTGAAGGTCGACCTCGAGGTCCGCATTCTCGAAAGCGCCGACGTCGTCGCCGCCACGAAGTATCTCGTCCGCCTCAAGAAGAACGACGGCGTCGTTGACGACATCGACCACCTCGGTTCGCGCCGCGTGCGCACCGTCGGTGAGCTCCTCGCCAACCAATGCCGCGTCGGCCTTTCCCGCACCGAGCGTTTGGTGCGCGAGCGCATGACGCTCTACGATCAATCCGTCGACTCGATCACGCCGCAGAAGCTGATCAACCCGAAGGCGCTGACGACCGTGATCCGCGATTTCTTCGCGCGCAGCCAGCTGTCGCAGTTCATGGACCAGATCAACCCGCTCGCCGAGCTGACGCACAAGCGCCGCTTGTCCGCGCTCGGACCTGGCGGTCTGAATCGTGAACGTGCCGGCTTCGAAGTCCGCGACGTTCACCCGTCGCACTACGGCCGCATCTGCCCGATCGAAACGCCCGAAGGTCCGAACATCGGTCTGATCAATTCGCTCTCGACCTACGCGCGTGTGAACGAATTCGGCTTCATCGAGGCCCCGTATCGCGTCGCCGACAAGGAAAAGGGCCGCGTCACCGACAAGGTTGTCTACCTCACCGCCGACCAGGAAGAGGGCAAGGTCATCGCCCAAGCCAACGCCGAGGTCGACGAGAAGGGTAACTTCATCGGCAAGGTCACCGCGCGCCGTGACGGCGAGTTCCTCGAAGTCACCGCGGACGAAGTCGACCTGATGGACGTCTCGCCCAAGCAAGTCGTCTCCGTCGCCGCCGGTCTGATCCCCTTCCTCGAGCACGACGACGCCAACCGCGCGTTGATGGGCTCGAACATGCAACGCCAAGGCGTGCCGCTGCTGCAGACCGAAGCGCCGTTCGTCGGCACCGGTCTCGAAGGCCGCCTCGCCTCGGACTCCAAGACCGTCGTGGTCGCGGAAGCCAACGGCGTCGTCGCGTCCGTCGACGCGAAGCAGATCATCGTCACCGAGTCCGGCGAACTGCCGCGCAACCCGAAGACCGATCCGAAGAACGGCACCTACGTTTACGAGCTGCGCAAATTCATGCGCTCGAACGCGGGCACCTGCTTCACCCAGAAGCCCATCGTCAAGAAGGGCCAGAAAGTGAAGAAGGGCCAGTGCATCGCCGACGGTCCCTCGACCGACCACGGCGAGCTCGCCCTCGGCCGCAACGTGCTCGTCGCGTTCATGCCTTGGAACGGTTACAACTTCGAAGACGCCATCCTCATCTCCGAAAAGGTGCTGAAGGAAGACATCTTCACCTCGATCCACGTCCAGGAATTCGAAGTCACCGCGCGTGACACGAAGCTCGGGCCCGAGGAAATCACCCGCGACATCCCGAACGTCGGCGAAGAGGCCCTCAAGAACCTCGATCACAACGGCGTCATCCGCGTCGGTGCCGAGGTCAAGCCGGGCGACATCCTCGTCGGCAAGATCACGCCGAAGTCCGAAACCGAACTCGCGCCGGAAGAGAAACTCCTCCGCGCCATCTTCGGTGAGAAGGCCGCGGACGTGAAGGACACCTCGCTCATCGTCCCGTCGGGCGTGAACGGCATCATCATGGACGTGAAGATCAACACTTCGCGCCTCGATGCCGAGGGTTCCAAACTCTCGCCTTCTGATCGCCGCCGTCAGGTGAAGCAGATCCAGGAAGACTACAAGACGCAGATGGACAAGCTGCGCGAGCAGCTCACCGAGGCGCTGTCCAACATCCTCCTCGGCGAAAAGATCCCGCTCGACGTCATCAACGGCCAGACCGGCGAAATCATCATCCCGGCCAACCGCAAGATCACGAAGACCCTCCTCCGCAAGCTCGCCGCCGTCGCGAAGCACATCGAGATCGATCCGTCCCCGGTTCGCATCAAGATCATGGAGATCATCGGCTCGTTCCAGTCGAAGTTCGACGAGCTCGAGGGCGACCGTGAGCGCAAGATCGCGTCGATCGAACAAGGCGACGCGGAAGGCGCCGGCGTTATCAAGCAGGTCAAGGTCTACATCGCCACGAAGCAAAAGCTCGAGGTCGGTGACAAAATGGCCGGCCGCCACGGTAACAAGGGCGTCGTCGCCAAGATCGTCCCCGAAGAAGACATGCCGTTCCTCCCGGACGGCACTCCGGTGCAAATCTGCTTGAACCCCCTCGGCGTGCCTTCGCGCATGAACGTCGGTCAGGTTCTCGAGACGCACCTCGGTTGGGCCTGTTCGAAGCTCGGCCTCAAGGTCGCCACGCCCGTGTTCGACGGTATCTCGGAAAAGAAAGTCCGCGAATACCTCAAGCAGGCGAACGACGTTGAGAAGGAGCAGAGCGGCGTCATCACCGTCACCACCGCCGGCAAGGCCACGCTGTTCGACGGCCGCACCGGTGAGAAGATCGATCAGCAAGTCGTCGTGGGCTTCATCTACATGATGAAGCTGAACCACCTTGTCTCGCACAAGATTCACGCGCGCGCGGTCGGTCCTTACTCGCTCGTCACGCAGCAGCCGTTGGGCGGCAAAGCCCAATACGGCGGCCAGCGCTTCGGCGAAATGGAAGTGTGGGCGCTCGAAGCCTACGGCGCGGCGCACACGCTCCAGGAAATCCTCACCGTCAAGTCCGACGACGTGAACGGCCGCACCAAGATCTACGAATCGCTCGTCAAGGGCGACAACACCCTGCAGGCCGGCACGCCGGAATCCTTCAACGTCCTCGTGAAGGAAATGCAGGCTCTCGGCCTCGACATCAAACTCGGCAAGCGCACCACGCTTTCCGAAGCCCTCGGTGGCAACCGCTAAACTTAACTACTGGGAGCATCACGCAAAATGAGCACCGAACAAGCCCGCGAAGAAGTCCGTCAGGTCCTCGGATCCGACGAGAATCCCTTCGACTCCGTTTCCATCACCGTCGCCGCGCCGGAGACCATCCGCGCGTGGTCGAAAGGTGAGGTCAAGAATCCCGAGACGATCAACTACCGCACGTTCAAGCCCGAGCCGGGTGGTCTTTTCTGCCAAAAGATCTTCGGCCCGGTGCGCGACTACGAGTGCGCCTGCGGAAAATACAAGCGCATCAAATACAAGGACGTCATCTGCGATCGTTGCGGCGTCGAAGTCACCATCGCCCGCGTCCGCCGCGAGCGCATGGGCCACATCGAGCTCGCCGTTCCGGTGGCGCACATCTGGTTCCTCAAGAGCATGCCGAGCCGCCTCGGCCTCCTGCTCGACATGACCGCCCGCTCGCTCGAGCGCGTCATCTACTACGAGAACTACATGGTTACCAATCCGGGCAAGACGCCGCTTGAACTCAAGCAGCTCCTGACCGAGACGGAATACCAGCAGGCCGTCGACGAATACGGCGCCGATGCGTTCGTCGCCAAGATGGGCGCCGAGGCCGTCCGCGACGTCCTCACGCAGATCGACATGGAGGCCGTCGTCGCCGAACTGCACGAGACGATGCGTGCCACGCGCTCGAAGCAGATCAAGAAGAAGCTCTCCAAGCGCCTCAAGGTCATCGGCGGCTTCATCTCCTCGAAGTCCCGTCCCGAGTGGATGGTTCTCGAAGTCCTCCCCGTCATTCCGCCGGACCTGCGCCCGCTCGTTCCGCTCGAAGGCGGCCGCTTCGCGACGTCCGACCTCAACGACCTCTATCGCCGCGTCATCAACCGCAATAATCGCCTGCGGAACCTGATGCAGCTGAAGACGCCCGACGTCATCATTCACAACGAAAAGCGCATGCTCCAGGAAGCTGTAGACGCGCTCTTCGACAACGGCCGCCACGGCCGCCCGGTGACGGGCGCCGGCAACCGTGCGTTGAAGTCGCTCTCCGACATGCTCAAGGGCAAGCAGGGCCGCTTCCGTCAGAACTTGCTCGGCAAGCGCGTCGACTACTCCGGCCGCTCCGTCATCGTCATCGGTCCCGAGCTCAAGCTCAACCAATGCGGTCTGCCGAAGAAGATGGCGCTCGTCCTCTTCGAGCCGTTCATCATCCGCCGCCTCAAGGAACTCGGCTTCGTGCACACCGTTCGCGGTGCGCGCAAGATGATCGAGAAAAAGTCCCCTGAAGTCTGGGACATCCTCGAGGAAGTCACGAAGGGCCATCCGGTGCTGCTCAATCGCGCACCGACGCTCCACCGCCTCTCCATCCAGGCGTTCGAGCCCGTCCTCATCGAAGGCTCCGCCATCCGCGTCCACCCGCTCGTCTGCACCGCCTACAACGCGGACTTCGACGGTGACCAGATGGCCGTGCACGTCCCGCTTTCCCTCGAGGCCATCCTCGAGTGCAAGCTGCTCATGATGTCCTCGGGCAACATCTTCTCGCCCTCGAGCGGCAAGCCGATCCTCACGCCGTCGCAGGACATCGTCCTCGGCGCGTATTACCTGACGATCGAGCCGCGCACCAAGCCCGCCAAGGGCGTCCGCGTGCCGCTCATGTCCGGCCTGCAGGAAGTTCTCTACGCCAAGGCCGACGGCGCCTACAAGATGCACGACTGGGTCGAAGTTCCGAATCCGGACTTCGGCAAGGACACCGTCTTCGGCAACAAGGAACGCAAGGTCCTCCGCACGACGGTCGGCCGCGTGATCTTCAACCAGATCTGGCCCGCCGGTCTCGGCTTCATCAACTTCCCCGTGCCGAAGGGCAAGCTGGGCGACCTCATTCTGAACACCTACAAGGTCGCGGGTCCCACCGTCACCGTCGAAACGCTCGACAAGCTGAAGGAGCTCGGTTTCACGACCGCGTTCAACGCCGGCATCTCGATCGGCATCGACGACATGATCATTCCTGAGAACAAAAAGGAAATCGTGTCCGACGCCCGCAAGAAAGTCGACGAGGTCGAGTCCCAATACAAGAAGGGCATCATCACCTCCGGCGAGCGCTACAACAAGATCATCGACATCTGGACCGGCGCCACCGACCGCATCGCGAAGTCCGTCTTCGCGAAGCTCGAAGGCAACGACGGCCGCCCCGAGGTCAACCCGGTCTACATCATGATGGACTCGGGCGCCCGCGGTAACAAACAGCAGGTGCGCCAGCTCTGCGGTCTCCGCGGCCTCATGGCCAAGCCCTCCGGCGAAATCATCGAGCGCCCGATTCTGTCTTCGTTCCGCGAAGGCCTCACCGTTCTCGAATACTTCATCTCGACGCACGGCGCCCGCAAGGGTCTCGCCGACACCGCGCTCAAGACGGCCGACGCCGGTTACATGACCCGCAAACTCTGCGACGTCGCCATGGACTGCGTCATCACCGAGGAAGATTGCGGTTCGCGCGACGGCATCTGGAAGAAGGCGATCTTCGAAGGCGACACGATGCTCGTGTCCCTCGCCGAGCGCATCACCGGCCGCTGCTCCGCCGACGACATCTACAATCCGCTCGACCCGACGAAAATTCTCGTCGGTTCCGGCGAGCTCATCACGGAAGAACTCGGCCGCCAGATCGAGGACTCCGGTATCGAGCGCGTGAAGGTCATGTCGCCGCTCACCTCGACGAGCGAGCACGGCATCGATGCGAAGTCTTACGGCATCAATCCCGCCGCCAACAAGGTGGCGAAGATCGGCGACTCCGTCGGCATCATCGCCGCCCAGTCGATCGGCGAGCCCGGCACGCAGCTCACCATGCGCACGTTCCACATCGGTGGCGTCGCCTCGGCCGGTTCCAAGAACCCCGAGATCAAGGTGCGCAACACCGGTATCCTCAAGTATCGCGGCCTCCGCCTCGTGCAGATGGAAGGTGCAGCCATCGTCCTCAACAAGACCGGCTCCATCCAGATCATCGACGACAACGATCGCGAACTCGAAGCCTACCCGATCGTGGTCGGCACCGTCCTTTCCGTCGGCGACGGCGAGAAGGTGACGAAGGGCCAGACCATCGCGCAGTGGGACCCGTATAACATTCCGGTTCTCTCCGAGCGCACCGGCACGCTGCACTTCAAGGACATGATCCCGGGCGTCACGGTCAAACGTGAGCTCGACGAGTCCACCGGCCGCATTGCGACCGTCGTCATCGAGCACAAGGAAGACCTCAACCCGCAGATCGAAATCCGTGACGAGAGCGGCAAGCCGCTCGCCGCCTACGCGATTCCGACCGGCGCCCAGGTCGTCGTGAACGAAGGTGACATCATCCAGGCCGGCGCGCTCCTCGCGAAGACGCCGCGTCAGGCGTCGACCACGAAGGACATCACCGGCGGTCTCCCGCGCGTCGCCGAGCTCTTCGAAGCTCGTCGTCCGAAGGAAGCGGCCGAGATGGCCCGCATCGACGGTGTCGTCTCGTTCGAAGGCTCGATCCGCGGCAAGCGCAAGCTCGTTGTCCGCAACGAGGAAGCCGGCGCCGAGGAAGAGCACCTGATCCCGCACGGCAAGCACATCATCGTGCAGCCGGGCGACGTCGTCCACAAGGGCCAGCACCTCACCGAAGGCTCCGCCGATCCGCACGAGATCCTCGACATCCTCGGGCCGACCGCGCTCTACGAGTTCCTCATCGGCCAAGTGCAGGAAGTCTACCGTCTCCAAGGCGTGTCGATTAACGACAAGCACATCGAGGTCATCATCCGCCAGATGCTCCGCAAGGTCCGCATCACGGATCCGGGTGACAGCGAGTTCTTCTGGGGCGAGCAGATCGATCGCACGACGTTCCTCCGCGAGAACAAGCGCCTTGATGTCGCCGGCGGCAAGCCCGCCGAGGCCGAGCCGATCCTCCTTGGCATCACCAAGGCCTCGCTCGAGACCGAGTCGTTTATCTCCGCCGCCTCGTTCCAAGAGACGACCCGCGTCCTCACCGACGCCTCGACTCTCGGCAAGGTCGACGGCCTGAAGGGCTTCAAGGAAAACGTCATCATGGGTCACCTCATCCCCGCGGGCACCGGCCTCCCGGCTTACAAGAAGCTGAAGGTCACGCTCCCGCTCGGCGGCGAGATCCCGATGGACGAAGCTCCGCGCGCGGCCGCCACGGTCGAAGCGAGCTAAGCTCGACGACGAAGTTCACTCTCGAAGCCGCGGAGCGATCCGCGGCTTTTTCTTTTCGCCCGCCGAAAGAGGCGTGCGGCTTACAAACAAGAGGGCAGGGGAGTGCCGAATTTCGCCTTGTTTTTCACTCTGAAAGTGGGACCCTGCGAATCCCTCCCGCCAAAACTCGGAAGTAGAGCCTAGCTCCTTCCGAGTTACACCCGGCCCTCACGGGCCGGGTGTTTTTTTTGTTCACCGGCTTTGCTCGATGCGCATCCGCGAAGCTCGGGGAGCGAAGGCGGATCTTTAGCGGCTCGCTCCGACTTCGGGGCGCTTTCTTGATGCCGGCCGCGAAAGCCAGACTGATTCTGTGAATAACTTGGGGAGAAAAGTGAAACTTCGCGCTTGAAGTGCGTCATGCGAACGTGGTTCGCTCACCCTCCATTTTCGTCACAAAACAGCATTCGCAGCAAAACTGTGGGTGCACCTGACGCCCGCGGTTTCAGGGTTCCCCTCTGAAATTCGCGTTTTTCAGCACAGCGCGAAAAAGTGCTTGCCGGGATTTTTCGTCCCGGTAGGTTCCGCGCTCTTTTTCCTCTTTTACCTACCTAACTTCCTCCAATGCCCACCATCAACCAACTCGTGAGAAAAGGACGCCGCAAGGTCCGCGCGAAGTCCAAGGCCCCGGCTCTCCAGGGTAATCCCTTCCGCCGTGGCGTCTGCGTGCAGGTCATGACCCGCACGCCGAAGAAGCCGAACTCGGCCATCCGTAAGGTCGCCAAGGTTCGCCTCACGAACGGCACGGAAGTCATCTCCTACATACCGGACGAAGGTCACTCGCTCCAAGAGCACTCCATCGTCCTCGTGCGCGGCGGCCGTGTGAAGGACCTCCCCGGCGTTCGCTACCACATCGTCCGCGGCACCCTCGACGCCACCGGTGTCGAGAAGCGCCGTCGTTCCCGTTCCAAATACGGCGTCAAGCGCCCGAAGGCCGCCAAGTAATCACGTTCTTTCTTTTTCAACATGTCTCGTCGTCGCAGAGCTACTCACCGCCCCACCGTTCCGGACGTCCGCTACAACAGCGCGCTCGTCACTCACCTGATCAACGTGATCATGAAGAGCGGCAAGAAGACCGTCGCGGAACGCATCGTTTACGGCGCCTTTGAGCGCGTGAGCGAGAAGCTGCAAAAGGGCGACCCGGTCGACCTCCTCATGGGCGCGATGGAAAACGCCCGCCCGAAGCTCGAGGTCAAGAGCCGCCGCGTCGGTGGCGCCACCTACCAAGTGCCGGTCGAGATTTCGTTCGAGCGCCAGGAGTCGCTCGCGCTCCGCTGGATCGTCGACGCCGCCACTTCCCGCAAGGGCATCGCCATGCGCGAGGCTCTCGCCGCCGAAATCATCGATGCCTACAACAATACGGGCACCGTCGTGAAGAAGAAGGAAGACACCCACAAGATGGCCCAGGCCAACCGCGCCTTCGCTCACCTCCGCTGGTAAGGTTTCCACGCAATGTCTTCTCCGATCAACATCACCGTCGTCACCGACAAGGCCAAGGTTTCTGCGGCCAACGCCAAAGACCGTCCGTTCCCGCTCGAGTGGACGCGCAACATCGGCATCGCTGCCCACATCGATGCCGGCAAGACCACGACGACCGAGCGCATTCTTTTCTACTCCGGCGCCGTCCACAAGATGGGCGAAGTCCACGAAGGCACCACGGTGACCGACTGGATGGAGCAGGAGCGCGAGCGCGGCATCACGATCACCGCCGCCGCCATTTCCTGCGCTTGGAACGCCTCCTTCGGTCCATGGAAGGGCATCAAGCAGCGCATTAACATCATCGACACGCCCGGACACGTCGACTTCACCGCCGAAGTCGAGCGCTCCATGCGCGTGCTCGACGGCGCCGTCGCGGTGTTCTGCGCGGTCGCCGGCGTGCAGCCGCAATCCGAGACCGTCTGGCGCCAAGCCAACAAATACGGCGTTCCGCGCGTCGCGTTCGTCAACAAGATGGACCGCACCGGTGCCAACTTCTTCCGCGCCGTCGACGAGATGCGCGAGAAGCTCAAGGCCAACGCGCACCCGCTCTACATCCCGATCGGCCAGGAAGAGAACTTCAACGGCCTGATCGACCTCGTCCAGAACGTCGCCTACATTTTCGACGAGACGAAGGATCCGCTCGGCATGAACCCGGTCACCGCGCCGATTCCCGCCGAATACGCCGCGCAGGCGAAGGAATACCGCGAGAAGCTCATCGAAGCCGTCTCCGACTTCGACGACGTCATCGCGAACAAGTATCTCGAAGGCCAGGAAATCACCACCGACGAATTCATTCTCGCCGTCCGCAAGGCCACGGTTTCGATGAAGTTCACCGGCGTGATTCCCGGTTCCGCCTTCAAGAAAAAGGGCGTGCAGCGCCTGCTCGACTGCGTCGTCAACTATCTCCCGAACCCGATCGACGTTCCGGCCATGAAGGGCCAGGACAGCTCGGGCAACCCGGTCGAGGCGATCGTCGACGACAAGGCGAAGCTCGCCGGCCTCGCGTTCAAGCTCTGGACCGACCCGTTCGTCGGCAAGCTCGTGTTCTACCGCGTCTACACCGGCGTGGTGAAGCGCGGCATGCCGCTCTACAATCCCCGCACGCGCCGCTCCGAACGCGTCTCCCGTCTCGTGCTCATGCGCGCGATGGACCGCGAGGAAATCGATCTGGCCTACGCGGGCGACATTTGCGCCCTCGTCGGCGTCAAGGACGTCATCACCGGCGACACGCTGTGCGATGAGGACTTTGACATCCGCCTCGAGCCGCCGTCCTTCCCCGAGCCCGTCATCGCGATGTCGATCGAGCCGAACTCGAAGGGCGACCAGGAAAAGCTCGGCGTCGCGCTCCAGCGCCTCGTCGCCGAGGACCCGACTCTCCGCGTCAAGACCGACCAGGACACCGGCCAGACGATTCTCGCCGGCATGGGCGAGCTCCACCTCGAAATCATCGTCGACCGCATGAAGCGCGAGTTCAAGGTCGAGGCGACCGTGGGCAAGCCGCAGATCGCTTACCGCGAGACCGTCACCGGCTCGGCGGAAGGCGTCGGCAAGTTCATCCGTCAGTCCGGCGGCAAGGGCCAATACGGCCACGTCGTCGTCAAGATCGAGCCGAACGAAAAGGGCAAGGGCATCGAAGTCGTCAACGAGATCGTCGGCGGCGTCATCCCGAAGGAATTCATCAAGCCCGCCACCGACGGCATCATGGAAGGTGCGAACAACGGCGTCGTCGCCGGCTACCCGGTCGTCGATGCGATCATCCGCATCATCGACGGTTCGTTCCACGAAGTCGACTCGTCGGAACTCGCGTTCAAGATGGCCGGCATCTTCGCCTTCAAGGAAGCGATGAAGGTCGCCAAGCCGATCCTTCTCGAGCCGATCATGGGCGTCGAAGTCACCACGCCGGAAGACTACCAAGGCGACCTGATGGGCGACATCAATCGCCGCCGCGGTCAGATCCAAGGCATGGAGAACAAGAACGGCGCCTGCATCATCGCGGCCCACGTTCCGCTCGAAATGCTCTTCGGTTACGTGACGGACATTCGCTCCCTCTCGAAGGGCCGCGCTTCCGCCTCGATCACGCCGTCGCACTTCGCTCAGGTTCCGAACAACCTCTTGGCCAAGATCGTCGAGACCTCCTCGAAGGCCCCGGCCCGCACCTAAACCCACGTTCTTTATCCGCCATGAAAGGCCAACGCATTCGCATCAAACTCCAAGGCTTCGATTACCGTGTGATCGACCAGTCCGCCCTGGAAATCGTCGAAACCGCCAAGCGCTCCGGCGCGCGCGTCTCGGGCCCGATCCCGCTGCCCACCCGCATCGAGAAACTGTCCGTCAACCGCTCGCCGCACGTCGACAAGAAGTCGATGGAACAGTTCGAGAGCCGCACCCACAAGCGCCTCATCGACATCCTCGAGCCCACCGCGCAGACGGTCGACGAACTCAAGAAACTCAACCTGCCGTCCGGCGTCGACATCACGATCAACGTCTAACGCTCAACTTTCAGACAGTCACTTTAGCAGCCACCGGTGGCTCCAATCGCCGGATTGCTAATGTAGGTCTAAACCAAACGGAAACCCTCCACCTACCACTTAGCCTATGATCACTACTCTATTAGGCAAAAAACTCGGGATGACCCAGGTCTACGACGCACAGAACGTGCTCGTGCCGGTCACCGTCGTGGAAGCCGGCCCCTGCCCGGTTGTCCAAGTCAAGACCGTCGAGACCGACGGTTATAACGCCGTCCAGCTCGGCTTCGGCGCCCTCAAGGCGAAGAACGCGAGCAAGGCCGAAGCCGCCCACGCCAAGAAGGCCGGCCTCGAAACCACCCCGCGCCTGATCAACGAGGTTCGCCTCGCTGCCGCCCCGACCGTGAAGGCCGGTGACGTTGTCACCGTCACCGCGTTCACCGAAGGCCAGACGATCGATGTCATCGGCATCTCCAAGGGCAAAGGCTTCCAAGGCGTCGTGAAGAAGCATGGTGCCGCCGGCGGTCCCGCCGCGCACGGCTCCATGTTCCACCGCCGCATCGGTTCGATCGGTATGCGTCAAACGCCCGGTCGCTCGTGGAAGAACCAGTCGATGCCCGGTCACATGGGCTCGCAGCGCCGCACGGTGCAGAACCTCAGCGTCGTCAAGATCATCGCCGACAAGAATCTTATCCTTGTCCGCGGTGCGATCCCGGGCGCCAACGGTGACGACGTCATCATCCGCGCCGGCAAGAAGGCCAAGAAAGCCTAAGGAGACTGAACCAACATGAAGCTCAAAGTTTACAGCTCCGACGCCAGCAAGACCTCCGAACAGGAGTTCAACGTCCCGACCTTCGAAGGCGACAAGGGCGTGCAGGCCGTCAAGGAAGTCGTCGTCGCTCACCGCGCCAACGCCCGTCAGGGCACCCGCTCCACCAAGACCCGCGGCGAAGTCCGCGGCGGTGGCAAGAAGCCGTGGAACCAGAAGGGTTCCGGTCGCGCCCGCGCCGGCTCGTCCCGCTCGCCGCTCTGGAGCGGTGGTGGTGTCGTGTTCGGCCCGAAGCCCCGCGACTTCTCGAAGAAGATCAATAACAAGGTCAAGGCCCTCGCCTTCGCCCGCGCTCTCTTCGACCGCGCCGTTGCCGGCGAAGTCGACGTCATCGAGGCCTTCACGCCCGCGCAGCCGAAGACCAAGCTCATGGGCAAGGTCGTCCGCACGATCGCGCCGAAGGGCTCCGTGCTCCTTGTCGACGCCCCGTTCACCGCCGAGGCCTCGCGCGCCGCGCGCAACCTCGACCGCGTCTCCACCACGGAAGCCGCGAAGCTCAACACTCTCGATCTCGTGCAATACTCGAAGATCGTCGTCTCCACCAAAGCGCTCGAGGCCATCATCGCCCGCGCCAACGGAGGTCAGTCATGATCAGCGCCGATAAAGTTCTCAAAAACATGCGCCTGACGGAGAAGGCTTCCAAGCTCTCCTCCAACTACGGCCAATACACGTTCGAGGTCTATCCCTCCGCCACGAAACACACCGTGCGCGAAGCCGTCGAGGCGACCTTCAAGGTCACCGTCACGCGCGTGAACATCCAAAACATCAAGGGCAAGCCGAAGCGCTCGCGCACGGGCCGCCCGACGAAGAAGTCCGACAGCAAGCGCGCCATCGTCACCCTCAAGCAGGGCGACAAGATCGAGCTCGTCTGAGGAACCACCCGCCATGGCTATCAAAACTTTCCGTCCTCTCACCGCCGCGCTCCGCTTCACCGAGCTGAACCGCCCGGAGGGAATCTCCAAGAAGCGCCCCGAGCGCTCGCTCATCGAGTCGAAGAACAAGACCGGCGGCCGCAACACCTACGGCCGCATCACGTCGCGTCGTCGCGGCGGCGGTCACAAGAAGCTCTACCGCATCATCGACTTCAAGCGCGCCAAGCTCGACATGCCCGCGAAGGTCCAGGCGATCGAATACGATCCCAACCGCTCCGCGCTGCTCGCGCTCCTCGCTTACACCGACGGCACGAAGGCCTACATCATCGCTCCCAAGGGCCTCAAGGTCGGCGACTCGATCTACAGCGCGCTGAAGACCGAGACCAACGACTACCGCCCGGGCAACAGCTTCCCGCTGTCCGTCATCCCCGCCGCCACGAAGGTGCACGCCGTTGAGCTGCTCCCCGGACACGGCGCCCAGCTCGCCCGCTCGGCCGGCACGTCCGTCGAACTCGTCGCCGTCGAGAACGGCATGGCGCAGCTCAAGATGGCTTCCGGCGAGACCCGCCTCGTGAACGCCAACTGCCGCGCCACGATCGGCGAGGTCGGCAACGAAGACCACAGCAAGCGCAAGCTCGGCAAGGCCGGCCGCAATCGCTGGCTCGGTCGCCGTCCGCGCGTCCGCGGTATGGCGATGAACCCGATCGATCACCCCAACGGTGGCGGTCAAGGCAAGTCCAAGGGTGGTGGCGGTCGCCAGCACCTCGTGTCGCCGTGGGGCCAGCTCGCGAAGGGTTTCCCGACGCGCCGCCGCTCCAAGCCGTCCAACTCCCTCATCCTTACCCGCAAGAACGGCCGTCCGCCGCGCGGCAAGAAGTAAACCACCTTAACGACTACCCAACATGGCTCGTTCCATCAAAAAAGGTTTCTTCGTCGACTACCACCTGCTCGAGAAAATCGAGAAGGCGGCCAAGTCCAGCGGTGCGCGCAAGCCCATCCAGACCTGGAGCCGGCGCTCGACCATCACGCCCGACTTCGTCGGCCACACCTTCAACGTTCATAACGGCAAGGCCTTCATCGCGGTGTATGTCACCGAGAACATGGTCGGCCACAAGCTCGGCGAGTTCGCCCCCACGCGCATCTTCAAGGCGCACGGCGGCATGACCCGCAAGGAAATCTAACCTGCGCGCGTAGCCGAAACCCGAACCCGATCCGAAAATGGAAATTCAAGCTCTCACCAAAAACGCGCGCATGTCGCCGAAAAAGGTGCGCGAGGTCGCCAACGAAATCCAGGGCCGCTCCGTGCCCGAGGCCACCGACCTCCTCGCCCTCATCCCGCGCAAGTCCGCCCGCCTCCTCGCCAAGACGCTCAAGAGCGCCGTCGCGAACGCGGAGAACAACCACAACCTCTCCGCCGACAAGCTCGTCGTCCACCGCGCCCTCGTCGAGTGCGGCCCGGTCCTGAAGCGCTTCAAGGCCGGCGCCCGCGGCTCCGCCAAGCCGCGCGTCAAGCGCATGTCGCACCTCCGCATCGTCCTCTCGGACAGCAAAGCCTAACCCACCATCGTTATGGGACAAAAAACCAATCCTACCGGTTTCCGCCTCGCCGTCCGCCGCAACTGGCAATCCCGCTGGTTCGCCCGCAAGAAGGACTTCGCCAAGCTCCTCCACGAAGACCAAGTCATCCGTGAGACGCTCATGGAGAAACTGAAGCAGGCCTCCGTGCCCCGCATCTTCATCGAGCGCGCCGGCAACCGCGTCCGCGTCAAGATCTTCACCGCCCGCCCTGGCATCGTCATCGGCAAGAAGGGCCAGGAAGTCGAAAACATGAAGGTCCAGCTCGGTAAGATTACCGGCAAGGAAGTCCTGCTCGACATCCAGGAAGTCAAGAAGCCCGAGATCGAGGCCCAGCTCGTCGCCGAGAACGTCGCCCTCCAGCTCGAGCGCCGCGTCGCTTTCCGCCGCGCGATCAAGAAGTCCGTGCAGATGGCCATGAGCCTCGGCGCCGACGGCATCAAGATCCAGTGCTCGGGCCGCCTCGGTGGCGCCGACATCGCGCGCCGCGAATGGCAGCGCCAGGGCCGCATCCCGCTCCACACCCTCCGCGAGAACATCGACTACGGATTCGCCGAAGCCCGCACCGTCTGGGGCAAGATCGGCGTGAAGTGCTGGATCTGCAAAAAGGACGAATCCAATTAACGAAACAGCGATAAGCCCTAAGCTTAAAGCTTAACGCCTACCGCTTAAAGCTACTCAAAGCCATGTCCGCTCTCCAACCTTCCCGCACCAAATATCGCAAATCGATGAAGGGCTCCCGCGCTGGCAATGCCAAGCGCGGCAACACGCTCGCCTTCGGTGAATTTGGCCTACAGTCCCTCTCCCGCGGTCCCATGACCGGTCGCCAGATCGAGGCCGCTCGCGTCACCATCGCTCGCCACTTGAAGCGCAAGGGCAAGCTCTGGATCCGCGTGTTCCCCCACAAGCCCGTCACCAAGAAGCCCGCCGAAGTGCGCATGGGTCAAGGTAAGGGCCCGGTGGAATACTACACCGCCACCATCAAGCCCGGCGCCGTCCTCTTCGAACTCGCCGGCGTTCCCGCCACCATCGCGAAGGAGGCCTTCCGCCTCGCCGACGCCAAGCTGCCCTTCCGCTGCCGCTTCATCGTGCGCGAAGGCGTGGCCGTCTAACCACAGGAAAACGTCACCATGACTTCCAAGGAAATCCGCGAACTCTCGCCCGCCGAGATCACCACCAAGCTCCGCGCCACCCGCGACGAGCTCCTCCAGCTCCGCCTGCGCAAGCACACCGGCCAGGTCGAGAAGCCGCACACGATCCGCGTCCTCCGCAAGGACATCGCGCGCCTCGAGACCATCCTCACCGAGAAGAAATCCAAGAAGACCGCCGCTGCCTAAGGCGCGCGTAACCGCACAAGACCATGTCTACTCACGCACGTCACGCCGCCCGCAAGACCGAGATCGGTTTTGTCACCTCCAAGATGGGCGACAAATCCGTCAAGGTCACCGTCCCTTACAAGACGCCGCACCCGCTTTACGGCAAAGTCATCAACCGCAAGACCGTCCTTCACGTCCACGACGAGAAGAACGAGTCCAAGGTCGGTGACAAGGTCGAGGTCATGGAGACCCGCCCGATGAGCCGCCTCAAGCGCTGGCGCATCGTCCGCGTCGTCGAAGCCGTCGTCCAGCCGATCGGCGCCGCCGTCACCGAGACCGACGTCGCTGCCGTCGTCCCGACCAAGACCAAAAAAGCCAACGAGTCCGCCGCCGCGGCCCCGAAAGCCTAACCGCACGAGGAGAACACCACCATGATCCAGATGCGTTCCATTCTCGACATCGCCGACAACACCGGCGCGCGCCGCGCGTCCATGATCGGCCGTATCGGTCAAAACACCCGCTACGCGCACGTCGGCGACATCATCACCGTCAACATCAAGGAGAGCAGCACCGACGCCACGGTTAAGAAGGGTGAAGTCCACAAGGCCGTCATCGTTCGCACCAAGGCGGCGCTCCGTCGCGCCGACGGCAGCTATCTCCGCTTCGACAGCAACGCGATCGTCATCATCGGCGAAGACGGCAACCCGAAGGGCACCCGCATCTTCGGCCCCGTCGCCCGCGAGCTCCGCGCGAAGAACTACATGAAGATCATCTCCCTCGCCCCGGAGGTCCTCTGACCATGCAAAAATTCCATATCAAGAAGAACGACCAGGTCGTCGTCATCTCCGGCTCCCACAAGGGCAAGACCGGCAAAGTCCTCGAAGTCCTCGCGGCCAAGAACCGCGCGGTCGTCGAAGGCGTCGCGATGATCAAGAAGCACCTGAAGAAGTCTCAGGAAAACCCGCAGGGCAAAATCGCCGAGCGCGAAGGTTCGATCCACGTCTCGAACCTCATGCTCCAGTCCCGCTTCGACGCCTCGAAGAAGCGCGCCAAGAAAACCGAAGCCAAGAAGGCCTAACGCCTCTCACCTAATTCGCCCGCTTGGAAACCGGGCACCCGAAAATGAGCAAAGATAACGTCCCGCCTCTCAAGAAAACCTACTTCGAGCAAGTCGTGCCCGCCCTCATGGCGTCGCGCAGCTACAAGAACAAGCACCAGGTTCCCAAGCTCGAGAAGATCGTCCTCAACACCGGCATCGGCGCCGACGCCGATAAGAACCAGATCGCCGACACCGCGCGCGACATGGGCCTCATCGCCGGTCAGAAGCCGATCCTCAACAAATCACGCAAGGCCATCGCCAACTTCAAGCTGAAGCAGGGCCAGGTCGTCGGCTGCAGCGTCACCCTCCGCGGCGACAGCATGTGGCACTTCCTCATGCGCCTCCTCGCGGTCGCGCTGCCCACCATCCGCGACTTCCGCGGCGTGCCCAACAAGCTCGACGGCCAGGGCAACTACAACATCGGCATCACCGATTTCACCATCTTCCCCGAGATCACCGTCGAAAGCGCCAAGCGCCACATGGGTCTCGACATCACCCTCGTGACCTCGGCCCACACCGACGAGGAAGCTCGCGAGCTCCTCAAGCTTCTCGGCATGCCGTTCCGCCGCACCGAGCAGGCTGCCGCCGCCAAACCCGCCTAACCTTCCCGCACCATGCCGAAGACCTCCTCCATCGAGCGCAACAAGAAGCGCATCAAGCTCGCCGACAAGTTCGCCGCCAAGCGCGCCGAGCTGAAGGCGATCCTCTCGAATCCCGCCACCACCGACGAGGAATTCTACGCCGCCCAGAAGAAGCTCCAGAAGCTTCCCCGCAACTCCGCCAAGGAGCGCATCCGCAACCGCTGCTCCATGAGCGGCCGTCCGCGCGGCTTCAACCGCAAGTTCGGCGTGTCCCGCCTGACCTTCCGCGAGCTCGCCCTCGCCGGCAAGATCCCCGGCGTCACCAAGTCCTCCTGGTAAACCCTTTGGCCCACGGGGGTCGGATATGACCCGCGCGGCCCAGTCCAACAACATCCAACCATGACCGATCCGATCAGTGATTTCCTGACCCGCCTCCGCAATGCGTCGAAGGCCGGCCAGTCCCAGTGCGTCGCCCCGCACTCCAAGATGAAGGAGAGTCTCGCGACGATCCTCAAAGCCGAAGGCTTCGTCCGCGAAGTCACCACCGGCACCGACGACCGTGGCCACAAGACCCTCGTCGTCGCCCTCAAATACGTCGACAACACCCCGGTCATCACCGGCATCAAGCGTGAGTCGACCCCGGGCCGTCGCGTCTACTTCAGCTACACCGACCTCCCGCGCGTCCTCAACGGCCTCGGCATGGCCATCGTCTCGACGTCCAAGGGCCTCATGAAGGACCAGGACGCCCGCCGCAACAAGCTCGGTGGCGAGCTCGTCTGCACCGTCTGGTAAGGAGCACCCGCACCATGAGCAGAATTGGCAAACAACCCGTTCAGATCCTCGACAAGGTCAAGGTCGACATCAAAGGCACCACGGTGTCCGTCGACGGCCCCAAGGGCAAAGTCTCGAAAACCTTCGCGCCCGTCGTGAAGATCGAGAAGAAGGACAACACCATCGTTGTCTCGCCCACCGAGGAAACCCGTTTCTCCCGCGCCATGTATGGCACCGCCCGCTCGGTCATCGCCGGTATGGTGAAGGGCGCCGCCGTCGGCTACGCGAAGGAACTCGAGATCCAAGGCGTCGGCTTCAAGGCCGCGCTCAAGGGCAAGCAGCTCGACCTCTCGCTCGGCTACTCGCACCAGATCCTCCACGACATCCCCGAGGGCATCAAGGTCACCGTCACCGACGGCACGAAGCTCAAGGTCGAAGGCGCTGACAAACAGCTCGTCGGCCAAGTCACTTCCGAGATCCGCGCCTACTACCCGCCCGAGCCTTACAAGGGCAAGGGTGTCCGCCTCGTCGGCGAGTTCGCCGAGCGCGTCCGCCGCAAGGAAGGCAAGACCGTCGCCTAACGCCACCACCCGAAAGGCAGCATAACCATGTCCAATACGATTCAGAAAGCCGCGCTCCTTCAGAAGCGCAAGTGGCGCATCCGCAAGACGGTCACCGGCACCGCCGCCCGTCCGCGCCTCTCCGTCAAATTCTCCGGCAAGCACATCTACGCGCAGGCCATCGACGACGCCGCCGGCAAGACCCTCGTGTTCCTCTCCACGCTCGACGCCGACGTGAAGAAGCAGAACGCCAAGGGCAACGTCTCCGGCGCCAAGCTCGTCGGCACCGCCTTCGCCGCCAAGGCCAAGGCCGCCGGCATCAACGCCGTGGTGTTCGACCGCAACGGTCGCCGCTACCACGGCCGCGTCAAAACCTTCGCCGACGCCGCGCGCGAAGGTGGCCTCCAATTCTAAACACCGCCCATGGCTAACAACAACAGGTCCTATTCCGCCAATCAGAATGCCGAGAACGACTCCGGCATGATTGAGAAGGTCGTCTACATCAACCGCTGCGCCAAGGTGGTGAAGGGTGGTCGTCGCTTCAGCTTCTCCGCTCTCGCCGTCGTCGGCGACGGCAAGGGCAACGTCGGCATCGGCTACGGCAAGGCGAACGAAGTTCCCGACGCCATCAAGAAGTCGACCGAAGCCGCCAAGAAGCGCCTCTACCCGGTCAAGCTCCGCGGTGATACCATCCCGCACGAAGTCCTCGGCCAATATGACGGCGGCAAGGTGTTCCTCCGCCCCGCGACCCCCGGCACCGGCCTCATCGCCGGCGGCGGCGTCCGCGCCGTCCTCGAAGCCGCGGGCGTCAAGAACGTCCTCACGAAGTCGATGGGTTCCAAGAACCACATCGCCGTCGTGCACGCCACGTTCAACGGCCTCCGCAAGCTCCGCATGGCGGAAGACTTCAAGGCCGCGCGCGCCTGATTGAAAAATTAATCCGAGTCGCCCTTCGCCGGAGTAGGCGAGGGGCGGCGACCCAAACTTAGGAATCCAAGAAAATGCGTCTCCACACTCTCAAGAACGTCAAAGGTGCCACCCACCGTCGCAAGCGCGTCGGTTGCGGCGAAGGCGGCGGCCACGGCAAAACGTCCGGCAAGGGCGGCAAGGGCCAGACCGCGCGCTCCGGCGGCTCGATCCGTCCCGGCTTCGAAGGCGGCCAGATGCCCCTTTACCGCAAGCTCCCGCACCGCGGCTTCAACAACTACAACTTCCGCACGAGCTACGCCGTCGTGAACGTCGGCGATCTCGCGAAGCTCGACGCCTCGGTCACCGAGGTGAACGTTGAAGCGCTCGTGAAGGCCGGCTTGATCCGCGCCGACGGCGCGCTGCTCAAGGTCCTCGGCGACGGTGAAATCACCCGCGCGCTGAAGGTCACCGCGACGAAGTTCACCGGCTCCGCCAAGGAAAAGATCGAGAAAGCCGGCGGCCAGGCGATCGTCGCCTGAGCGCTGCATCGCATCTCAAGATGGCGGACCGTGGAACTCCCCGAGTTACCCGGTCCGCTTTCTGCGTCTAGTTTGTAGCCCCAGTTTTTCCCAACAGACATGTTTTCCGCCTTCACGAACTCGATGAAGATTCCCGAGCTCCGCTCGCGAATCCTCTACACGCTGTCGCTGCTCTTCGTGGCGCGCGTCGGCGCCCACATCCCGCTGCCGGGTCTCGACCCGCAGCCGCTCCTGAAGTTCTTCGAGGAGCAGACCGCCAACGGTGGCGGCGCCCTCGTGGGGCTCTACAACATGTTCACGGGCGGCGCGCTCCTCAAGGGCGCCGTCTGCGCGCTCGGCATCATGCCCTACATCAGCGCGTCCATCATCTTCCAGCTGATGACCGCGGTGGTCCCGCAGCTCAGCCGCCTCCAACAGGAAGGCGACGTCGGCCGCCAGAAGCTCACGCAATACACCCGCTACCTCACCGTGGCGATCTGCGTGATCCAAGGTGTGCTGCTCATCCTCGCGCTCGAGAATCCAGCCCGCCTGTTCCAAGGCTACGACATCAACCACTACGGTTCGATCGTCCTCGTGAACAAGGGCTGGTTCCTCGTCACGTCGACGGTCTTCATGACCGCCGGCACGCTCCTCATGATGTGGCTCGGTGAGCAGATCACCCAGCGCGGCATCGGCAACGGCGTCTCGCTCCTGATCACGGTCGGCATTCTCGCCGACATCCCGGGCGCGGCGATGTCCACCTACCAGCTGTTCTTCGCCCCGGTTGGCACCGCCAGCCTCGGTCTGCCGCAGGCGGTCATGATGATCGCTTTGTTCCTCATCGTCACGATGGGCATCATCGCCGTCACGCAGGGCCAGCGTAAGATTCCGGTCCAATACGCGAAGCGCGTCGTCGGCCAGAAGGTCTACGGCGGCCAGAGCTCGTTCCTCCCGCTCAAGGTGAACTACTCGGGCGTCATGCCCGTCATCTTCGCGAGCGCCATCCTGCTGTTCCCGACGCAGATTTTCTCCCAGCTCGGCGCCGCGTTCGACATCAAGATCCTCATCGAGATGGCCAACGCGCTCACCCGCGGCCACTGGAGCTACTACGTCTTCGACGCGCTCCTGATCCTCTTCTTCAGCTATTTCTGGGTGTCCGTGATGTTCAAGCCGATCCAGGTCGCCGATGATCTGAAGAAATACGGCGGCTACATCCCCGGCGTCCGCCCCGGCGAACCGACCGCGAGCTTCCTCGATTTCGTGATGACCCGCCTCACGCTCGCGGGCGCGATCTTCCTCACGATCATCGCGATCATCCCGGACGGCCTGCTGAACTTCTTCAAGGTTCCGCCCCGCGTCGCCTACTTCTTCGGCGGCACCGGCATGCTCATCACCGTCGGCGTCATCCTCGACACGATGCGCCAGATCGAGACGTTCCTCCTGCAACGCCACTACGACGGCTTCCTCAAGAAGGGTCGCATCCGTGGTCGCAGCACCTCGGCGCAAATGGCGCTGGGCGAGGCCGCCTCGGACAAGACGGTCATGCAGCTCGTCGCGGTCATGGTGGTCATCCTGCTCGTCGGTCTCGGCGCGTGGGCGATCCGCCGCTTCGCTCTTTAATCTCTTTACTTCGGTGAAAAGGGCTGAACACTCCAGCGCCTTTTCCGCCCTCGCGTCCGCGAAGGCGAAGGTAGTTCTCCTCGGTCCAATCGATTCGCTTCCCGCGGATTTCCTGAACCAGGCCCGTTCTTTCTCAATTGAGCACGTCTCTCCTGCTTCTCTCGTGCAACAGGAGATTTCGCGACGCACGGCGCTCGGCCAAAAAGCCGCAGCCTCGCTCGCCCGCTCCGGCTCCGGCCTGAGCGACGACCTCACCCTCGCGGTCCTCCGCAAGTGGTTTTGGGCGCGCAAACCCGATGCGGGATTCCTCCTCGAAGGCTTCCCGGCTACGCTGCTCCAAGCAAAAGTGTTCGACGAGTGGGTCGAAGCCCGCGGTGAAACGCTCACCGCCGTCCTCGACTCCGACTCCGCGTCTGCGGAGGTCGCAACACACTACCGCACGCAAGGGCTCCTCACGGGAGCCGCTCGCATCGCCGCCTGATGTCCATTCCCATTAAAAACGCGGAGGGCATCCGTCGGATGCGCGAAGCCTGCAGCATCGCCGCCACCGTTTTGGCGAAGATGAAAGAGCAGGTCCGGCCCGGTATCACCACATACGACTTGGATCAGATCGGTCGCGAAATCATCGCGTCGTTCGGCGCTCGCAGCGCCTGTTACGGCTACCAGCTGCACGCGAGCCGCTATCCCGCCTACACCTGCCTTTCGGTCAACGAAGAGGTCGTCCACGGCATCGGCTCGCTCAAGCGCATCCTGCGCCAAGGCGACATCATCTCGCTCGACGTCGTGGTCGAATACAACGGCTACATCGGCGACAACGCCACCACCGTTCCCGTCGGCCCGATCGCCCCGCGTGTCGCGGAGCTCCTCAAAATCACCGAGGAAGCCCTCGCCATCGGCATCGCGCAGGCCCAGGTCGGCAATCGCATCGGCGACATCTCGCACGCCGTGCAGACCTACGTCGAAGCCGCCGGCTTCAGCGTCGTCCGCGAAATGGTCGGTCATGGGGTGGGGCAGTCGATGCACGAAGAGCCGCAGATCCCGAACTTCGGCCGGAAAAACTCCGGCGAGAAGATCAAGCCCGGCATGACCCTCGCGATCGAACCCATGGTGAACATGGGCCGTTACGCGGTCCGCACGCTGAGCGATCACTGGACGGTCGTCACCGCCGACGGCCAACCCTCCGCACACTTCGAACACACCGTGCTCACGACCGATTCCGGCCCCGAGATCCTCACGATCCCGAAGGCCACCTAAACAAGCCACTTTTCTCAAACCGCAACTCCCTGCCTCGCCGTAGCTCGCCAGAGCGAAGGCGGGTCAACAACCAACTCTCAACTAAACCAAACATGCCTCGTCTCCTCGGCGTTGAACTCCCCGCCAAAAAGAAGATCGGATTCTCCCTCCGATACATCTACGGCATTGGCCCTGCCCGTGCCGACCTGATCATCGAGACCGCCGGTCTCGACGCCAACATGCGCGCCTCGGATCTCACCGAGGAGCAGCTGAACAAGATCCTCCACATCATCACCGACAACAAGTGGGTGGTGGAGGGCGATCTCCGCCGCGAAATCGCGGGTAATCTCAAGCGCCTCCAGGCGATCAATTGCTACCGTGGCATCCGCCACCGTCGCGGCCTCCCGGTCCGCGGCCAGCGCACCAGCACCAACGCCCGCACCCGCAAGGGCCCGCGCAAGACCGTTGGCGTCACGAAGGCCAAGGAAGCTTAATCTTAAAAACCCATCTCCATGTCCGAAGAGAAATCCGCTCCGAAGAAGGAAAAGGCGCCCAAGAAGGACGCCGCTGCTGGCGCCGCTGCGCCCGCCGCTGAAAAGCCCGCGAAGGCCCCCAAGGCCCCGAAGGCCGACGCTGCCGCCGAAGGCGCTGCGCCCGCCGCTCCGGTCGAGCCCGCGAAGCCCGTCGAACTCGTCGGCGGCGTTCCGAAGGCCCCGTCCGCCGAAGACCTCCTCAAGGAAGAGCTTGGCGCCGTCAAGGTCCGCAAGGCCAAGGGCTCCAAGAACGTCACCTCCGGCATCGCCAACGTCACCGCGACGTTCAACAACACGATCGTCTCGATCACCGACGCCAAGGGCAACGTGATCTCCTGGTCGTCCGCCGGTAAGTGCAATTTCCGCGGCTCCCGCAAGTCCACCGCCTACGCCGCGCAGGTCGTCGCCCAAGACGCCGCCCGCAACGCCATGGCGCACGGCCTCAAGGAAGTTCAGATCCGCGTCAGCGGTCCCGGCCTCGGTCGCGACTCCGCCATCCGCGGTCTCCAAGCCATCGGCCTGGAAATCTCCTCCATCATCGACGTCACCCCGGTGCCGCACAATGGCTGCCGCCCGCGCAAGCGCCGTCGCGTCTAACCTCAACTTCTAAGGAACTCCTACCATGGCCCGTTATACCGGACCCACCACCCGCGTCAGCCGCCGCTTCGGCACCTACGTCCTCGGTTCCGCCAAGGTTCTCGAGCGCCGCAACTTCCCGCCCGGCCAGCACGGCCCGAAGTCCCGCCGCAAGCTCTCCGAATACGCCGTCGGCCTCGCCGAGAAGCAGAAGCTCCGCTTCATCTACGGTCTCCTCGAGCGCCAATTCCGCCGCGTCTTCGCGGTCGCGAAGAAAGAGCGCGGCGTCACCGGCGAGCGCTTCCTGCAGCTCCTCGAGACCCGCCTCGACAGCGTCGTCTACCTCCTCGGCTTCGCCAAGAGCCGCGCCCAGGCGCGCCAGCTCGTCAACCACGGCCACGTGAAGGTCAACGGCCGCAAGGTCGACATCGCCAGCTACACGCTCAACGCCGGCGACACCATCGAGATCAAGGCCTCGAACAACTCCCGCCAGATCGTCACCCGCTCCGTCGAAGAGAGCCGCGCGCGCGTGGTTCCCGGCTGGCTGACGCGCAACGACGAGGCGCTTTCCGCGGTTGTCAATCGCCTCCCGACGCGCGATGAGATGGATCCGTCCATCAACGAGCAGCTCATCGTCGAGTTCTACTCGCGCTTCTGAGCCCGCAGGGCTCATCTCGCCTTAGCCCATCCGGGCGAAGGCGGATCGAGCCCAGCCTCCACTTCCGAAAGCACTCCAACTTCTCCATCTCCAACCAGAGATAAATCACATGCCCAAGCGTCTCGGAAAATTCGAACTCCCCTCCAAGCTCACGAAAGTCGAGGAGGGCGCCACCAACACTTACGCCAAGTTCATCGCCGAGCCCTTCGAAGCCGGCTACGGCCACACCGTCGGCAACTCGCTGCGCCGCGTGCTCCTCTCGTCCATCGAGGGCAGCGCCATCAGCTCGATCAAGATCGACGGCGTGAATCATGAGTTCCAGTCCATCGACGGCGTCGTCGAGGACGTCACCGACATCGTCCTTAACCTGAAGAAAATCCTCATCGTCTCCGAAAAGCGCGAGGCGATGAAGCTGCTCCTCAAGGTCAACAAGGAAGGCCCCGTCGCCGCCGCCGACATCCAGCTCGACGCCGGCGTCAAGATCATCAACCCCGACCAGGTCATCTGCACCCTCGACACGAAGCGCGCCTTCGAAGCCGAGATCGAGATCAAGACCGGTCGTGGCTACTGCCCCGGCGAAGAGAACAAGAAGGAAGACCAAGCCATCGGCGTCATCCCGATCGACTCGCTCTTCTCGCCTGTTCGCCTCGTCCGTTACGCGGTCGAAAACACCCGCGTCGGCCAGATCACCGATTACGACAAGCTCGTCCTCGAAGTCTGGACGGACGGCCGCATCACGCCGGACGACTCCCTCAAGCAGTCCGCCTCGATCCTCAAGCACCACCTCGACGTGTTTGATCGCGTCTCGCAGGAGAGCTACGAGTTCGAGTCGCAGGCCGCCGAGGTCTCCGAAGAGCAGAACAAGCTCCGCAAGCTGCTCAACATGTCCGTCAACGAGATCGAGCTCTCGGTCCGTGCGGCGAACTGCTTGAACAACGCGAACATCACCACGGTCGGCGAACTCGCCATGAAGACCGAGCAGGAGATGCTCAAGTATCGCAACTTCGGCAAGAAGTCGCTCAACGAAATCAAGGAGAAGCTCGAAGCCCTCGGCCTTTCGCTCGGCATGAAGTTCGACGAGCGCCTCCTCGAGACCAAGAAGGAACTCTAAGCCGATCCGCTTTCCGCCGAAGACTCGCGGCCCACCGCCGCGAGTCTTTGTGTCGAAGGCGCCTAAAACTTAATCCCGGCTCTCGCGCCGTCCGCTGCCGCCCAACGCTGCGACCGGATTGCCGATCGGGAGCCGATAACCAAACCAGACAATGCGTCACAATAAACACCACGCCTCCCTCGGCGTCACCCGCGAGCACCGCGCCGCCATGCTTTCCAACATGGGCGCCTCGCTCATCAAGCATGGTCGCATCGAGACCACCCTCACGAAGGCCAAGGCCCTGCGCCCCTTCATCGAGAAGGTGATCACGAAGGCCAAGAAGGCCGCCGCGCTCCCGAAGGAAAACGGCAAGCTCTCCGCTTCCGCCATCCACCTGCGCCGCCTCGCGCTGAAGGACATTCGCGATGAAGGCGCCATCACGGTGCTCTTCAACGAGAAGGTCGCCCAGTTCGAGAAGCGCACCGGCGGTTACACCCGCATCTACAAGCTCGCTCCCCGCCGCATCAGCGACGCCGCCGAAATGGCGCTGATCGAGTTCGTCGGTGCCGACGACCAAGGCTACAAGAAGTCCAAGGGCGCCAAGAAGGCGAAGAAGACCAAGGCCGCCGCTCCGGCTGCCGAGACCGCTCCCGCCGCCGAAGCCGCCAAGGCCTAAGCTCGCGAAAAGCTAAAATACTCTCAACGCGCCGCGCTCTCCCGAGCCGGCGCGTTTTTCTTTGGCGAGGCATTTCCGGTGGCGGCCATCGACGGCCGCGCTGAAGCCCCGTCATCGCGCTTGCCGCGGCCGTCGTTTCCGAAGTGCGCTTGCGGCGCAGTGTGGCGATTGCTGTTCCGCCGCGTGTCCGCGCTGGCGCGCGCAACAATCTCTCTCGTCACGTGGCAAGCGGTCGCGTAATAGCGACGGGTCCATCTTCGTTGTCATGAGCCGACGTCCTCTTCTCCTTCTTGCCTCGTTGATCGTCGCTGCCGTGGTTTTCGGCGGCGAACTTTCCGCCCAGTCGCTCCGGGATTTTTCCACGCTCGACGCCTGGATCGCGAAAGCGCCGGGCATGGACCTGAAGTTGTCCCGCGTCGACACGCCTCACGGCGCGGCGATGCGCTTCGATTACGACTTCCAGATCTCCGGCAATTTTGCCCTCGTGCACCAGGATTGCGACGTGCCGGTGCCGGGCAATTTCGAGCTCAGCTTCTGGCTCAAGGCGGATTCGCCGGACAACAACATCGAGATCAAGTTGGAGGACGTCACCGGCAACACCTATTGGTATCGCCGGGATTCGTATCGTTGGCCGAAGGAGTGGACGCACGTCGTCCTGCGCAAACGGCTCATCGCTTTCGCATGGGGGCCGAAATCCTCGGCCGAACTCACCCAGCTCAAGTCGATCGAGTTCGTCGTCTCCGCGAGTGGCGCCGGCAAGAAAGGCGTCATTCAGCTCGCGGGCCTCGCGATCACTCCGCTGGGCGACTACGGCAAATTCAGCGATCCGATCACCGAGGTAACGAGCAACGTTCCCTCGACCGGTCGCGATGACTGGCGGACGGCCGGCCCCGTCTCCGAGGCCGACGTGGATCTCCACTTCGCCAAGCCCGTCGAGTTTGGCGGCCTCGAGATCGAGTGGCAGCCGTCCTCGGCGCCGGCCTCCTACGACGTCCTCACCTCGCTCGACGGCGCTGATTGGAAGCTCGCGCGGACCGTCGAGCAGCCGAGCCGCAAAATCGATCTCGTGTTCACTCCCGACGCGGAAGCACGCGTGATTCGTCTCCGCGCGAGGGCCCACGCGGCGGCGATCGGACTCAAGCGAGCGAAGCTACTTCCTCCCGAATTGGCCAACACCGGGGCAGGTTTGCTGAAGGCTTCCGCGCAATCCTCACCTCCGGGATACTACCACCGCCATCTGCTGAAGCAGCAGGCGTATTGGACGTTGGTCGGCTACAGCGGCGGCAAAGAAAAGGCGCTGATCTGCGAGGACGGCCAAATCGAATTGGCCAAGGGCAAGCCGAGCATCGATCCGTTCGTCGTGGTGGATGGCAAAGTCTACCACTGGGCGAACACCGAGGAGACGCAGGGCCTGTTGGACGACTACCTGCCGCTGCCGTGGGTCGAGCGCTCCGGCCCGGTCGGCCTGCGTGTCTCCAGTTTCGCCACCAAGGACGCCGGAGGCACGGTGTATGCCTGCTACACGCTCACGAATCGCGAGCCGACCGCGAAGCAGGCCAAGCTGGTCCTCGCCCTCCGGCCCATTCAGGTCAACCCGGAGTGGCAGCACAGCGGCATCCAGTCCGAAATCAGAAACCTGACCGTGACGCCGAACGCTCTGTCCTTCGGCGCGGATCAGAAGATTTCTCTGCTCACTCCCGCCGATCAAGTCGGCGCGACGACCTTTGCGGACGGCGAAATGGGACGGCGGCTGCAATTCGGCGATTTGCCGACCAGCGCCGCCGCGGAGGACTCCGCAGGCCTCGCGTCCGGTTTTGCCGCATACGACGTCACCCTCGCGCCCGGTGAATCCAAGAGCTTTTGGTGGCGCTACAGTGTGAGCGGCCCGTCCGACGCGGGCGCGAAGACCGTCGCCGAAGCCGTCGCCCTCGAGCGCAAAGTCGCCGACGAGTGGCGCAGCGCTTTGGCGTCGGTGAAAATCCAACTCCCCGAGAGCGAGCAGCGGCTGGTGAATCTCATCCGCTCGAACATCGCCTACATCATGATCAACCGGGACGGCGTGCGTCTTCAGCCCGGCAGCCGGAACTACAACCGCTCCTGGATCCGCGACGGCGCGTTGATGAGTGCGGCGATGATGCACTTCGGCGTGATGGAGCCCGCGCGCGAATTCATCGAGTGGTATACGCCGTTTGTCCGCGCGGACGGCTACGTGCCGGCGATCATCGAAAACGACCAACCGTTGCCCATTTTGGAGTGCGACTCGTTCGGCCAATACATCTATCTCGTCGCGGAATACTGGAAATTCAGCCGCGACGAGGCGTTCGCCGCGCGCTACTTCCCGGTCGTCAAGCGCGTCGCCGACTACATCGAGAAATTGCACCGCGAAGGGCAGGAGGCGTATCGCGGCGCGACCGGCAAGGAAGCGCTGTATTACGGCCTGTTGCCACCGTCGATCAGCCACGAAGGCTACGGCTCGCCCGTCCATTCCTATTGGGACAATTACTTCGCGATTCTCGGCCTGAAGGAAGCCGCCGAGCTGGCCGTGGCGGTCGGGCAACCCGACGAGGCGGCGCGTTATCGGGCGGTCGCGACCGATCTCCGCCGCGACGTCGTGAACTCGATCGTGGCCACCGCCAAGTTCTACCAGATCGACGAAATCGCCAGTTGCCCCGACTACGGCGAGGGCGACCCGAGCGGCGTGTCGATCCTCGTGAATCCGTGCAACGAGATGTCCTTCATGCCGCGCGAACTCTTGAAGAACACGTTCGATGCCTACTACGCCCGTTGCCAGGCGCGCGCGGACGGCACGACGAAGTGGAGCGGCTACACGCCCTACGAATTCCGCAATATCGGCGTGTTCGCCCGCTACGGCGACAAGGAGCGCGCGATGTGGCTGATGCGTTGGTTCGCCAAGGACACGCGTCCACCGGGTTGGAATCACTGGGCCGAAGTCGTCTTCAACGACCTTCGCGCGCCCGTCTACATCGGCGACATGCCGCACACCTGGTGCGCCGCCGAGTTCGTGCGCGAGATTCGCGACTACTTCACCTACGAGGAGGACTTGGACAAATCGCTGGTGTTCTGCTCCGGCGTGCCGGCGGAATGGCTGCACGGCCGCGGCATCGAAGTGCAGGACCTGCCCACCGCCTACGGCCGCATCAGCTTGAAAGCCTCGACCGTCGGCGCGGCCGATGTCTACCAAGTCACCGGCAACGTGCACGCCCCGGGCGGCATCTGGCTGGTGGCGGCTCGGAGCGCGCAGCCCAAATCCGTCACCGTCAACGGCGCGTCCGTCGCGCCCGCGACGCGGATCAAGCTGCCGACGCTGCCGGCAAAGGTGGAGTTCGGCTATTGATCGCCGGCCGTCGTCGCTGCGATGCGCGGTGCTTTGCGCTCGCGGAAACACTGCGTCAGCTGCGGAGCGCGGGTGACTCGACGCGCTCGATCGGCCGGCTTTGACCTTGGCGAGAGACGCGTTCCGTTTCATTGGTGTTCGCGATGACGCCTCCCAGCTTCACCCTCGACATCCTGCTCTACGGACTGTGCGTCATCGGACTCTTCCTCGCGCTCTGGTTCTACTACGATCGGCGTGACCGCGCGCTCTACGACGCCGGCCGGCGCAAGATCTCGTTCCACTGCGTCCGCTGCAATCACCTCTACACGCAGCCCGCGGGAACGGACACCGCGCCGTGCCCGAAATGCGGACACGAGAACGTCCGCCTGAAATTTTGACGCGGTTGTTCGAGAAGTGCCCGCAATCGCCTTCCTGCCTGCGACGGGGCGAGGAATGATCCAAGCGCTCCCGCGCGACCGGCACAGCGCCCCGTCGTGACACGCGCGCCCTGATTTTTTCGTTTCTTTCGCGGGGAAACTTTCCCAGCTTCCCGCATGGCGCAGACAATTGCCGTTCTCGATTTCGGCTCCCAACTCACGCAGGTCATCGCCCGTCGCATCCGCGAGTGCGAGGTCTACTCGAAGATCTACCACTTCTCCACGCCCGCCGCCAAACTCCGCGAAGACGGCGTCGTCGGCATCATCCTCTCGGGTGGCCCGCAAAGCGTCTACGCGAAGACCGCGCCGCATCCGGATCCTGAAATCTTCAAGCTCGGCGTGCCCGTCCTCGGCATTTGCTACGGGGTGCAACTCATGGGCCACTTCCTCGGCGGCAAGGTCGAGCTCTCCAAAGCCCGCGAATACGGCCACGGCCACCTGACGATCCAGAAACCCGGCAAACTCTTCAAAGGCCTGCCGCGCAAGCTGCGCATCTGGAATTCCCACGGCGACAAACTCATCAAGCTCCCGCCGGGCTTCGCCGCCATCGGCACCTCCGAAAACTCGCCGTTCTCCGCCATCGAGGACGCGAAGCGGAAGTTCTACGGCATCCAGTTTCACCCGGAGGTTTTCCACACCGAGCGCGGCGTGGACATGATCCGCAACTTCCTCGTCGGCGTCTGCGGCGCGAAGCAGGACTGGACCACCAAGGACTTCATCGCCCATGCCGTCGCGGACATCCGCGCCAAAGTGGGGAAGGGCCGCGTCCTCCTCGGTCTCTCCGGCGGCGTCGACTCGTCCGTCGCGGCCGCGCTGCTGCACAAGGCCATCGGCAAACAGCTCACGTGCGTCTTCGTCGACAACGGCCTCCTCCGCAAGGGCGAGCGCGACTACGTCCGCGAACTCTACGGCAAGCACTTCAACATCGACCTGCGCGTTGTGGACGCCTCCGCGCTGTTCCTCAAGCGCCTCAAGGGCGTCACCGAGCCCGAGACGAAGCGCAAGATCATCGGCCGCACCTTCGTCGAAGTCTTCGAGAAAACCCTCAAGGACATCGGCCGCACCGCCGAATTCCTCGGCCAGGGCACGCTCTATCCGGACGTCATCGAGTCCGTCTCGATCCAGGGCAACCCGGCCTCGCTGATCAAAACGCACCACAACGTCGGCGGCCTGCCCGAGCGCATGAAGCTCAAGCTCATCGAGCCGCTCCGCGAACTCTTCAAAGACGAGGTCCGCAAGGTCGGCGCCGCGCTCGGCCTCCCGCGCGAGGTTGTCTGGCGCCAACCGTTCCCCGGCCCGGGCCTCGGCGTCCGCGTGATGGGCGACATCACCGCCGACAAACTCGAAATCCTCCGCAACGCTGACGCCGTGCTCCAAGAGGAGATGATGGCCTCCGGCTATTACTGGAAGGTCTGGCAGTCCTTCGCGGTCTTCCTCCCGGTCAAGACCGTCGGCGTCTTCGGCGACGAGCGCACCTACGACTACGTCATTGCGCTCCGCATCGTCGAGAGCACCGACGCCATGACCGCCGACTGGGCCAAACTCCCGCACGAGCTGATCCAGAAAATCTCCAGCCGCATCACCAACGAGGTGCGTGGCGTCAGCCGCGTGGTGCTCGATATCAGCTCCAAGCCGCCCGCCACCATCGAGTGGGAGTGAGGGACGGCCAGGTGAACTCCGGCTGCGCAGAGGGAAATCCCCTTGCGCAGCATGGCACCGTTGCCCACCTTTCCGGTCAATTAGCCCCATGAAATTCCGCTGCCTCGTCGCCCTGAGCGCCCTCCTGTTCGCGGCCCAATCCACCTTCGCCGACGCGCGCATCGACCAATGGATCGCCAAGGCCCGTTCCGCCATCGGTCCGGAGTCCGCGATCGAAGCGGTCCAGAGCGTCCACTTCACCGGCACTTTCACGACGACCGAGAAGGTCGCCGACCCGAAGGACGCGACGAAGACCAAGGACGAGACCCTCGTCCTCGCGATCGATATCGTCTTCCAGAAGCCCTACCAGCAGCGCATCATCCGTCGCTCGAACACCATCGTGGAAACCACCGCGCTCGATGGTTACGACGCTTGGGTCCGCCGCGCCGACGCCACCGACAGCAAGAAGTGGCAGATCTCCCTCCTCGACTCCCAGCAGGTCAAACGCCTGCGCGCCAACACGTGGGAAAACCTCTTTTTCTACCGCGGCATCGACAAGCGCGGCGGCAAGGTTGATTTCCTCGGCGAAGCGACCGTCGACGGCAAGGACTGCGTGAAACTCGTCTTCGCCCACGCCGAGAACATCGTTTTCACCCGCTACTTCGACAAAGCCACCGGCCGACTCGTGAAGACCGAGACCGAGAACGGCGGCGAAATCCGCGAAGACGGCGAACTCCGCGCCGGCGGCCTCCGCTTCCCGCGCACCTTGATCAACAAGAGCCCCAACGGCCAGACCGCCACCATCACCTTCGACAGCGTGAAGGTGAACGAGCCGTTCCCGACCGACGCCTTCGCGGTGCCCGCGCTGCTGCCGCAGTAACCCGCGCGCCCACCGCTCGCGCCCTCGCCACGCCGGCCCTCGCGCCGGCGTTTCACTTTTTCTAACGCGAGGTGCGATGCGCCTTATTCATTCGGCGATGCGTGTCACCGCCGAGGCTTTGCTTTGCGTCCCTTCGCGATTTCGCCACGGTGCTGATTGCCCTATGCAAGCACCCACCGCCCAGATCAAGGTCGACGGCAAAGAACTCACGCTTCCGGTGATGATCGGCTCCGAAGGTGAGAAGGCCATCGACGCCCGCAACCTCCGCAAGGACTCCGGCTACATTTTCTACGACCAAGGCTACGGCAACACCGGCTCCTGCGAGAGCGCGATCACGTATCTCGACGGCGACAACGGCATCCTTCGCCACCGCGGCTATCCGATCGAGCAGCTCGCGACCTACTCCGACTACGTCGAGACCGCCTACCTCATCATCTACGGCCAACTCCCGAACGCCAAGCAACGTCAGCAATTCAGCCGCCGCCTGCGCGACAACGCCGCCATCGGCACGCAGATGCAGCGCATCTTCGAAGGCTTCCCCGAATCCGCGCCCCCGATGGGCATGCTCACGTCGATCGTGAGCTCGCTCGCCGCCTACTATCCCGAACTCGCGACGAACAATTTCGAGAAGGACCTGCAGAACTTCGACCTGGCCGCCGCGATGGCCATCTCGAAGATCCGCTCGATCGTGGCGATGATCTACCGCTACCGCCACGGCCTGCCGTTCATCCATCCGCGCGACCTGCCGTTCGCCGACAATTTCCTGCACATGATGTTCTCGGATCCGTATGTGGCCTACCAGCCCATCCCCGAGGTCACCCGTGCGCTGAACCTCCTCCTTCTCCTCCACGCCGACCACGAGCAAAACTGCTCCACTTCGACTGTGCGCATGGTCGCCTCGAGCGGCGCCAACCTCTTCACCTCGATCGCCGCCGGCGTTTGCGCGCTCTCCGGTCCGTTGCACGGTGGCGCCAACGTCGCCGTCATGCAGATGCTGCAGGCGATCCACGACGAGGGCGACGACGGCACTCGCTTCATCGAGGCCGCCAAGGGCGGCTCGAAGAGCAACCGCCTCATGGGCTTCGGCCACGCCGTCTACCGCAACTTCGACCCGCGCGCCCGCATCATCGGCAAGGCTTGCGATGAAGTCCTCACGCGCCTCGGCAAGTCCGACCCGCTCCTCGACATTGCCAAAAACCTCGAGCAGGCCGCGCTCAAGGACGACTACTTCGTCTCGCGCAAACTCTACCCGAACGTCGACTTCTACTCCGGCATCATCATGCGCGCTCTCGGCATCCCGACGGACATGTTCACCGTCATGTTCGCCATCGGTCGCGCGCCGGGCTGGATCGCCAACTGGAAGGAAGTCGCTTCCAACACCAAGGGCCGCATCTATCGCCCGCGCCAAGTTTACATCGGCACGCCCAAGCGCGACTACATGTCGATGGACCAGCGCGCCTGAGGCGCCGCGTTCCCCTCGCCAACGAGCCCGCCCCACCGGCGGGCTTTTCTTTTGGGCCCGTCAGCCTTCGCGCGGCGACTCGACGGCGACGGTCTCGTCCGATTTCGCCGCCGGAGCCGGCGTCGCGTCCGCCGCCTTCTTCTCCTCCGGTGAATGCAGAATCTGTTCGAGCGTCAGCCCGGTCATGCGCTCGACGCCCTTCACGAGCCGCCACAGCGCGAACATCATCATCGCCATGCTCGGCACCACGATCACCGGCCAGCTCCAGCCGAGCATGCGGCCGTATTGCGCATTGAACTCCGGCGTGCTCGGCGCGGCCGTAATGAGGTAGCGCGCGAGCGCGAAGTTCAAAAACGCGCTCAGAAAAAATGATCCCGCCAGCAACACGCTCGATGCCCGCAACAACGCCTCGAACGCCGGCTGCATGCCGTGCTCGTCGAGCGCCGCGTTCACACGCGGCAGGTTGATCACCTGGTCGTTCAGGAGAAACTGGCGCACCAGCGGACGCTTGCTCCATTGCGACGCGAACACTGCCACGCCGATGATCGCGGGCACCGCCGCCTCCTTCACCGCGAACCAGAACGGTTGCAGGTGCAGCAATCCGAGTCCGCCCGTCGCCAGCGTGCTGAAAAACCCGAGCCCCGAGATGAAATTCACGCTCCGGCGCTGCCAGAAATCGTAGGCGCCGTAGGCCAGCGGGAACGCCAGCGCCAGCAGCAGCGCATTCATCGATCCGAGCCGCTCGCTCAGCTTCGAGAGGATCAGCATCGGCACGGCGATGTTGAACACCAGGTTCAGCAGCAGGTTTTCGCGCTTCGGGGCAGGAGCAGTGGACATCGGATGGAGAACCGAGGAACTCAGGCCCGGCCCTAACCGGCAAGCACAGCTTTTTCCTGATTTGCCGGCGCGGCCAATCCTGCTTGTCTCCGCGCCGCCATGATCCTCCTCGGCGTCAACATCGACCACTGCGCCACGCTCCGCCAAGCGCGCTACCGCCAGGCCGGCGCGACCGTCGGCGGCAACGTCGAGCCCGATCCCGTCACGCTCGCCGCCCTCTGCGAACGCGCCGGCGCCGACGGCATCACCATCCACCTTCGCGAAGACCGCCGCCACATCCAGGATCGCGACGTCGAGCGCCTGTGCGAAACCGCCGCCACGCGCGTGAACCTCGAGATGGCGTGCACGCCCGAGATGACCGCCCTCGCGCTCCGCCTGAAGCCGCACTCCGTCTGCCTCGTCCCCGAAAGCCGTGAGGAAGTCACCACCGAGGGCGGCCTCGACGTCGTGAAGTTCCGCGACAAGGTCGCGCGCGTCACCGATGCCATGAATGCCGCCGGCATCAAGACCAGCCTCTTCATCGATGCCGACGAGCATCAGATCGACATGGCGAAGAAGCTCAACGCGCCGTGGATCGAGCTGCACACCGGCGCCTACGCCAACGCCTACCACGGCCCCGCGCGCGCGGATGAGTTCAAGCGCCTCTGCGTCGGCGCCACGCAAGGCCACGCGCTCGGCCTCGTCGTCAACGCCGGCCACGGCATCAATTACGTCAACATCGCCGAGGTCCGCACCATCCCGCACCTCCACGAGCTGAACATCGGCCACAGCATCGTCAGCCGCGCGCTGTTCACCGGCATCGAGGAAGCCGTCCGCGAAATGAAAACGCGGATGAATGCCTGAAGTAGTAGCGAGTAGCGGGTAGTGAGCAGCGAGCATCGGGCGTTCGCGCATTTCTCAGCTGCCTTTCTACTCGCTACCCGCTACTCACTACTCGCTACTCTTTCCGCCCATGATCACTCTCCCTCCCGGCGGCACTCTCATCGGTCTCGGTTGCGACATCATCGAAACCGAGCGCATCCGCAAGGTGCTCGAGAAACACGGCGACCGCTTCCTCCAGCGTGTGTTCACCGAGGAGGAGCGCGCCTACTGCAGCGGCCTCGGCCACCCGCACAAGCACTACGCCGCCCGCTGGGCCGCGAAGGAAGCGGTCTCGAAATGCTTCACCACCGGCATCGGCCCGCACCTCGACTGGACCTCCATTTCGGTCTACCACGGCTCGCGCAAGGAGCCGCTCGTCCGCCTCGATGAAAAGGCCACGAAGCTCCTCGCTGAAGTCGGCGCCACGCACGTCTGGCTCTCGCTCTCGCACATCGACACCCACGCGATGGCCGTCGCCGCCCTCGTCAAACACAGCTGACCCCATGGACTCCTCCGCCGAAAGCACGCGCGTCTGGAAAGTGCGGCTCGGTTGGATCGTGCTCCTGCTCGTCGTCGGCGCGCCGCTGGCGTTCTTCTACCTCACCACACCCAAAGAGCGCGAAGTCCCGCCCGAAGCGCTCCGCGAAAAGCGTCCGCCCACGAAACTCGAGGCCGTCGGCCTGCGCGACTACCGCGACTGGGACGGCCTGCCGGAAATCTTCGCCATCTGGGCCGACCGCGCGTATTGGAAGAACGACCGCACACGCTTCGCCTACTGGAACCCCGGCACCAGCACCTACAGCTACTTTTTCGAAGCCCGCCGCACGGCGAAAGGCTATCGCTTCCGCGAGATTCCGGAGCCCCGCGACGCCGGCTTCCAATGGGACCCCGACGCCACCGACGACACGCCGCTGCGCCTCTACCTCCCGATTCGGGCCCGACTCGAGGACCCGGTGAAGCCTCCGCACGAGCCGTCGTCGTTGCCCAAACTGGAACGCGCGCCCAAGGACGGTGCCCCCGCGCGACGGGACTCCGACGCGCCGCGGCGCCCTTGAACGACTGCGATGAAAAGCTCCCTCTTCTCGCTCTGGCTCACGCTCGGCTTCTCCGCGGGACTCGCTTTCGGCTGGCTGGCCTTTCGCAGCGAGACGCCCCGCACTCCGCCCGCAAAGGCCCCCTCAATCGCGCCGGCGCCGGACCGCGCCGAAATCCCGATTGACGCTGGCACGCTGCGCGCGGCCGAGCGGATCTTCGCGCGCTGGGGCGGCTACGCCGTCTGGGAAGACGACGTTACCGAGGTCGCCGTATGGGACCAACGTCGCAAGCGCCACGGCGATTTCTACGAGGTGCGGCGCCACGGAGGGAGATTCTACTTCCGCTCCCTGCCTGCGCTCACGCGCCCGATCCTCGACCACGGCGTCAATGCCGCGCTCCCGCTCGCGTTCACCGAGCCGCAATGGAGCCGAGATCAGTTCTACCGCGACCACCCGGATTACGATCCCGCGACGGCCCCGCGGGTCGATCTTCCACCTCGTCCGCCGGAGCGATTCGCGGACGAGGCTGCTCAAGGAGACATGACTCCAACGAAGCCGCATGGGACCGGCACACCGGGCGCGACTACTGGCGGCGGACGGACGCTCTTGACGAACGGTGCCGGTGGTTGAGCTTTCGCGCCCCACGCGTATCGTTCCCCTCATGACGGCCGCCCAGTCGCACCCCATCCTGTCCTGCGCCGAGGCGAGGAAACGGGAGGCGGACTTGCTGCGCGACGAGGCCGCGGAGTGGGACGCCATGCAACGCGCCGGTCGCGCGATCGCGACGGCCCTGCGCGACGACGCGCGCGAGATCGGCGGCCTCAGCAACGGCGTGCGCCTCCTTGTTCTCGCCGGCAAGGGCCACAATGGCGGCGACGCCTTGCTCGCCGCCGCGATGCTGCTCGCCGACATCCCCGGCGCGACCGCGGACGTCGTGCTCGCGTTCGGCGTCGAGGCGCTGCGTCCGCTCGCGCGTCGCGCGCTCGACACGCTCCGCGCCACCGCTGGCGCGCGCGCGCGCGAACTCGATGCCGCCGCCGTGAAGCGTGAGTTCTCTTCCTACGACGCCTGTCTCGATGGTGTGTTCGGTTTCCAGTTCCGCCCGCCAGTGGACGCCGCCACGGCGGAGCTTCTTGCTTGGGTGAACACGCACCCGCGCATCCGTCTGCGCGCCGCCGTCGATTTACCGAGCGGGCTGGGGGAGGACGTCAACGGCGGCACCGTCTTCCGCGCCGACTTCACCTACTGCACCGGCATCGTGAAAGCTCCCGTCGTCGCGCCGGCCAACGCCGCCTTCGTCGGGCGGGCGCGTTACCTCGACTTGGGTTTCTTTTCGCACTCCGCACCTGTAGCCGGGCTCGGTGAGCCCGGGCCGGGGTCACCGACCCCGGCTACAGCCTGCGTCGTGCTCCCCACGCTCCTTCGCCCGCTCGCCGCCCTCCGCCCCGCGCACTCCGACAAACGCACTTACGGCCACCTGCTCGTCGTGGGCGGCTCGCTGAGTTATCCCGGCGCGGTGTTGATGACCGTGCAGGCCGCGCTCCGCAGCGGCGTCGGCTTGCTCACCGCCTGCGTGCCGGTGCCGCTCGTGCCTGAATACGCTGCGAGGCTGCCCGAAGCCATGTGGGTCGGTTGTCCGGAAGGCAGCCACGGCGGCCTCACCGCCGACGCCGTCGATCTCATTTGCGAAAAAGCCGCCCGCGCCACCGCGCTCGTCCTCGGCCCGGGCCTCGGCGCCTCGCCCGAGACTCTCCGTGCTGCTGAGGCAATTTGCCGTAATACGGCAAATTCCCTTCCGCTACTCCTCGATGCCGACGCGCTCCGACCGGAGATCATCGCATCGACTCCCGGCAAGCGTTTCGTTGCCACGCCGCACGCGGGAGAGTGGGCGCGCATCGCTGACGCTTGGGCGAATGCCGCCGTGTTGGTCGCGAAAGGTTCGCCCACTCGGGTGGTCGCGGGCGGCGTGAGCTATTTCAGTTTTTTCGGCGGCCCGGTGCTCGCGCGCGGTGGCAGCGGCGATATCCTTGCGGGGCTCATCGGCGGGCTGATGGCGCAGGCGCCGGACGATTTGTTGCTCGCCGCCGCGCGAGGCGTCCTGTGGCATGGGCTCGCTGCGGATTTGCTCGCCCGCGACAAGGGCCAGGTGGCCGTGCAGACGACGCAGCTGCTGGATTATCTCCAGCCAGCTCTCCACTGCGCGGACCATGACGACACCTGCCCCTGACCTCACGCCCCGACAGGCGTTCATGATTTTGAACGACCTGCCGAACATCGGCCCCATCTCGCTCAATCGCCTGCTTGCCGAATTCGGCGGCGACCCGGTCGCGATCCTGCGCGCCGATCGCCGGAGCCTCGAACGCGTGCGCGGCGTCGGCCCGGAGACGAGCGCGGCGGTCGTGGGCTGGACGGCGCACTTCGATCTCGCACGCGAGGAGGAACGGCTCGCGCAGGCCGGCGCGACCTTCATCACCGCGCGCGATGCGGGTTATCCGCGCCTCCTCAAGGAAATCACCGATCCTCCCATCGGCCTCTATCGCAAGGGCGACTACGAGTTCGACGCGCCGTGCATCGCGATCGTCGGCAGCCGGCGCACGACGCTCTACGGCCAGGCCACCGCGAAAAAACTCGGTGCCGAACTCGCGCGGCTCGGCTTCTGCGTCGCGAGCGGACTCGCGCGCGGCATCGACACCGCCGCGCACGAAGGCGCGCTGTCCGTGGGCGGCAAGACCGCCGCCGTGATCGGCACCGGCATCGATATCATCTATCCCTCGGAGAATCTCGACCTGTATCGACGCATCGCCGAGAGCGGCGCGGTGCTCTCGGAGTTTCCGTTCGGCCGCAAAGCCGATCGCCAGTCCTTCGCCATGCGCAATCGCATTGTTGCCGGCATGAGCGAGGCGGTGATCGTGGTGGAGAGCGATGTCGATGGTGGCGCGATGATCACCGCGCGCTTCGCCGGTGAGCAAGGCCGGCTGTTGTTCGCCGTGCCCGGCCGCATCGACCAGCCGAGCAGCGCCGGCTGCCATCAACTGATCCGCGACGGCGCGACGTTGCTCACGAGTGTCGACGACCTCCTCAGCGAGTTGAACTACCTGCAGGGCTTCGCGCCGGGCAAGATTCCCGCTGCGCCCGATCAGCCCAGCGTGCTCGAGCAGCTCACCGCGGCGGCGTTGAGCGAGGACGAACGCAAAATCGCCGAGTGCTTCCGCGGCGGCGCGCTGCTCGGCATCGATGCGCTCACGGCGCAGACTGGACTGTCCGCACCGCTCGTCTCCGCGGCGCTGATGATGCTCGAGTTGAAAAAGCTCGTGGTGAAACGTGCCGACGGCACTTTCGAAAGCCGGAATGGTTGAGGAGGATTTTCGATGAACAGGCTCCGTGTTTTCCGGTGGGTCGCGTTGTCCATCCTGTGGGCTTTGCCGGCGGCGGCGCAGACGGCGCCCGCTTGGCCGCACGAGCACAGCGACATCGCCCCGAGTCCGCGTGTGACGTGGGGCAAGCTGGAGAACGGTGTCCGCTACGCCATCGCCCCGAATCGCACGCCGGAGAAGCTCGTGAGCCTGCGTTTGCTCGTGCTCACCGGCTCGCTGCACGAGCGCGACGACGAGCGCGGTTACGCGCACTTCGTCGAGCACATGGCGTTCAACGGCACGCGCCATTTTGCGGCGGGGGAACTCGTAAAGTTCCTCCAGCGCGAGGGCGTCGCTTTCGGGCCGCACGTGAACGCCAGGACCTTCGAAACGCACACCCTCTACAAGGTCGACCTGCCCGACGCCACGCCGGCCACGATTGCCGACGGTCTGCGCGTGCTCCGGGAGTTTGCCGACGGGATCCTCTTTGAAAAGGCCGAGGTCGAGCGCGAGCGCGGCGTGCTTTTGAGCGAGATGCAGGCGCGGCGTTCGTTGGATTTGGAGCGCATGGTCGCGCTGCGACAGTTTCAGTTTCCGGGCACGCTCATGTCGGATCGCCTGCCGAGCGGCACAGAGTCGGCGATCAAGAAGGCGACGCCGGCGGCGTTGCGCGGATTCTACGACGCCGGCTATCGTCCGGAACGCATGGTGGTGATCGTCGCCGGCGATGGTGCGGTCGGTGACATCGAGGCTGCGTTGCGCGCGCAATTCGGGACGCTCGTCGCGCGCAGCGCGGAACGGCCGCACGTCTCGCCCGGCGATCTGCCCGCGAGCAAGGACGTGCGCGCGGCGCTGCATCCCGAGATGCGCGATGGCGTGCAGGTGGACCTGATGGCCGCGCGGCTGCGGGATGACGGGCCGGACGACGAGGAGCGACGCACGCGGAACCTGCGCTTGGAACTGGCGCGCGCGATGATTCGCCGGCGGCTACAGCGGCTGACCGAGACGCGAGGACAGGTCATTGGCGGTTACCGACTGAACCACGCGACGGTCGGCGGGAGGTTTGCCGTCGAGACGTTTTCGGTGGCGGGCAACGCCAAGGAATGGTCCGCACTGGTGGGCATTGCCGAAAACGAACAGCGCTCGGCGGCCGAGGCGGGTTTCGATCCGACCGAGCTGGCGGCGGCGAAGGACAATCTGCGCACCGTCATCCGCGAGGAGGCCACGCGTGCCACCTCAGCTCCGACCCCGGCGCTCGCGCAAGCGATCGCGACTGCGGTCGAGGAGGAAACGGTCTTCGTGCTGCCGGATGAACGTCTGGCCGCGCGCCTCGCCCGGATCGAGGAGATCACTGCGCAGGATTGCCAGGCCGCATGGCGCACCGAGTGGGAGCGCGGCGTGCGCCGGATCTTCGTCACGGCTTCACCGCAGTGGCTCAAGGTCACGCCGGAGAAGATTCTCGCCGCCTACCAGCAAAGCCGCGCCGTGCCTGTGACCGCCGCGGCTGCCTTGGCGGAGGCGAAGTTCGCTTACGAAGACTTCGGCCCACCCGGAACGGTTGCCCAACGCGAGCACGTCGCGGACCTCGACGTCTGGCAGGTGCGTTTCGCGAACGGCGTGCGGCTGAATTTGAAACGCACCGCGCTCGAACACGGCCGCGTGCATTTCCGCCTGCGTTTCGGCGAAGGGCGCGCGGCGGAGCCCCTCGAACATCCCGGTCTCGGGCTGTGGGCCGGGGGCCTCGTAGGCGGCGGACTGGCCAAACACTCCAACGAAGAAATGCGCCAGGCGATGCGCGGACATGCGGTGACGCTCAACATGCATGCCGCCGACGATGCGTGCGAGATCACGGGCGCCACCACGGGCGACGACTTGCGGCGGTTTTTGCAGGTGGCGACGGCGTATCTCGTGGATCCCGCGTGGCGCGTGGAGGAGGAGTCGCGCGTGCGTCGGTTAATCGGTGACATCTACGCCAGGAGTCGCTCGCAGCCGGATGGCGTCATTCAGACTTCCGTCTTTTCGTTTCTCGCGGGCGGAGACACTCGGATCGGTTTGCCGGCGCGCCAAATGGCCGAGAAACACTCGTTCGCGACACTCGCCGCGTGGTTGAAACCGATGCTCGAGTCGTCGCCCATCGAAGCGACGCTCGTGGGCGATTTCGATGTCGACGCCACCATCGCCGAGGTGGCGAAAACCTTCGGCGCGCTGCCGGTGCGCGGTGAGGTCGCGCCCGCTTCAGCCGCCGCGCGGAAATTGAAATTCCCGGCTCCGCCGGAGACGCGCCGCTTCAGCTATCCCGCGGTCGCGGGCCGCCCGACGACGATCCTGCTCGACTGGCCGGTGCGCGATGCGCTGACGATAACCGAGCAGCGACACTTGCGCTTGCTGGCGGGAATCCTCGGCGACCGTTTGCGCGTGCAAATCCGCGAGGAAAAAGGCGCGACCTACGTGCTCGATGCCTCACTGGCCTACTCCGAGACCTTCCCCGGATTGGCGTCGCTGCGCTGCCGGCTCGATGTGGCGACGAAGTCGGCGAAGAAGATCGCCGAGCAAGTCTCCGACATCGGGAGCGAACTCGCGAAGAAAGGCGTGACCGCCGAGGAGCTCGGCCGCGCCCAAGCCCAAGCCGTCGCCGGCGCGCGGCAGCAGCTCTCGCGCAACGAATACTGGCTCGATTGCCTCGACGACTCGCAGACGCATCCCGGCCGCCTCGACGAGGTGCGCAGCTTGGAGCGCGACTACGCCGCCGCGACGCCCGCGGACCTCGGCGCGCTGGCCAAGCGGTATCTCGGCCCGAAAAATCTCTTCCGCTTCTTCATCGAACCGAAGACTGCGAAGTAGCGGCCGGGACGTCGCGCGCGCGGCCTCGTTCGCCGCAACGCGTTTGACTCAGGCCCCTCGGCCGGGACACTCGCGCGATGAAAATTCGCGCTCTGTTGGTCGGTTGGATCGTGTCCGTGGCGGTGGTGTTTGGCGCCGAAGCGGCGGCGAAAAAACATCCGATCACGCACGAGGAGTTGTGGCTGATGAAGCGGGTCGGCGCCCCCGTGCCGAGCCCCGACGGACAATGGGTGGTGTTCTCGGTGGCGGAGCCCGCCTACGACGCCAAGGACCAGTCGGTGGACCTCTGGCTGAAGTCCCTGGCCGACGACACGCCCGCACGCCGCATCACCTCCACGAAGGCGCCGGAGGGCGGTGTGAGCTGGTCGCCCGATTCCGCAAGCATCGTCTTCACGACCCGCCGCGAGGGCGACGAGGCCTCGCAGATTTATCTGCTGAATCTCAAACAGCCCGGCGAAGCCGAGCGGCTGACGAGCCTCACGCTGGGCGCGCGTTCGCCGAAGTTCAGCCCCGACGGCAAACAGCTGCTCTTCGTGAGCGACGTGTTCCCCGGCGCGAACGACGAGGACGCGATCAAGAAGGCCGCGAAGGAGCGCAAGGACCGCAAATACAACGCGCGCGCCTACGAGCAGTTCCCGCCGCGTTTCTGGATGAGCTGGCTCGACGACAAGAAGGCTCACCTCTTCGTGATGGACGCAAAGGCCGGTGCGAAAGCGCGCGATCTCCTCGCCGGCAGCAAGCTGGCGGAGCTGCCCGGCTTCGGTGGCGGGCAGGGCGACGACGGCCAGAACCTCGAGGCCGAATGGGCGCCCGATAGCAGCGGCGTGGTGTTCAGCGTCTCGACCAACCGCGACGCCGCCGCGCGCGAGCCGGTTTACACGCAGCTTTATTTCGTCACGGCCGCCGGCGGCGAACCGACGCGCCTGACGAACGACATGAGCAGCTACGGCAACCTCCGGTTTTCACCGGACGGCAAGACGCTCTTCTGCATCACCGACCCGAACACGATCGACAAGGTCTACGACCTCAGCCGCCTCGCGAGTTTCCCGTGGCCGTTCGATGCGGCGAAGAAAAATGTTCTCACCGCCAAACTGGATCGCGCGGTGGGCCGCTACGCGCTGCCCGAGGGCGGCGATCGCGTCTATTTCACCTTCGAGCACGCCGGCATCGAGCAGATCCACTCAGTCAGCTACGCCGGGGGCGACGTGCGCGACGAGCCGTCGATGACTTACGGCACCACCGGCGGGCTCGCCGCCGGCGGCAAGGCGCTCGTCGGCACTTGGGACAGCGTCTCGAATCCGGTGGAGATCTACGCCTTCAACGGCGCGCCGAAGCGACTGACGTCCTTCAATGCCGACAAGGCCGCCACGCTCGATCTGCCCGGCGTGGAGCACTTCGATTTCAAGGCCAGCGATGGCATGACCGTTCACAACATGATCGTGCGTCCGGCCGGCTTCGACGCGGCGAAGAAGTATCCGCTCTTCGTCGTCATCCACGGCGGCGCGGCGAACATGTGGCACGACACCTTCGTGCTGCGTTGGAATTACCACCTGCTCGCCGGCACGGAATACGTCATCCTCCTCACCGACTACAAGGGCTCGACCGGTTACGGCGAGGAGTTCGCCCGTTCGATCCAGCTCGATCCGCTGCGCGGACCAGGCAACCACGTGAACGAGGCCGCGGACGAAGCGGTGAAGCGTTTTTCGTTCATCGACGGCACGCGCATGGCCGCAGCGGGCGCCAGCTACGGCGGTCACCTCGCCAACTGGCTGCAGGCGACGACCACGCGCTACAAGTGCATCATCTCCCACGCCGGCGAGGCCGACCTCATCATGCAGTGGGGCACGAGCGACAGCATCTGGGGCCGCGAGGTGAACAGCGGCGGCCCGGTCTGGGGCGACAGCGCGGTGTGGCGCGAGCAGAGTCCGGTCTTGCAGGCGGGCAATCACGCGAAGGGCACCGGTTTCAAGACGCCGATCCTCATCACGGTCGGCGAACTCGACTACCGCGTGCCGGTTAACAATGCGCTGATGTGGTTCGCGCTGAACCAGCGCCTCGGCGTGCAGAGCAAGCTCATCGTGTTCCCCGAGGCCGGCCACTGGATCCTGCGGGGTGAGGACAGCCGCTATTTCTACAACGAGGTCCGCGGCTGGCTGGCGAAATACCTGAAGTGAGCTGATGCGGACGCCGGACTTCGGAGTCCGGATGACGGATGTCAGGCGCGCCGGGAGGCGCGCCTTTCCTTTTGTAGGAGCCTGCTTGCAGGCGATGCGAGTGCGGCAGGTCGCCTGCAAGCAGGCTCCTACAGATCGAGTGCAATTCGGGCGGCGGCCATCCGCGTTCCGCGATCCGAAATCCCAAAATCACTTCAGCCCGGCGGCCAGGCGAGCGGGCGGCCGCCCAGGACGTGGACGTGGAGATGCGGGACCGTCTCGCCGCCGTCACGGCCGTTGTTGATCACGATGCGGAAGCCGGATTGCTCGAGGCCGAGTTTCTTGGCGATCGCCGCGGCGCTGAGCAAGAGGTGACCGAGGACGCTTTGATCCGATTCCTTCGCCTCGGCCACCCGGGCGATGTGCTGCTTCGGAATCACGAGCACGTGCACCGGCGCCTGCGGGTTGATGTCGTGGATCGCGATGCAATGGTCGTCCTCGTGCGCGATCTTGGCGGGGATCTCGCGGTCGATGATTTTCTGAAAGATGGTTTTCATCGGAGAAGCGGGGTTCGGAGGGCCCGCGTCCTCGCGGGCCGCGGCGCGCGAGGACGCGCGCCCTCCATTAAAGGAACAGCAGGTTCACGTTCGCGCCGCGGCGGGTGCGGGCGGCGGTGAGGTTGCGGAGCAGATCGAGGGTCTCGTCGTATTCGCGGGCCCGCTTGGCGGCGCCGCGTTTGGTGGCGGGGCAGAGCGCGGGACGGAGATTGGTGACGAGCACGGTGGCTTCGCGGCACGTGGAGAGGCGCTTGAGGCCTTCCATCAGGTTGGCGCGGGCGAAGAGCGGCGTGGCGGCGTTGGCCTCGGCGGCGGCGTCCCAGTGAAAAAATCCGTGCGAGCCGCGGCTCTCGCAGAGTCGGGCGAAAAGTTGCGCGGCGGCTTGCACGAAGGCTGGGTCGGCGGGCGTGACTTCGGAGGGCTGGCCGGCGAACGCGCGTTCGGCCTCGAGGCTGGTGACGATGGCCGCGTCGATTTGCTGCGCGAGATAGAGGTCGTGCCCGGTGAGCGGCGCGAAGAGTGCGTTGAGGAAGTGCAGGCGGCGCAGTTGAGCGGGGCGCGTCATTTCTTCGGCTTCGGTGTAGTGCCTTCGGGAAACGGCGCAAGGCTCGTGATTTCGTCGACGAACTCGCCGACGTCGCGGAATTCCTTGTAGACGCTGGCGAAGCGGACGTAGGCGACTTGGTCGAGCTTGCGCAGGCGCAACATCACCTGCTCGCCGATGGCCTTGGTCGGCACCTGGCTCTCGAAACCGGCTTCGACGGCGTCGATCACGTCCTCGACGAGCATGTAGATCTGCTCGCCGTCGATCGGGCGCTTGTGGCAGGCGGCGCGGACGGCGGCGACGAGCTTGTCGCGCATGAACGGCTCGGTGCGGCCGTCGCGCTTGACGACGATGAGGCTGTCGCGGACGAGCGACTCGTTGGTCGTGAAACGGTGGCCGCACTCGAGGCATTCGCGGCGGCGGCGGATGGTGTTTCCGTCGCGCGCGATGCGGGAGTCGATGACCTTATCCTCGATGGAAGTGCACTTCGGGCAGCGCATCAGTTCAGGGAGAGAAAGTTCTGGAGCATCTTCATGCCGTGTTGGGTCGCGATGGACTCGGGGTGAAATTGGACACCCCAGATCGGCATTTGTTTGTGGCGCAGGCCCATGATTTCGCCCTCGGCGGTCTCGGCGGTGATCTCGAGACAGTCGGGCAGGGATGAGCGTTCGACGAGCAGCGAGTGGTAGCGGGTGGCTTGGAAAGGCGAGGGGAGTCCGCCGAAGATGTCGGTGTTGCGATGCAGGATGGGCGACATCTTGCCGTGCATGAGGCGGCCGGCGCGGATCACTTTGCCGCCGAAGTATTGGCCCATGGCCTGATGGCCGAGGCACACGCCGAAAATGGGCTTCTTGCCGCCGAAGACACGAAACATGTCGAGGCTGATGCCGGCCTCGGTGGGGGTGCACGGGCCGGGCGAGATGAGGACGCGGTCGGGATTCAGCGCGGCGGCCTGCTCGGGGGTGATCTCGTCGTTGCGGAACACGCGCATGTTCACGCCCAGTTGGCCGAAATATTGGACCAGGTTGAAGGTGAACGAGTCGTAATTGTCGATGACGAGCAGCACGGCAGCCGATTACTCGGGATTTGACAGGGGGGTCAAGCGCGCGGGTAGGGTCTTTTCCGCCATATGCCCGCTCATTTCGACCTTCTGAAGACCGACACCGCCACGGCGGCGCGGCGCGGGCGTCTGCGGACGCGCCACGGCGTGATCGAAACGCCGATTTTTATGCCCGTCGGCACGCAGGGCACGGTGAAGGCGCTCACGCCGGCGCAGCTCCACGAGATCGGCGCGCAGATCATTCTCGGCAACACCTACCATCTCAACCTGCGGCCCGGTTCCGAACTCGTGCGCGAACTCGGCGGGCTGCACGGTTTCATGGGTTGGAACGGCCCGATCCTTACCGACAGCGGTGGGTTCCAGGCGTTCTCCCTCGCGAAACTCCGCGATATCCGCGAGGACGGCATCGCGTTCGCTTCGCACATCGACGGCGCGAAGGTCTTCCTCGGTCCGCGCGAGGTGATGACGATCCAGGCCAACCTCGGCTCCGACATCGCGATGGTGATCGACGAGTGCCCGCCGTGGCCGTGCACGCGCGACGAGTGCCAGCGCGCGGTGGACCGCAGCCTGCGCTGGGCGCGCGAGTGCCAGCAGGTCGCCACCGACAACGGCTTCCTCGCCGCCGGGCACCACGTCTTCGCCATCGCGCAAGGCTCGACCTACGACGACCTCCGCCGCGAGGCCGCCGAGTCGCTCGCGGCGCTCGACTTGCCCGGCTACGCTGTGGGTGGCGTCAGCGTGGGCGAGCCCGAGCCGGAGATGTTGAAACAGGTCGGCGCGACGACGCCGTTTCTCCCCGCCGACAAGCCGCGCTATACGATGGGTCTCGGCACGCCGCCGCAGATTTTGAAGATGATCGCGCTCGGCGTGGACATGTTCGATTGCGTGCACCCGACGCGCGTGGCGCGCAACGGTGCGGCCTTCACGCCCGACGGCTTGATCAACGTCCGCAACGAGCGCTACCGCACCGACAAGGCGCCGCTGGTCGAGGGCCTCGACAACTACACCTGCCGCCATTTCTCGCGAGCGTATCTGCGGCATCTCGTGATGGCGAACGAGATTCTCGCGAGCACGCTGCTCTCGTTGCACAACCTGCATTTCTACCTCGATCTCGTCGCGCAGGCGCGGGCGCACATCGAGGCCGGCGACTTCGCCGGCTGGAGCAAGGCGTGGATCGAGCGTTACGAGGCGGGCGAGGCGGCGCAGCGCGGTTGATGCGGCGGCGCGGACCGTCGGTCGCGACAAGCGGCTTGGCAACCCGACGGCGTTCGCGAAACTCGTCGCATGCGTCTCGCCGTGGTTCTGATGTTTGCGTTCGTCTCGTCGGCGCTGGCGATGGAGACAACGAGCGTGGCTCCCGTGACGGAGGCGATTGCACGCGCCATGGCGGCGGGAAAATTGCCGGGCGCCGTCGTGTGGGTCGAGCAGGGCGCGCAGAGCCGACACTGGGCGCTGGGAGATCGCGCGCTCGTTCCGCAGCAGGAGGCGATGACGGAGGACACAATTTTCGACGCCGCCTCGCTGACCAAGGTCGTGGCCACGGCGCCATCGATGATGCTCCTGATCGAACGCGGGCGCGTGAAACTCGACGCGCCGGTGCGCGAATACCTGCCGGAGTTCGCGGCCGCGGACGTGACCGTGCGGCATCTGCTCACGCATACGTCGGGTTTGCCGGCGGAAATCCCGCGCGATCTCGCTGCGCCCAACTGGCGCGGTTACGAGGAGGGCATTCGCCGCGCCTGCGCGTGCACGCCTGATCCGGCGCCGGGCACGGTGTTCCGCTACAGTGACGTGAACTTCATCCTGCTCGGCGAGATCGTCCGGCGCGTGAGCGGGCGCACGCTGGACGAGTTTGCGCGGGCCGAGATTTTTGTTCCGCTCGGCATGAAGGACACCGGTTTCCGGCCCGCGCTGGAGCAGCGCGCTCGGATCGCGCCGACGGAGCGCGATGCGGAGGGCACGATGTTGCGCGGCGTGGTCCACGATCCGACGTCGCGTCGCATGGGCGGCGTGGCCGGACACGCGGGTTTGTTCACGACGGCGGCGGATTTGGCGCGCTACGCACGCGTCATGTTGCGCGGCGAGGTGGACGGCGTGCGATTGCTGAAACCTGAGACACTGCGCCTGATGCAGGCCACGCAGAGCCCGGCGACGGTGCCCGAGCGGCGCGGGCTCGGTTGGGACATCGACACGAAATACAGTCGCCCGCGCGGGCGGATTTTCCCGATCGGCTCGTTCGGGCACACGGGATTCACGGGCACGGCGCTGTGGATCGATCCGTCGAGCGACACGTTCTACGTTTTCTTGTCCTCGCGGCTGCATCCCGACGGCAAGGGCAACGTCCGCGACCTTTACGAGGAGATCGGGACAGAGGTCGCCCGCCTCGTCGGCGCAGGCGGCGCGCACCAGACGCCGTCTCGCTAGGCGCCGCCCGGTGCGGAATGCGGATTGAACACGGCCCGCTCGCCCTTTTAGCTCCCGCCACTTTTCCTTTCTCCATGCGTATCCTCGTCACCGGCGGCGCCGGCTTCCTCGGGTCCCATCTCTGTGATCGTCTGCTCAAAGACGGCCACGAGGTTATCTGCCTCGATAACTTCTTCACCGGTGCGAAGGCCAACATCGCGCATCACCTCGCCAACCCGGCCTTCGAGCTCGTCCGCCACGACGTGATCGATCCGTTCAAGTTCGAGGTCGACCAGATCTACAACCTCGCGTGTCCCGCGTCGCCGCCGCACTACCAATACAACCCCATCAAGACGACGAAGACGTCAGTGATGGGCGCGATCAACTGTCTCGGCCTCGCAAAGCGCGTGAAAGCGCGTGTCTTCCAGGCGAGCACGTCCGAGGTCTACGGCGACCCGAGCGTGCACCCGCAGCCCGAGAGCTATTGGGGCAACGTCAACCCGATCGGCCGCCGCTCGTGCTACGACGAGGGCAAGCGCGTCGCCGAGACGCTGTTCTTCGACTACCACCGCGAGAACAAGGTCGATATCCGCATCGTCCGCATCTTCAACACCTACGGCCCGCGCATGCACCCGAACGACGGCCGCGTCGTCTCGAACTTCATCGTGCAGGCGCTCAAGGGCGAAGACATCACCATCTACGGCGACGGCAAACAGACGCGCTCGTTCTGCTACGTCGACGATCTCATCGAGGGCTTCGTTCGCCTCATGAACCAGAACGAAACCGTCGGGCCCGTGAACATCGGCAACCCGGGCGAGTTCACCATGCTCGAACTCGCGGAGCAGGTCCTGAAGCTCACCAAGAGCAAATCCAAGATCGTCCACAAACCGCTCCCGTCCGACGACCCGAAGCAACGCCGCCCCGACATCACGCTGGCGAAGAAGCACCTCAAGTGGGAGCCCACCATCCCGCTCGCCGAGGGCCTCAAGAAGACTATCGCCTACTTCAAGACGAAGGTTTGAGCGCGTAAATGCCGCGCCGTGCGCGGCGCCCGACAATCTCAAGGCGAGAGCGCGCGGCGCCGCGTGCTCTCGCTCTTTTTTTGCCACGGATTGCCCGGATGCAGACGGATGGGACGGATGATGCTCGCGAAAATCGAAAATGAGCATCGCGGCGTCATCCGTTGAATCCGGGCCCATCCGTTTTATCTGTGGGAAACAACACGCGCGAATGCGGCGTGGCTAGATAAGCGGGGCGGGGCGTTAAGAGAACTCGCCCTGCCTGGCGAGCGACGATGGGGGCGCCGCGTTATCTCGCGGCGGGCTCGGGCTGGAGCGCGTCGTCGGTTTCGGTGACGAGGACGTCGACCTTCATCGTGTGCCGGTCGGTGCCGCGGTAGGTGCCTTTCAACGGCGACACGTCGGCGTGGTCGCGGCCGACGGCGACGCGCACGTGTCGGCTGGCGGCAAGTTGCCCGTTGGTCGGATCGAGGCCGCACCAACCGACACCGTTGATGAAGACTTCGACCCACGCGTGACTGGCTTGGGCGCCTTTGAGCTGATCGCGCGGGCCGTTGTAGATATAGCCGCAGACGTAGCGCGCGGGGATTTTCAGGGCGCGGCAAAAGCCGATCATCACGTGCGCGAAATCCTGGCAGACGCCGTGGCGGGCCTTGAGCACTTCGCGCATGTGCGTGTGGACCGTCGTCGATGCGGGCAGGTAGCGAAACTCGGTGTGGATGTGGCGCATGATCGCCTGCGCGGCTTGCCAGGCGTCGGTGGCGCCGGCGGCGGCTTCTTGCGCGAGCGCGGTGGTGTCGCGGGTGATTTCGACGTAGGTCGAATCGGGCAGGAAGTCGTAGCAGCGGTCCTGCAGGAGGCACTCGCCGACGCGGGCGAGCGGCGCGGGCTCGGCGCCGGACGGCAGCACGGGCTCGTCGCGGGTGAAGACCAGCGCCGTGGCTTCGACGACGAGTTCGGTGTGCGGGGCGTCGATTTCGAAGAGGTGAACGCAGTTCGAGTAGAAGTCGAAGTAGTGGGACGAGCGGGCGTCGGGCGAGACGCGCAGCTCGAAGTGCCGGCATTCCTGGCCGTCGCTTGAGGCGGGGCGGAGGCGGGCCTCGTTGAAGCTCTCGCGCACGGGCGTGGCGTAGGCGTAGCTCGTGCGGTGCAGCGTGTGGAGCTTCATGCGCGGCGCTGTTGTTGCTGCTGCTCTTCCTGCTGGCGGAGTTCGTAGTCCTCGAGGGTGTGGAAGGCTTGGAAGATGTAGGTCTGGAAGAGGGCCGCGCCGACGTCGTTGAGGCGGGTCTGGAGTTGATCGATGTAGGTGTGGAGGCCGACGGCGAAGATGTCGTCGGCGGAGCTGAAGCTGAGTTCGGCGAGGAGGCGGCCGGCGAGTTTCTCGGCGTCGTTGCTGAAGCGGTCGCCGGCGACGCCGGAGATGCGGCGGAGCGCGGCGTCGAGCGCGCGGACGCAGAAGCGGACGGAGCGTGGGAAGTTGTCGGAGAGGAGCAAGAACTCGGCGATGTAGGCGGGCTGCACTTCGGCGCCGTGGAGCGCCTTGTAGGCGTCCCACGCGCTGCAGGAGCGGAGCACGGCGGACCAGCCGAGCGCGTCTTCCTGGCTGACGCTGCCGGGCTTGCCGCGCTCGGGCACGGAGGCGTGGCGGACGTCGAGGATGCGGGACGTCTTGTCGGCGCGCTCGAGGAAGCAGCCGGCTTGCATGAAATTCCAGCCTTCGTTGCGGACGACGGTGGCGTTGGCGAGGCCGGCGAGCAGGAGCGAGCTGTTCTTCACCTCGAGAAAGAACTCGTGCGGGCCGCTGCGCCAGAGCCGGCGCGCGGCGGGCGAGTGGACGAAAAGGTAGAGGCGGTTCAGCTCCTCCCAGAACTCGACGGTGAGCTGGTCGCGCACCATGCGGGCGTTTTCGCGGGCCTGGTTGATCGAGGAGACGATCGAATTCGGATTCGCGGTCTCGAAGACGAGGAACTCGGTGACGTCTTCGCCGGTGGCCCGGCTGTGGAGCTGGTGGAAGAGTTGGTCGTCGCCCGTGCTTTGGACGATGGGCATCCAGAGGCCGGTGAGCGTCTGATCGTCGAGGCGGCGGATGTCGAGGAGGAGCTGGAGGTTGACGTCGACGAGACGCGCGGTGTTGTCGGCGCGCTCGATGTAGCGACTCATCCAGTAGAGGGAATTGGCAACGCGGCTTAGCATCGGAAGCACGCGCGGCGCGCGTGAAGGGACAAGTGGCATGGGCCAAGTGTCATGGGGCCGGTGGAGAGGGGCGTAGTGGGCATCAGCGGAGTCTTGGAGCTTGTTACTTGGTCCTTGGGACTTCGGTCATTCGTTACCGTAGAGCACCCACGTTTCCTTGGAGCCGCCGCCTTGGGAGGAGTTGACGACGAGCGAGCCTTTGCGCAGCGCGACGCGGGTGAGCCCACCGGGTATGACGACGGGTTTTTCGCCGTAGAGGATGAACGGCCGTAGGTCGATGTGGCGGCCGCCGAAGCCTTCGTCGTCGATCCACGTGGGATGGCGCGAGAGGGAAATCATGGGCTGCGCGATGTAGTTGCGCGGGTCGGCGAGGATCTTCTGGCGGAACTCGTCACGCTCGGCCTGCGTGGCTTTCGGGCCCATGAGCATGCCGTAGCCGCCGGCTTCGTTGGCGGCTTTGACGACGAGTTTGTCGAGGTTTTCGACGATGTATTTGCGGTCGGACTCTTCGCTCGCGAGGTAGGTCGGGACGTTCGGCAGCAGCGGCTCCTGATCGAGGTAGTATTTGATGATCCGCGGGACGAAATAATACATGACCTTGTCGTCCGCGACGCCGGTGCCGATGGAGTTGGCGAGCGAGACGGAGCCGGCACGGTAGGCGTTGACGAGGCCTGGCACGCCGAGGGCGGAGTCGCGGCGGAAGACGGTGGGATCGAGGAAGTCGTCGTCGATGCGCCGGTAAATCACGTGCACGGGGCGCAGGCCTTTCGTCGTGCGCATGAACACGTGTTGGTCGCGCACGATGAGGTCGCGGCCTTCGACGATCTCGATGCCCATCTGGCGCGCGAGGTAGGTGTGCTCGAAGTAGGCGGAGTTGTAGGCGCCGGGCGTGAGCAGCACGACGGTCGGCTCGGCGACGCCGCCGGGTGCGACGTGGCGCAGGAGCTTCAGCAGCTCGGCGGGGTAGTGGTCGACCGGTCGCACGCCGCAGGTCTCGTAGATGTCGGGGAAAGTGCGTTTCAGCGCGCGGCGGTTTTCGAGGACGTAGCTGACGCCGGAGGGGCAGCGCGCGTTGTCCTCGAGGACGAGGTATTGGCCCTTGTCGTCGCGGATGAGGTCGGTGCCGCAAATGTGGATGTAGATGTCGCGCGGGACCTTCGTGTTCACGAACTCGCGGCGAAAATGTTTCGCGGAGAGCACGTAGTGCGCGGGGATCGTGCCGTCGCGCAGGATGCGTTGCTCGTGATAGATATCGTGCAGGAAGAGGTTCAGCGCGGTGATGCGCTGGACGAGGCCGGCTTCGAGGTGTTTCCACTCGTCGGCCGGGATGACGCGCGGCACGAGGTCGAAGGGGAAAACGCGCTCCGCGCCCTGCGCGTCGCCGTAGACGTTGAACGTGATGCCCTGCCGCAGGAACGCGAGGTCGACGGAGCGGCGCTTGGCGTTGAACGTGTCGGCGTCGATGCCTTGGAAGCGCCGCGCGAAACGCTGGTAGTGCGGCCGCACTTGGCCGTCGCTCGCGATCATCTCATCGAAGAAAGCGCCGGGGTCGTAGCCGTCGAACAAGGTAGCAGGCACAGGGGGATTTTCGGTCGAACTGGGGTGGACCATGGAATTCCCCTATGCATAGGTCGTGCTAACTGAGGAAAAATTTTTCGCCGGCCGGCAAAAGGGCCCGGTTTCGGCCCCGACGGATTCGGCAAAGCGGGGTAAAACAGCGGCGGCGCTGGTCCGGCAGTTGCTAGGCGAGGGGGCCGTCTGCCCCAGCTCCGCCCCATGGCCATACACGTCGCCCTCCATCACCGCACGAGTTACCGTTACGACCGCCCCGTTGGGCTCGGCCCGCAAGTCATCCGCCTGCGCCCCGCGCCGCATTGCCGCACGCGCGTGCTCAGCTACTCGCTCAAGCTCACGCCGCCCACCGGGCACTTCCTCAATTGGCAGCAGGATGCCTTCAGCAACTACCTCGCGCGTGTCGTCTATCCGGAAAAGGTCACGGAGTTCGCCGTCGAGGTCGACCTCGTGGCTGAGATGTCGGTCTACAACCCGTTCGATTTTTTCCTCGAGCCCGCGGCCGAGAAATTCCCCTTTGCCTACGAACCCGCCGTCGCTGCCGACCTCGCGCCTTACTTGCGGAAAAGCGAACTCACGCCACGCCTTGCCGCGTTGGTCGCCTCGCTCGACCTCAGCTCGCAACGCACGATCGATTTTCTCGTCAGTCTCAACCAACGACTCTGGCGCGACCTCAAATACGTCATCCGTCTCGAGCCGGGCGTCCAGACGCCCGAGGAAACCCTCGAAAAGGCCTCCGGCTCGTGCCGCGATTCCGGTTGGCTGCTGGTGAATGCGCTCCGGCACTGCGGTCTCGCGGCGCGTTTCGTGTCGGGCTACCTCATTCAGCTCAAAGCCGACCAAAAGTCCCTCGACGGCCCGTCCGGCACCGAGCGCGACTTCACCGATCTGCACGCGTGGTGCGAAGTCTACCTGCCGGGCGCGGGCTGGATCGGCCTCGATCCGACTTCCGGTCTGCTCGCGGGCGAAGGCCACATTCCGCTCGCATGCTCGCCCGAGCCGTCGAGCGCCGCGGCCATCAGCGGCGGCGTGGACGAGTGCGAGACGGAGTTCGATTTCGCGATGTCCGTGCAGCGCATCTACGAGTCGCCGCGCGTCACGCTGCCTTACACCGATGCACAATGGTCGCGCATCGAAACGCTCGGCCACGCCATCGACGCCGACCTCGCCGCGCAAGACGTCCGTCTCACCATGGGCGGCGAGCCGACGTTCATCTCGCTCGACGACCCGGACGGGCCGGAGTGGAACTTCACTGCCGTCTCGCCGAAGAAGCGCCTGCTCTCCGGCGAGCTGATCAAGCGCCTGCGCCGCCAATTCGCGCCCGGCGCGCTGCTCCACTACGGCCAGGGCAAATGGTATCCCGGCGAGCCGCTGCCGCGTTGGGCGCTGGCGGCGTATTGGCGCAAGGACGGCGTCCCGATCTGGCGCGACGACTCGCTGATCGCCGACGAATCGAAAAACTACGGCCACGGCGCGCCCGAGGCCAAGGAGCTCGCGTCGCGCCTCGCGCGCACGCTCGGCGTCAATCCCGACCACCTCATCCCCGGCTACGAGGACGCGTTTTACTACACTTGGAAAGAGCGCCGCCTGCCGTCGAACGTCACGCCCGAGCAAACCAACCTGAAGGACAAGCAGGAGCGCGAGCGCATCGCGCGCATTTTCCAGGAAGGCCTCGGTTCGATCGTCGGCTACGCGCTGCCGCTGAAACGCACGCTCGTCGACGGCCGCGCCGGCTGGATGTCCGGCGCGTGGTTCCTGCGCGACGACGACACGCTGTGGTTGCTCCCCGGCGATTCGCCGATGGGCCTGCGGCTGCCGCTCGACTCGATTCCGTGGGTCGCGGAAAAGGATTTTCCGTGGTCGTGGCAACAAGACCCGTCCGGCCCGCTGGGCGCGCTGCCGAAGGAATTTCCCTATCGCTCTCACGCCACGGCGTCGTCCGTCACCGCCGGCGAACTCGCACGCCAGCGCTTTCTCCTCGGCGGCAACGCCCCGTCGCTCGCCGGCCAAGGTTCGGGTCAGCGCGCGCAACGTCTCGAACCGCCCGCGCCCGCGCTGGACCTCGATCCCACTCGCCGTCCTTCCGCGGGCGAGAGCGCGCCGTGGATCATCCGCACCGCGCTCTGCGTGCAGCCGCGCGACGGCCGGCTCCACGTCTTCATGCCGCCGGTGAACACGACCGAGGATTACCTCGATCTCGTCGCCGGCATCGAGTCCACCGTTTCCGCGATGGGCGTGCCCGTGATCATCGAGGGCGAGCCGCCGCCGAAGGACCCGCGCCTCAACAAGCTCGCCGTCACGCCCGACCCCGGCGTGATCGAGGTGAACCTTCACCCGAGCAAAACGTGGGACGAACTCGTCGAGCGCACCACTGTGCTCTACGATGAAGCGCGCCAGACGCGGCTCGGCACCGAGAAGTTCATGCTCGACGGCCGGCACACCGGCACGGGCGGCGGCAATCACATCATCCTTGGCGGCGAGACGCCCGGCGATTCGCCGATCCTGCGCCGCCCCGATTTGCTGCGCTCGCTCGTCAGCTACTGGCAAAATCACCCGTCGCTCAGCTGGCTGTTCTCGAGCCTCTTCATTGGTCCGACCTCGCAGGCTCCGCGCATCGACGAAGCGCGGCACGACTCGCTCCGCGAACTCGATGTCGCCTTCCGCGAAATGGACCGCCAGCTCGCGCAGGGCCATTGCCCGCCGTGGCTCGTCGATCGCCTTTTCCGCAATCTCCTGATCGACGCGACCGGCAACACGCACCGCGCGGAGTTCAGCATCGACAAACTCTTCTCGCCCGACGGCTCGGCCGGCCGCCTCGGCCTCGTCGAGCTCCGCGCCTTCGAAATGCCGCCGCACGCGCGCATGAGTCTCGCGCAACACCTCCTCTTGCGCGGCCTCGTCGCGAAATTCTGGCGCGAGCCCTACCGCAACGGCCTCGTGCGCTGGGGCACTGACATCCACGACCGCTGGATGCTGCCGCACCATTGCCAGACGGACTTCGCCGACGTCGTGCGCGATTTGCAGGCGAGCGGCTACGGGTTCGAGACGGAATGGTTCGCGCCGCACTTTGAGTTTCGTTTCCCGCGCATCGGCGACTTTGCGGTGCGCGACCTCCACGTCGAACTCCGCACCGCGCTCGAACCGTGGCACGTGCTCGGCGAGGAGCCAGGTGGCGGCGGCACGGTGCGCTACGTCGACAGCTCGCTCGAGCGCCTGCAGGTCAAGGTCCGCGGCCTCGCCGGCGACCGCTTCGTCGTCATCGCCAACGGCCACCGCGTGCCGCTGCATCCGACCGGCACGAACGGCGAGGGCGTCGGCGGCGTGCGCTATCGCGCGTGGCAGCCGCCGCAATGCCTGCAGCCCACCATCGGCGTGCATACGCCGCTCGTCTTCGACGTCGTCGACACCTGGAACGCGCGCGCGCTCGGCGGTTGCACGTATCACGTGGCGCATCCGGGCGGACGCAATTACGTGACCTTCCCCGTCAACTCCTACGAAGCCGAGAGCCGCCGCCTCGCGCGCTTCTTCGCGCACGGCCACACGCCCGGTGGCGTCCGAGCGAAGCTCCCGCCTACCGGCAAACCCGAATCGCCCCACACACTCGACCTGCGCGATCCGTGAGGTAGGGCGGGACCGCTGGGCCCGCCGAGAACGTGATGCCGCTCACGCGGCGCGCCCGGCGGTCGCGCCCTACCACGCACCACTCGCCGCTTGCGCCGGCCGCACTCCAACGGGATTCTTCCCGCCTCGATGCCCACGTCCGCCAAGTCCGCCCGTCCCGCTCCGCTTGGCTACGCCGCCAAGGGGCAACGCTACGACGAGTGCGTGGACGCCGCCGGCAATTTGCGTCCCGGTTGGGCGCAGTTTTTCGACCTGCTCGGACCGGACCCGGCCAAGGCGCTCGCGGCGGCCGACGCTGCGTGTCACCGCGCCATCATCGAACAGGACGTGAGCATGAACGTCTATCGCGGCGAGCGCGCCGGCGCGCAGACGTGGCCGCTCGACGCCATGCCGCTCATCCTCGAACCGGGTGATTGGGCGGCGCTCACGCGCGGACTGCGGCAGCGCGCGCATCTGTTCAACGAGCTGCTGCTTGATCTCTACGGCGAACAGCGCGTGTTGCGCGAAGGCCGGCTGCCGGCGGCGCTCGCGATGGCCAACCCGCATTTCCTCCGCGCGTGCGCGGGACTCGGCGCGCGCGGCGGCGTGTTTCTCCACTCTTACGCCGTCGACCTCGCGCGCTCGCCCGACGGACGCTGGTGGGTGATCGATGACCGCCTCGATGCGCCATCCGGCCTCGGCTACTCGCTGCAGAATCGCATCATCACGCGCCAGGGTTTGCCCGAGGTTTTCCACCGCGCGCCGGTGCACCGCCTGTTTCAGTTCTTCAAGGACTACCGCGCCTCGCTCGAGTCGCTCGCGCCCGAAAAGCAGGCGGAGCCGCGCGTCGTCCTGCTCTCGCCCGGCCCGGCGAACGAAACCTACCACGAGCAAGCCTATCTCGCGCGCTACCTCGGCTACACGCTCGTCGAAGGCGAAGACCTCACCACGCGCGACGGTCGCGTTTTTCTGCGCACGGTCGGCGGCTTGAAGCGCGCCGATGTCGTGCTGCGCCGCCTCGACTCCGAGTTCTGTGATCCGCTCGAACTCGACGCGCACTCGCTGCTCGGCGTGCCCGGCTTGTTGCAGGCGGCGCACGCCGGTGGCGTCGGACTCGCGAATCTCCCCGGCGCGCGCGCGCTGGAGTCGCCGGGCGTGCTCGCGTTCCTGCGTCCGCTTTGCCGGCAGATTCTCGGCGAGGAAATGCTGTTGCCCAACGTCGCGACGTGGTGGTGCGGGCAACCCGGCGCGCGCGACTACGTGTTGGAGCACCTCGACGATCTCGTCGTGAAGCCCACGTTTCGCACGCGCGACTCTGCGCCGCCGCGCTACGGCGCGTGGATGGGCAAGGCCGGCCGCGCCGCGCTCGCGGAGCATATCCGCGCTGAGCCCACCGCTTGGTGCGCGCAGGAACGCGTCTTTCACGGCACGACCCCCGGCTGGCACGAAGGCCGCCTGCGCCCGATGCCGTTTTTGCTCCGTCTGTTCGTCACGTGGCACGACGGCGACTACGTCGTGTTGCCCGGCGGACTCACCCGCTGCAACCCGCGCGGCGAGGACATGATCGTCTCGCTCCAGCAAGGCAGCGTGAGCAAGGACACCTGGGTGCTGCACGACGGCGCGCCGACGCCGCTGCCGGCCTTCGTCACATCGCGGCCGGCCGACAGCCTGCGCAATCCCGCCGCGACGCCCAGCCGCCGCGCGAACGATCTCTTCTGGCTTGGCCGCTACCTCGAGCGCTGCAGCCAGCTCGCGCGCAAGTTCGAGAAAATCGACGCGCTGCTGCACGACGAGATCGCGCACCTCGATTCCTCCGTGCCGGCCGACGCCCTGCGCCTGCTCGCGTGGGCGCTGGATGTGCCGTGGACGGACGACGTCCCGCTCGCGGCCCAAGCCGCGCAGCTGAAGGAGGCCGGCGCCAATTCCGCGCACCTCGGCGGCCTCGCGGCGAATCTCGGCAATCTCGTGCGCTTGCTCGAACAACTGAAGGCGCACCTGCCGCACGAAGGCTGGCAGCTGCTCCGTCAGCTCCGGCAGCGCCGCGTCTCGACCGACGCCGCCGCGTGCGCCGCGTTGCGCCAGCAACTTTCCGCCGCCGAGAGTCTCTCGAACGAGGCGATGCCGCGTGACACCGCGTGGCGCTTCCTCGATCTCGGCCGGCGCGTCGAACGCGGCCAGCAAACGCTGCAACTCGTCCGCGTGCTGCTCTTCCCGTCGGTCGGCGCGCCCACGACCGAGTTTCGCCTGCAGAGCGCGCTCCACCTCGCCGACTCGCTTTTCACCTACCGCAGCGCCTACCACGGCCAGCTCGACACCAGCGGCGCGCTCGACTGGCTGCTGCTCTCCGAGGCGAACCCGCGCAGCTTCCGCTTCCAAGCCGAGCGCATCTACGAGCACCTGCGCGAGCTGCCCGCGGACTTCGCACCGCGCGCGGTCGATGCGTTGCGCGCGCTCGCGTTCCGCCTGCAGAGCGCGGTGCGGCTCGCCGAGGCGAACGGCCTTGCGGCCGATCCCGCGCGCGCGTCCGCCGTTGCCGCGGAGCTGCAATCCAGCCTCGGGACGCTCAGCGAGCGGCTCGCCGAAATCTATTTCGCGCACACCGCGCTGCGTTGAACGATGCCCACCTACCGCGTCACGCACGAAACCGTTTACACGCACGCCGCAACCGCTGGCGCCGCGTGGCAGATGCTGCAACTGCACCCGCGCGCCGAGCCCGCGCAGGAGTGCCTCGACTTCCAGCTGCAAATCGAGCCCGGCGCGCCGGACCTGACGCACCGCGACGATTTTTTCGGCAATCGCCGGCATTTTTTCTCCGTGCGCGAGCCGCATCTCGCGCTCGCGATCACGTGCCGCAGCGTCGTGCGGCGCGACGAGCCAGCGCTCCCGCTCGCAGGCCTGACGCCGCCGATCGCACAGGCGCGGGCGCGCACCGACGCGCTGGTGGCCGGCGCGGGTTTCGCGCTCGAGCAATACCGGCACGCGACGGCGCACGTGCCGTTTTTGCCGGCGGCGGCGGAACTCGCGGCCGATCTCGGCCCGCCGGAACTGCCGTTGATGGAGTGGATCGAGCGGCTCGGCCGGCGTTTCGCGGAGACGTTCACGTTTGATGCGACCGCGACCGACGTGAGCACGCCGCTCGCCGACGTGCTCGCGACGAAGCGCGGCGTTTGCCAGGACTTCACGCACCTGTTCCTCAGCTGCGTGCGCCAGCACGGCGTGCCAGCGGCCTACGTGAGCGGCTACTTGCTGACGAATCCGCCGCCGGGCAAACCACGCCTGCGCGGGGCGGACGCGATGCACGCGTGGGTTTCGGTGTTCGTGCCGGACTTCGGGTGGGTCGACTACGATCCGACGAATTCGTGCTTCGTCGGCGCGGGCCATATCGTCGTGGCGCGCGGCCGCGATTACGGCGACGTGAGTCCGACGCGCGGCGTGTTCACCGGCGCCGCTCCGCCGCCGCCGCGCGTGGGCGTGACGGTCGAGCCGGAGCCGGCGGGCGGGTGAGCGTGGACTTGCCCTGAGGCGCAACAAGTTGCGCGCGGCGGGGCGATGATTTGTCATTTGCCAACCCGCGAGGCGGGACTAATCGTTTTCGCCTTTCATGTTCGATTTCCTCTTCAAAAGTTTCGCCGGCCGTCACCATCGCAAATACGTCGAGAAGTGCCGCCCGATCGTCGCGCGCATCAACGAGATTGAAAAGAGCTACCAGTCGCTGAGCGACGAGCAGCTCCGCGCCAAGACCGACGAGTTCCGCAACCGCCTGAAGAACGGCGAGACGCTCGACCAGATCCTGCCCGAGGCCTTCGCCGCCGTGAAGAGTGCCGCGCGTCGCCTCTGCGGCCAGAAGGTCATCGTGTGCGACCACGAGTTGACGTGGGACATGGTGCATTTCGACGTCCAGCTCATCGGCGGCATCACGCTGCACGAAGGCCGCATCGCGGAAATGGCCACCGGCGAAGGCAAAACCCTCGTCGCCACGCTCCCGCTCTACCTCAACGCCCTCGTCGGCAAGAACTCCCAGCTCGTCACGGTCAACGACTACCTCGCCCGCCGCGACTCCGAGTGGATGGGCCATCTCTACCAGTTCCTCGGTCTCACCGTCGGCTGCATCCAGCAACAGATGCCGTCCGACCTGCGGCGCGAGATGTATCAGCGCGACATCACCTACGGCACGGCGTCGGAGTTCGGCTTCGATTACCTCCGCGATAACGGCATGGCCACGCGCAAGGAGGACCAGGTCCAGCGCGACCACTGGTATTGCATCGTGGACGAAATCGACTCGATCCTCGTCGACGAGGCGCGCACGCCGCTGATCATCTCCGGCCCGGCGCCCATTGAGCGCGAGCAACCCTTCACACGCCTCAAGCCGCCGGTCGCCTCGCTCGTCAACGACCAGCTCCGCATGGTCAACCGCTTCGTCAAGGAAGCCACCGACCTGCTCGAGAAGAAGGACGCCACGCCTGACGACAAGCAGGCCGCGGCGATGAAGATGCTCCAGGTGAAGCTCGGCATGCCGAAGAACAAGCAGCTGCTGCGCCTCATGGAGAACCCGGAGTGGCGCAAGCTCCTCGACAAAACCGACGTCGAGATGCACTCGGACTTCCAGAAGGAGGAACTCTACAAGCTCAAGGAAGAGCTCCTCTACGTCATCGACGAGAAGAACCACCAGGCCGACCTCACCGAACTCGGCCGCCTGAAGCTCCGTCCGGACGATCCGGATGCGTTCGTGCTGCCTGACCTCGCGACGCATTTCAGCGACTTCGAAAAGGACGCCACCAAGACGCCCGAGGAAAAGGAGGCCGCCAAGCGCGAGCTCCAGTCGCGTTACGAAGTCGTTTCCGAGGACATCCACGCGATCTCGCAACTGCTCCGCGCCTACTCGCTCTACGAGCGCGACGTCGAATACGTCATCCAGGACGGCAAGGTCCTCATCGTCGACGAGAACACCGGCCGCGTCATGCCGGGCCGCCGCTGGTCGGACGGCTTGCACCAAGCCGTCGAGGCGAAGGAAGGCGTGACCATCGAGCGCGAGACGCGCACCTACGCGACGGTCACGATCCAGAACTACTTCCGCATGTATGAGAAGCTCGCGGGCATGACCGGCACCGCCGAGACCGAGGCGACCGAGTTCCACGAGATCTACAAGCTCGCCGTCACGCAGATCCCGACGAACAAGCCCTGCATCCGCGTCGACAAGAACGACTCCATCTTCAAAACCCGCCGCGACAAATACAACGCGGTCGTGAAGACGATCCAGGAAGCCAGCACGCGCGGCCAGCCCGTGCTTGTCGGCACCGTCACCGTCGAGCAATCCGAAGTCCTCTCGCGCATGCTCAAGCGCGCCGGCGTCATCCACACGGTGCTGAACGCCAAGTTCCACCAACAGGAAGCCGAAATCGTCTCCCGCGCCGGCCAGCGCGGCTCCGTCACCATCGCCACCAACATGGCGGGCCGCGGCACCGACATCAAACTCGGCGAAGGCGTCCGCGAACTCGGCGGCCTCTTCGTCGTCGGCACTGAGCGCCATGAGTCGCGCCGCATCGACCGTCAGTTGCGCGGCCGTTGCTCGCGTCAGGGCGATCCGGGCATGACGAAGTTCTTCCTCTCGCTCGAAGACGACCTGATGCGCCTCTTCCTTCAGGGCAATCTCGCCTCGAAGATCATGGAAGGCTCCATGCAGGAGGGCGAAGAGCTCGAGCACCCGTGGCTCAACCGCTCCATCGAGTCCGCGCAGAAGAAGGTCGAGCAGCAAAACTTCTCCATCCGCAAGCGCCTGCTCCAATACGACGACGTGCTCAACAAGCAGCGCGAAGTCATCTACGGCATCCGCAACGGCGCCCTCCACGCCGAGCGCGCCAAGGACGTGATCTTCGAGATGATCGAGGAGGAGTTGGCCTCGCGCCTCGAGACCGCCGGCTTCGGCGAAAAGGGCGGCCCGACTTCCGCGAACATCGAGAGCCTCGTCGGCTGGCTGAATTCGCATTTCCCGATCAGCGCCAAGGTTGCCGAGCTCGAGCCCGAGCGCGACGCCGAGGTGCTGCTCAAGAAGCTCGTCGAACGCATCCGCCAGGCCTACGCGCTGAAGGAATCCGTCGAGGATCCCGAGTCGCTCGGCGGCCTCGAGCGCTACGTGGTCATCAACGCCATCGATCACCACTGGCAGGAGCATCTGACCGAGATGGAAGAACTCCGCCGTTCCATCGGCCTGCGCAGCTACGGCCAGAAGGACCCGCTCTCCGAATACAAGAGCGAGGCGTTCCGCTTCTTCGAGGAGCTGATGAACAACGTGCGCCTGCAAATTTGCACGTCGCTCTTCCGTTCGGCCACGAACCGCGAGGCGTTCGAAAACCTTTTCGCCATTCTCGCCCGCTCCGCGCGCATGCAGGGCCCGGCCGCCGCGCCCACCGCGCTCGCCGCTGCCACGCAGACCACCGTGACCACGTCCGGCGCGACCGAAGCGCCCGCCGCGCCCGCGGCCGAGCAGGAGATCAAGCTCCCCGCGATCACGATCCGCCGCGAGGCGCCGAAGGTCGGCCGCAACGACCCGTGCCCCTGCGGCTCCGGCAAGAAATTCAAGAACTGCCACGGCGCCTGACGCCGTGGCGGCTTCCGCGCCGCGCTGTTTGGAAAATGTAGGAGCCTGCTCGCAGGCGACCAAACGGGTGTGCTGCGTTTGCTGCGTTCGGGTCGCCTGCGAGCAGGCTCCTACATGCACGCTGCGGCGCCGGAAACCGATGTAGGAGCTTGCTTGCAAGCGACCTGAGAGCTTCGCTTCGGCCGGGCCGCTTGAATGACCTTCAATCCTCGCAAAGGGCACGCGGCCTTGCGTCGCGGTCGCGTAAGTCAGGCTGGAAGCGAGTATTTCCTGACGCTCACGACGACTGGGCACCGCACCGGCCTGCTCGCGCCGCCGCCGACCGCTGCGCTGGCCGCCGAGTTGGGTGCGATGTCCGCTGACGGCACTTGGCACGTCCGTTGTTCGACCGTTATGCCCGATCATGTTCACCTGTTGATTCGGCTCGGTGAACGCTTGCCGCTTGCCCGCGCCGTGCAGCGCTTGAAAGCGGAAACCACGGCTGCGCTGCGCGCGGCAGGTTGCGAGTGGCAGCGAGGATTTTTCGACCGACGTCTGCGGCCCGATGACGAGCGGTTGCTGATCCTTCTCTACATCTACCTGAATCCCTATCGTGCTGGCCTGTCGCGCGCGGAGGAAACTTGGCCGCATTTCCGTTGCGGCGAGGAGGACTGGATGTGGTTCCAGCACGAACTCGACCGCAATCTACCAGCCCCCGAGTGGCTCATGTAGGAGCCTGTTTACAGGCGACCTCGTGGCCGCGCGACGCCTGCCACGCGCGAAATGCACCGGTCGCCTGCCAGCAGGCTCCTACATGTTCGCAGCGATGCCTTTTCTTGTAGGAGCTTGCTCGCAAGCGACCCGAGCACGGCAAGTGCAGTGCAGTGTTCCAGTCGTCTGTAAACGGGCTCCTGCGTCACGCGACAGTCACCTGTTTCCCCTGCAGGAGCTTGCTTGCAAGCGACCCCGTTTTGTCGCCTGTAAACAGACTCCTACATGACGCAATCGCCCGCGACATCTGCCCTCGCCGATCCCTACGACCCGAAGCCTACCTTCTGGCAGGAGCACCCGCACCTCGGCTGGGGGATGTGGGTTTTCGCGCTCACGGTCGTGCTGACCTACGTGGCGTTTCCGCCCGTGGGCGTCGGCGAAGCGGGCTACGTGCTCGCCGCGCCGGCGCTGCTCTGGGCGTATCGCACGCCGCGCTTCAAGCCCTACGCGCTCACGCTGCTCGCGGCCAACGTCGTCGCGTGGACGTGGCTGCTGTCGTGGCTCGGCAACGCCTACTGGCTCGCTCCGTTCCTGCTCGGACCGTTCATCGGCGCGCTCGCGACGCTGTGGTATCTCGCCGCGTGGTGGTTCGTGCCGAGACTGCGCGGACATCGCGTGATGGTCCGCCTGATCGGCGTCGGCGGGCTCGCGAGTTTGTGGGTGATGAACGAGGCGCTGCGCGGCTGGTTGTTCGGCGGTTTTCCGTGGCTTCCGCTCGCGGCGTCGCAATGGCAGCGTCCGCTCGTGCTGCAGGCCGCTTCCTACGGCGGCGCGTGGGTCGTTTCGTTCATTCTCGTGGTCTTCAGCTGCGGTGTCGCAGCGTATGCGCACCGGATCTTTTTCGAGGGCGCGACGGGCCTGCGGAAGCGCAGCCCGGAATTCATGGCGGCGCTCATGCTGCTGGTGCTTTCGTCGTTCCCGTTCCTCGCCGAGTTGATGGGGCAGCAACGGCAAAAGCTCGCGCGCGTCGCGCTCGTGCAGCCGAACATCCCGCAGGGCGAGAAATGGGACCCGCAGCAGGCGCGCGAGGTGTTGAAGACGATCGAGAAGGTGACGACCGACGCCAACGAGCGTGGCGCGCCCGATGCGATCTTCTGGCCCGAGGCGGTGGTGCCGTGGCCGGTGCATCGCGATCCATCCGTGCAGCAATGGATCGAGTATGTCTCGAAGCGCACCGGCAAACCGATCGTGCTCGGCAGCGTCTACACGCAGGGCAGCGGCGAGAGCGAGGAATGGTTCAATGGCGCGTTCGTGGTCGATCCGATCACGGGGTTGCAGGAGCCGGGCTATGCGAAGCGGAAGCTCGTGCCGTTCGGGGAATTCGTGCCGTTCCGCTCCGTGCTCGGCTGGCTGACGAAGTTCGTGCCGCTCGGGCCGGGCGATTTCTCGCACGGCGAGGAGGCGCGGCCGCTCGCGCTCGCGACGGGTCGCAACGTCACGCGGCTCGGTCTGCTGATTTGCTACGAGGATATTTTTCCGAGTCTCGCGCGCCAGAGCGTGCGCGAGGGCGCCGAGGTGCTCGCGGTGGTGACGAACAACGGGTGGTTCGGCGAGGGCGGCGCGGCTTACCAGCACGCGACGCACTCGGTGCTGCGCGCCGTCGAAAATCGCCGTCCGCTGATCCGCGTCGGCAACGCCGGCTGGTCGGGTTGGATCGACGAGTTTGGCAACATCCGCGCGAATCTCCGCGACGAGAACGGCAGCGTCTATTTCCGCGGCGCGGAGACGGTGAGCGTCACGCGCGATCCGCGCTGGGTGAGCCGCCCGAGCTTCTACACGGAGCACGGCGACTGGTTTCTCGTCGTCGCCGCGGTATTCGCTACGGTCGCGTATTACCTGCTGCTCACGCTCCGCCCGCCCACGCCGAAACTCGGCGAGACGGTGTTCTGAGTTCGCAGGGGCGGTAAGTTCCCGCACCGTCCACCGATCAATCCGAGTAACCTATTAGGTTACTCGGACTCGTGGGGCGCCGCTTGTTCTCCCTCGGAGTGAGAGAAAATGGGTAACCTATTAGGTGACCGAGGCGGTGGGGCGGCCGAGACTGGGTCAGGGTGCGAAGAGCACGCAGACGGCCTGCGGAACGGTGGCGGTGTGGCCGGTCGGCGTGAGGCGGCCGGTGTCGGCGTCCACGGCGAAGCTCACGAGGTTGTCGCTGTCGCGGTTAGCGCAGACGAGCCAGCGGCCGTCGGGCGAGAGGTTGAAATTGCGCGGGTGCTTGCCGCCGCAGGGGAGGATTTGCAGCAGGGTGAGCGTGCCGTGCTCCGGGTCGCGCGCGAAGACGGCGAGGCTGTCGTGGCCGCGGTTCGAGCCGTAGACGAAGCGGCCGTTCGGGTGCAGGCGGATCTCGGCGCAGATGCTCTCGCCGCTCCAGCCGGCGGGCAGCGTGGAAAGCGATTGCACGGGCCGCAGTGCGCCGTTGGCGAGGTCGCGCGCGAAGACGCTTACGCTGCTGCCGAGTTCGTTGATCGCGTAGAGGAATCGGCCGTCGCTCGAGATTTTGCTGTGGCGCGGCCCGGCGCCGGAAGCGGTCGCGAATTCGCCGGCGGGTGTGAGCGTGGCGCGCGCGGGATCGACGGCGTAGGCGAAGATCCGGTCGAGGCCCAGATCGCAGACGTAGGCGAAGCGGTTGTCGGGCGAGAAGGTGACGGAGTGCGGGTGCGGCTTGTCCTGCCGCGCGCGGTTCGGCCCCAGCGTGCCGGTCGCCGGGAGCAGGCTGGTGCGGTCGGCGAGTTTCAGGTCGTCACCGATCGGGAAGGTGGCGAGGAAGCCGCCGTGGTAGCTCGCCGTAACGAGCAGGCGGCCGGTGGCGTCTACGGCGACGTGAGCCATGAGCGAGCTGCCGGCGCCGCGGGCGTTGAGCGGTGCGAGTTTTTGCGTCGCCGCGTCGTAGGTGAAAGCGGCGGCGCCGCCCGTGGTCTGGCCGGTGGCGTCGGGGCCGACGCCGAGTGCGTAGAGCGCGCGGTGCGACGGATGCCAGGCGAGGAAGGTCGGGTTCGGCGTCTCGGCCGCGAGTTCGGGCGACGACAGCGCGCCGGTCGCCTGGTCGAGACGCACGGCGTAGATGCCGCGACTGGCACCGTCCTTGGGCGTGTAGGTTCCGACAAAGATGAGCAAGGCGGCGAGCGGCGCGGTGGTGGACATGCGGACCGAGCGAACCCGGCGGCGCGGTGGCTGGCAAGCGCGCGAGGGGTCGGTGACGCGCGCGGGAATTCAGGCGAGCTGCGTGCCGTCGAGAAACGGAACGTGGCTCGCACCGCGGCGGAGGTTTTCCACGGTGACGCGGGCGATTTCGCCCAACGCTTCTCGGGTGAGGAAGGCTTGGTGCGCGGTGATGAGGACGTTGGGGAAGGTGAGCAGACGCGCGAGTTCGTCGTCGGCGAGCACGCGGTCGGAGTGGTCCTCGAAGAAGACGCCTTCCTCTTCCTCGTAGACGTCGAGGGCCACGCCGCCGACGCGGCCGGATTTGAGACCGTCGATCAGCGCGGCGGTGTCGATGAGCTTGCCGCGGCTGGTGTTCACGATGAACGCGCCGCGCTTCATGGCGGCGAGCGTGGGCTCGTTGACGAGGTGATGCGTCTCCGGCGTGAGGGGCGAGTGGAGCGAGATGACGTCGCTTTGGGCGAAGAGTTCGACCTTCGACACGTAACTCACGCGATGCTGCGCGGCCCAGACGGCGTCGGGGAAGGGATCGCAGGCGAGCACGCGCATCCCGAAGCCGCGCAGGATTTCTGCGACGATGCGGCCGATCTTGCCGGTGCCGACCACGCCCGCGGTCTTGCCGTGAAGGTCGAAGCCGACGAGGCCGGCGAGGGAGAAATTCTGTTCGCGCACGCGATTGTGGGCCCGGTGGATTTTGCGGTTCAGCGTGAGCAGGAGCGCGATCGTGTGTTCGGCAACGGCGTGAGGCGAGTAGGCGGGCACGCGCGTGACGGCGAGGCCGAGTTCCTTGGCGGCGGCGAGGTCGACGTTATTGAAGCCGGCGCAGCGGAGCGCGACGTGGCGCACGCCGAAATTCTTCAGGTGCGTGAGCAGTGCGCGATCGAGGCGGTCGTTGACGAAGCAGCAGACGGCGTTGGCGCCTTGCGCGGTGCTGGCGGTGCTTTCGGTGAGCCGATGCTCGAGGAAACGCAGCTCGATTTCGCCGGCGTCAGTCGCTTGGGCGAAATACTCGCGATCGTAGGATTTGGTGTCGAAGAAGGCGACGGTGAGAGGCATGGCGTGGAAGAGGAGGCGCGCACGAGGGAAGCGATTCGGCTGCGGGGTGCAACCGCGCACGCATTGCGGGGGCGCATTGCGCAGGTGGGCGCCGTTGTCCTCGGCGGCGCCACGGTGGCGGAATGCCCATTGTCACCGCCGGGACGGCGGCGACCACCTCGGAAGGGAGGTTACTCGGAGAAGTTGAAGTGCCGCAGGCCGTTCGCGCGGCGGCGGAGTTCGGTGCGGAAGTCCGGGTGCGCGATCGAAATCAGGGCGTTGGCGCGCTCGCGGAGGGTTTTGCCCCAGAGGTTGACCGCGCCGTATTCGGTGACGACCCAGTGAACGTGGCCGCGGGTGGTGACGACGCCGGCGCCGGGTTTCAGTTCGGCCGTGATGCGCGAGATGGTGCCGTTTTTCGCCGTGGAGGGGAGCGCGATGATGGGCTTGCCGCCGGGCGAGAGCGCGGCGCCGCGAATGAAATCCATCTGGCCGCCGATGCCCGAGTAGATCGCGTGGCCCATCGAGTCGGCGCAGACTTGGCCGGTGAGATCGATCTCGATGGCGGAGTTGATCGCGACGACTTTGGGGTTCTTGCGGATGGCGGCGGTGTCGTTGGTGCGATCGGAGCCGGAGAACGTCACGAACGGGTTGTCGTGGACGAAGTCGAAGGTCTTCTGCGTGCCGACGCAGAAGGCGGTGACGATGCGGCCGGGGAAAACGGCTTTGAACTTGTTCGTCACCGCGCCGGACTCGACGAGCGGCACGAGGCGGTCGGAGAACATCTCGGTGTGGATGCCGAGGTCGCGCTTGTGGTGGAGGCGCGTGAGCACGGCATCGGGGATGGCGCCGATGCCCATTTGGAGCGTCGAGCCGTCCTCGACGAGTTCGGCGATGATCTCGCCGATGCGGCCTTCGATCGGGCTCTCCGGCTCGGGCGGATGTTGGTGCATCGAGCGGTTGGTGGCGATGAAGGCGTTGACGCGCGAGAAGGGCACGAACGACTCGCCGCGGGTGCGGGGCATCTGCTCGTTGATCTCGGCGATGACGATCTTCGCGCTTTCGAAGGCGGCGAGCGCCACGTCGACCGAGGTGCCGAGCGTGCACCAGCCGTGCGCGTCGGGCGGGGAGAGTTGCAGGATGGCGACGTCGAGCGGGATCTGGCGGCTGCGGAAAAACGACGGAATGTCCGAGAGAAAAACCGGCATGAAATCCGCGCGGCCCTCGGCGATGACGGGGCGCGTCGCGGCGCCGCTGAACAGCGACACGGAGCGGATGCGGCCTTCGCAGGCCTTGTCCACGATGGCGAGGCGGCCTTCCGTGTGCACGTGGTAGACGCGCACGCCTTCGAGATCGGTGCGCGCGGCCAGCGCATCGACGAGCGCGGTGGGCGTTGCGGCGCCGCCGTGGAGGAAGCAGCGGGCGCCGCTGGGAATGAGTTTAACCACGTCTTCGGCGGACATCGCCTGGGTGCGGTAGTCGGGGCGGGGGTTTTTCATTTGCCGGCGAGCGTAGCGGTTTTGTCATAGGCCCGGCAACGGGACACCCTGCGCGTCCCGTGGGGAGCTTTTGCCGGATTTTGTCCTGTCCGTTCGGGACTGGTTGAAGGAAGGGCGGAAATTCAGCGTCAGTCGCAAGAATCGCGTGCGGCGCGCCAAGTGTTGCACAGCGGCTGGTGCGCAAACCTGACATGGTAAAACTCGCCGTATTGGCGCATTTTTCACTCACAAGATTTCTCATGAACTATCCGTTCCCCACGCTCTCGCCGCAGGAAGCTGCGGCTCTGGTGCAGGACAAGGACACGATCGGCTTCGGCGGCTTCACGGCCGCCGGCGCATGCAAGGTCGTGCCTCTCGCCATCGCGGCGCGCGCGAAGGCTGAGCACGCGGCCGGCCGGCCGTTCAAGCTCGGCGTCATCACCGGCGCCTCGACCGGCAAGTCGCTCGACGGCGCACTCGCCGAGGCGGAGGCGATCGCGTGGCGCACGCCGTATCAGTCCGACCCGATTCTTCGCAAATCGATCAACGAAGGTCGCACGCAGTTCTTCGACCTGCACCTTTCCGCGGTGCAGCCGGCCGTGCGCAGCGGCGTGTTCGGCAAGATGAACTGGGCCATCCTCGAGGCGAGCCATGTCACCGCGCAGGGCGAGATCGTGCTGACGACGTCAGTCGGTTGCGCGAACACCTTCGCGCGTCTCGCGGACAAAATCATCATCGAGCTGAACGCCTATCATCCTGGCGACCTGATGGGCTTCCACGATCTGTTCGAGCCGGCCGATCCGCCGTTCCGCCGCGCCATCCCGATCTACGCGCCCACCGATCGCGTCGGCGCGAGCTTCATCAAGGTCAACCCGAAGAAGATCGCGGGCGTCGTGCTTACGAACACGCCGGACGAGTCCGGCGGCTTCGATGCGCCGGACGCGGTGACGAACAAGATCGGCGAAAACGTCGCGCAATTCCTCGCGGGCGAGATCAAGGTCGGCCGCCTGCCGTCGTCGTTCCTCCCGCTGCAATCGGGCGTGGGCAACATCGCGAACGCCGTCATCGGCGCGCTCGGTGCCAATCCCGGCATTCCGCCGTTCATGATGTATACGGAAGTCATCCAGGACTCCGTCATCAACCTGCTCAAGAGCGGCAAGTGCACCTTCGCCAGCGGTTGCTCGCTGACGGTGAGCCCGCAGCAGCTGCAGCAGTTCTACGGCGACCTCGAGTTCTTCCGGTCGCGTGTTGTGCTGCGTCCGCAGGAAATCACCAACAGCCCGGAAATCGTCCGCCGCCTCGGCTTGATCACGATCAACACCGCGATCGAGGTCGACCTCTTCGGCAACGTGAACAGCACGCACGTGATGGGCCGCGACCTGATGAACGGCATCGGTGGCTCGGGCGACTTCACGCGCAACGCGCAAATCTCGATCTACACCTGTCCGTCGGTGGCGAAGAAGGGTTCGATCAGCACGATCGTGCCGCTCGTCACCCACCTCGACCACAGCGAGCACTCGGTGCAGATCGTGGTGACCGAGCACGGCGTCGCCGACCTGCGCGGCAAGTCGCCCGGCGAACGCGCCTCGCTCATGATCGAGAAGTGCGTGCATCCCGAGTATCGCGACTCGCTGCGCGAGTATCTGCGCATCTCGGCCAAGGGCCACGTGCCGCAGACGCTGCAGAACGCGTTCAAGATGCACCTCGCCTATCTCGAGCAAGGCGACATGCGGCAGGTGAAGTGGACGAACTGACGCGCCGCTGACTTTTCCAATGCAACGCGAGCGACCGGCGACGGCGCTCGCGCTTTTTATGGCCCGCGCCGAGCCGACGGCGGCGAGCGGCAGGGAAGAGATGCTCAGTGCGTCGCGGCCAGTTCGCGCGCCGGCTTTGCGACGGAGCGACGGGTGGCGGCGACGGAGGCGGCCGCGGATTCGTGCGCGGCGGCGGCGGTGTGGCGTTCGCCTTCGACGAGGATTTCGAGCTGGGCCACGGCCTCGTCGAGCAGTTGCGCCTGGGCGTTGAGTTCCTCGGCGGCGGCGGCGGACTCCTCGGCGCTGGCGGCGTTCGACTGGGTGACCTTGTCCATCTCGGTGACGGCGTTCAGCACCTGACCGATGCCTTGGGACTGCTCCTGCGAGGCCTGCGCGATCTCGGCGACGAGGTCGTCGACCTTGCGCGCCTTGCCGACGATCTCATCGAGCGACTTGGCCAAGCGCTCGGAGATGCCGGCGCCGTGCGCGCTCTTGGAGATGGCGTCTTCGATCTTCTCGGCGGTCTCCTTGGCGGCGGTGGCGGAGCGCTGCGCGAGGTTGCGGACCTCCTCGGCGACGACGGCGAAGCCGGCACCGGCCTCGCCCGCGCGCGCGGCTTCGACCGCGGCGTTCAGCGCGAGGATGTTGGTCTGGAAAGCGATCTCGTCGATCGTCTTGATGATCTTGGCGATGTTGTCCGAGGAGACCTTGATCGCGCCCATGGCGTCGGTCATGGCGGTGACGTCGGTGGCGCCGGTCTCGGCGGCGTGGCGCGTGCCGTTGGCGAGCTGCTTGGCTTGGGCGGCGGACTCGGCGTTGCGCTTGGTCATCGAGGAAATCTCCTCGAGCGAGGCGCTGGTCTCTTCGATAGAGGCGGCCTGTTCGCTGGAGCCGGAGGCGAGGTTCTGGGCGGAGCTGCTGACCTGGGTGGCAGCGGTGGCGACTTGGGCGGAACCGCTGGCGAGTTGCGCGGCGATTTCGCGCAGTGCACGGGAGGTCAGGCGGATGATCCACCACGAGATCAATCCGCCCGCGATGATGGCGGTGAAGACGCCGATGGCGATGAGGCGGGTCGAGCTGCGGACGGTGTTGTCGACGGTGACGCTGGCCTCCTGACCGAGGGCGGATTTGCGCAGCATGAGTTCGTCGATGGCGTCGAGATACTCGTCGCGGCGCGGCACGAGTTGCTCATCGAGCAGGCGGCCCATTTGGTCGCCGTTGAGTTCGCGGCTCTTCTTGAGGAGCTCACCGCGGGTGGAGGTGTAGCGGCCGCGGGCGGCGAGAATCTTCTGCAGGGACGCCTTGTCCTCGGGGCTGGTGAGGAGCGTTTCGAGTTTCTGGTAACACTCGGTGATCGCGGCGCTGCCGCGCTTCATCTCGGCTTCGATTTCTGTGAAGCGCTTTTGGTCGCTATTGTCCGTGATGGCGTGCTGGTAGGTGTTGGTGACGTTGGATTGGACGTTGTTCTGGATCTGGCGGAGCAGGTCGATCGTCGGCAAGGCGTCGCGCGTGACGACGGTGGTGACGTCGCGGACTTCGAGCAGACGCAGGTAAGCGAACACGCCGCCACCGGCCGCGGCGACCAGCAGAATGGCGAAGCCGGCTAGAATTCGCTGCGGGATGGTGAGTTTTCTCATGGGAAGAATAAGGAAAGGTGAGGGACCTCTTCCCGTATCGGTTCGGAAAGGGCTTGATTGAAGGCGGCGATCCTCAGGTCGTCGGTCCCGCCAGAGGCGGCGAGCCGGCGATTCCGGCCGGGAAAATTGCCGGAGCCGAACAGGGTCAACACGATGCGCGTCGCGCCCGCGGGGCGACACCCGCCTGATCGGCGCGCATTTTCGTTTTCCGCAGCCGGCGAATCTCGGTCCGCCAAGCGCCGGTTGAGGCCGAACGGCCCGGGGCTAAGCCGGGAATCAGGCCTGCGCCAGCGCGTCCTTGTAATGGCGCCGGCACATCGCGACGTAGCGCTCGTTGCCGCCGATCTCGACCTGCGCGCCTTCCCTCACGGCGCGGCCGTCGGGGCCGACGCGGAGGTTCATCGTGGCTTTGCGGCCGCAGTGGCAGATGGTTTTCAGCTCGCTGAGATTGTCGGCCAGCGCGAGCAGCGCGGCGCTGCCGGGAAACAGTTGCCCCTGGAAATCCGTGCGCAGGCCGTAGCAGAGCACGGGAATGCCGAGCCGATCGGAAACGTCGGTGAGCTGTTCGACCTGCGGGCGCGTCAGGAATTGCGCCTCGTCGATCAGCACGCAGGCAACGGGTTGCGCGGCGTGCGCGCCCTTGACGTGGGTGAAGATGTTTTCATCCGGCTGCAGCGCCATCGCGTCGGCGGAAAGGCCGATGCGCGACTGGATGCGGCCCGCGCCCGCGCGCGTGTCGATCGCGGGGATAAAGAGCAGCGTGTGCATGCCGCGCTCGCGGTAGTTGTAGCTCGACTGGAGCAGGACGGTGGATTTGCCGGCGTTCATCGCCGAATAGTAGAAATAGACCTTCGACATGCGCGGCGATCCAACGCGCGACGCCGCCCGCGCGCAATTGCGTAAAGCGGCGCTCCGCGCAGCGCCACGTTTCCCTCCAGTCGTCCCGAGCCAATTTGCCGTATTACGGCAAATTGGCTCGGAGGATGCCAGGCGCGCGATTTTGCGTATTACGCAAAAATGGAGTTCGTCGGCTGGCGCCGCCGGGGCAGCGGCAGGGCGCGCGGGAAAGTTCTGGCCGGGGCGCATCGGTCGCGGCAAGTTGACCCGGACATGAACCGGACCGATCGCCTCGTCGCCATGGTGCTCTACCTGCAAGGGCGGCGCGTCGTGCGCGCGTGCGAACTGGCGGAGCATTTCGAGGTCACGGAGCGAACGGTTTACCGCGACATCTCCGCGTTGAGCGAGGCGGGCGTGCCGATCGCTGGTGAGGCGGGCGTCGGCTACACGCTGATGAAGGGCTACCACTTGCCGCCGGTGATGTTCACGGGGGAGGAGGCCTCGTCGCTTTTCGTCGGCGGCGAGCTCGTGAAACAGTTCACCGATCCCTCGTTGCATGTGCCGATGACGACGGCGCTCGACAAACTGCGGGCCGTGTTGCCGCGCGAGTCGCAGGACCACGTGGACAAACTCGTGCGCGGCACGCTGGTGGTGGGACGCGGCTTCGGGCCGAACCAGGATCCGGCGACGCAGCCGATGCTGCTGCCCGTGCAACAGGGCGTCGTGCAACGGCGCGTGCTGCGCATGACGTATCGCGGCAACGCTCGCGACGAGACGCAACGGGACGTCGAGCCGCTCGGCGTCGTGTTCTACGGCGGCTCGTGGTATCTCGTGGCGTGGTGCCGGTTGCGGACGGACCTCCGGCATTTCCGCATCGATCGCATCAAGCGCCTCGAGTTGCGGAGCGACCGTTTCGAGCCGCGGCCGGACTTCAATCTTGCGGAACACATGCGCACCTACGGCGGGGCGACGGCGGACATGATTCCCGCGCGGGTGTGGTTCGCGAAGTTCGCGCAGGAGAAGGCGCGCCGCGAGAGCTACGCGACGCTCGTGGAGGAAAAGCAGCGCGATGGTGGTGCGGAATTTTCGATGTTCACGGTCTCGCTCGAATGGATGGCGCGCTGGCTGTTGTCGTTCGGCACGAGTGCGGAGGCGCTGGAGCCGCCGCAGTTGCGCGAGCTGGTGCGCGCCGAGGCGGAGCGCATCGTGCAGCGGCACCGTTGATCCCGCCGGACGGGGACTCGTCCGGTAGGAGCGCAGGTCGACGTTCCTGACATAGGGTTGTCAGTGGGTCTTGGTAGAGTGAGGCATGATTCCTCGCCACGTCCTCCGTTCGTCCCCCTTGCTCAGCCTCCTTGCCGCCGGTGCGTTTCTCGCCGTCGTGCCCGCCGTCTCCGCGTCGGTCGACGAAGATGCGGCCGCCGTCGCGGCGCTCGACACGGCATTTCAACTCGCGGTGAAGAACAACGACGCCGACACGATCGCTCACATGCTTGCCGACGACATGGTGCTGATCACCGGTCGCGGTCGCGTCTTCACCCGCGAAGACCACATCGTGGCGGCGCGGACCAAGGAACGCGTCTACGAAAAGCAGGACGAGGAGCCGGGCACCCAGAAGGTGCGCGTCTGGGGCAACACCGCCGTGGTGACCGCGCTGTTGTGGTGCAAGGGCACGGCGAAGGGCCAAGCTTTCGATTTCAAAGTCTGGTTCAGCGACACCTACGTGCGGACTCCGGCCGGGTGGAAATACGTCTTCGGCCAGGCGTCGCTGCCGTTGCCGCCGGAGCCGAAGCCCAGCGCCTGACCTCCACTCCCATGCTCAAAGGACTTCGCAGCATTGGCTATCCCGTCGCGGATCTCGCCGCGGCGAAAAACTGGTATTCCGCTGTCACCGGACTGACGCCGTATTTCGACCAGCCGTTCTACGTGGGTTTCAACGTGGGCGGTTTTGAACTCGGCCTTCTTCCGGCCGAGGGGAAAGCCGCGGTTCCCGGTGAGCCGCACACCCTGTGGGGCGTCGACGATATCGCCGCGAGCTACGCCGCGCTGCTGGAGCGCGGAGCCACGCCGCACTATCCGCCGACCGATGTCGGTGGCGGCATCGTGTGCGCGGTCGTGCGCGATCCGTTCGGCAACCTCCTCGGATTGATCCACAATCCTCATTTCGATCCCGCCGCGGTCCGATAGCGGCAGGATCAAACCGCAACCCTCCCTCCCCATGCTCAAAGTCACTGGAATCGCCTTCACGATCTTCAACATCAAGGACCCTGCGCGCTCGCGCGAGTTCTACGGCCGGACGCTCGGCCTCTCCCTTTGCTCGGAAATGGAATTCGCTCCGGGCATGTGGTGGATCGAATACGACACCGGCGAAAGCGCGCTCGCGTTGACGACGTATCCGATGCCGGGCTTGAGCGGCGGGCCGAGCCCCGGCGTGGCGCTGGAGATCACGAACTTCGACGAAGCGCTGGCAAACCTGCGCGCGGCGGGCGTGCCGCTCGTGTGGGGCCCGAACGATTTTCCGCCGTGCCGCAGCTTCGCGATCCAGGATCCCGACGGGAACGCGATCTATCTCCATCAACGCAAGACCAACTCCTGAAGCGCATGCTCCAAGTCACCGCCATCGCCTTCACCGGTTATCCGGTCACCGACATCCCGCGCGCCCGCGCATTCTACGAGCAGGTGCTCGGGTTGCGATCTACCGCCGTCTTCGAGCACGAGGGCAGGCACTGGATCGAATACGATATCGGTGCCGGCACGCTCGCGATCAGCAACATGGCCTCGGAGAAATGGAAGCCGTCGCCGGATGGGCCCTCCGTGGCGCTCGAGGTGGCGGAGTTCGATGCGGCGGTCGCGGCACTGCGTGCTGCCAAGGTCAAATTCGTCGTTGATCCGATGGATAGCGGGGTTTGTCGCATGGCGATTGTCAGCGATCCCGATGGCAATTCGCTGTGCGTCCATCACCGCCACGTCCCATGAACCGACATCATTCTCCTGCCAATGCGGCGCTCGTCGCGCCGCTGCACGTGACGGTCGCCGCCGGTCGCGATCAAGTGTTCGGGTTCCTCGCCGACGTGGAAAACCTGCCGCGCTGGGCCAAGGGATTTTGCGAGCGGCTGGAGATTTCACGTCGCGGCTGGCGGGCGTTCACCGCGTGTGGTGATCTGTTCCTCGAGCTGGAGTCCGACGCGCACACCGGGGTGGTTGATATCCGGGTGGGCGATGAGGCTGAGCCGCTGGCGGCGATTCCGCTGCGGATTTGGGCCCGGCCGGATGGCGCGACGCTCGTGAGCTGCCACCTCGTGCAGGCGCCGGGACAGGACGTCGTCACCTTCGAGCGTCAGCGCGATGCGCTGGCGTCCGGGCTGGCCGGGTTGGCTGAGCGTTGGCCGGATGCGGCGCGACGCCTGTGCGCGTGAGCGTTACTTGAGTTCGGCGAGGAGCCCGCGCAGATCCAGCGGACGCGTGACCATCGCGAGTTCGCCTGCGGGCGTGCGCGGCCATTCGGCTTCCGGCCGATCGCGATAGAGTTCCACGCCGTTCTGGTCGGGGTCACGCAGGTAGAGCGCCTCGCTGACCCCATGATCGGAAGCGCCGTCGAGCGGCCAGTCCGCCTCGGCAAGCCGACGCAACGCGTCCGCCAGCGCGCGGCGGGTGGGGTAGAGGATGGCGGTGTGATAGAGGCCGGTGGAGCCGGGTGGCGGCGGCGATCCGCCGAGGCTTTCCCAGGTATTGAGACCGAGGTGGTGATGGTAGCCGCCCGCCGAGATGAAGGCTGCCTGCGCGCCGTAGCGCTGCATCAATTGGAAACCGAGCACGCCGCAGTAGAACTCGAGGGCGCGTTCCAGATTTGCGACCTTCAGGTGCACGTGGCCGATGCGGACGCCGGCGTCGATGGCGGGAGCGGATTTCATCAGATCCAAAAAAGGCCGGAGCGCGGAGAAGGCAAAATAATTGTGTGCGCAACTAAGCTGCTTGCGCCCGGCCCGGATTGCGTCACGGTGTGGGCGCGTCGTCCCTTTCCATGCAAAAAATCCTCCACCTCGAATTCATTCCCCGCAGCGCGGACCTCGCGCTGCTCGTGCTCCGGCTGTGGCTCGGTCTCTCGATGGCGTTTCTCCACGGCTGGGGGAAGGTCGCGGCGCTGGCGGCAGGAAAGAACATGTTCGACCGCTCAATGCTGGGCTTGGGCGCGTGGCCGGAGTTCGTGCTCGTGACCTTCGCGGAGTTCGTTTGCGCGTTGCTGGTGGCGATCGGCCTGTGGACGCGGCTGGCAAGCTTCTTCATGGTGGTGACGATGGCGGTGGCCTTCTTCATGGCTCACGGCATGACGCTGCGCGGACCGATGAGCGGCGAAGTCGCCTATCTCTACCTCGCGGGCTATCTCGCGTTGCTGATCGCAGGCGCGGGCAAGTTCAGCTTCGACAAGAAATAACCCTGGCGTCGCTCAGGAGCGCCAGCGTTCCGCCAAGGCGGCGGAGGTCCGTGCGAAGACTTCCTCCGGCGAGCCGGTGGCGCTGATGCGCACGAGCTGGCCGAGTTCGTAGTAGAAGTCGAAGAGCGGCGCCGTCGCCTGAAGGTAGGCTTGCTGGCGGACGTGCACCGCTTCAGGGCGATCATCCTCGCGCAATATGAGCGGCGTGCCGCACACGTCGCACACGCCTTCGGATTTGGGCGGGCGCAGCTCGGCATGGTAGACCGCCTTGCAGACGGGGCAGGTGCGGCGGCCGCCGATGCGCGTGACGAGTTCGGGCTCGCTGAGTTCGTAGCTGACGACGGCGTCGACGGTGACGCGTTCCCCGTCGAGCAGCACCTGTAGCGCGGCGGCTTGCGGCACGGTGCGCGGGAAGCCGTCGAGGATGAACCCGCCGCGGCAGCGGAGGCAGGTCATGCGTTCGCGCGCGAGTTGCAGCACGGTTTCGTCGGACACCAGTTCGCCGCGGCTCATGCGCTCCACTGCGGTGCGCATGGCGGGTGTGAGTTGGTCGTGATGCGCGGTGCGGGCGAGGCGGAAGATGTCGCCCGTCGAGAGGTGGCACGCACCGAGTGCCGCCGAGAGGAGTGAGGCTTGGGTTCCCTTGCCAACGCCGGGCGCGCCAAGAAGCAAAAGGCGTCGCGGTGGCACCACGTGCGGAGGGGTGGTCTGACACGCATGCTGTGGCCCGTGTAACCAAGCCGAGCGATCGTGCTGGAGGTTCATGAAAGGCGAGCAGTGAGGCCGGACGAATTATGCGCCTGAGCCGCTGCGCTCGCTGGGCTCAGATTGCGCAAAGCTGGGCGCGGGTTGCAGGGGGCCCAAAGAAAGAGCCGGCGGTGCTCGCAAGCAGCCGCCGGCTCCCGGGTGTAACTAGAGCAAATCTTCAGCGCATCTTCGCGAACGTGCCCTCGAGGAGCTGGAGCGCGGAGGCGCCCTTGGTCTTTTCGCGGGTGCGGGCGATGAGGTCGCGCTCGAGCTTGTTCTTCGTCGGGCGATTGACCTCGTAGAACACGCCGAAGTAGCCGGGCGCGTCGGCGAGGGCGAGTTTCATGGCGGAGAACTCGTCCGTCGGGTCGTGACGCGCGGCGTCCTCGGGCGTGCCGTCGTTCTTCTTGAGGTCGATGAGCTGCCACTTGCCGCCCTTGCGCGGGTTGGCGGCGTCGAAGGCGCCTTCGTTGAACTCGACGCACTCGGAGAGGATCTCGACCACGGAGAAGCCGTCGTGCTGCGCGGCGCGGAGCATCATCTCGGTCATGTGGTTGACCTGCGTGGCGTGCGAGCGAGCGACGAAGGTGGCGCCGGCGGTGAGAAGCGTCTTCATCGGATTGACCGGTTGCTCCATCGCGCCCCACGGATCGGTCTTCGATTTGAAGCCGATGGGCGAGGTGGGCGAGGTCTGCTTCTTGGTCAGGCCGTAGACGGAGTTATCCATGATGACGTAGGTCATCTTGGTGTTCTTGCGCGCGGCGTGGAACAGGTGGTTGCCGCCGATGGAGAAACCGTCGCCGTCACCGCCGAAGGCGAAGACGTGGAGGTCGTCGCGGCCGAGGGAGATCGCGGCGGCGAAGGGCAGCGAGCGGCCGTGGATGAAGTGGCCGCCGTGGCTGTTGACGAAGTAGGGGAAGCGCGACGAGCAGCCGATGCCGGCGAACGTCACGATGCTTTCCTGCGGGTAGTTGAGCTTCTCGAGGACGCGGTAGAACGAGGCCAGCACGGCGAAATCGCCGCAGCCCGGGCACCACGTGGGGTGATCGGAGACGAGGCCTTTTTTCGCGAGCGGGGCGCGGCCGGGGCCGCCGGCAGCGGGGACTTCGACGAGGGGAGCGGAAACGGGAGCGGAACTCATGGCGTGGGGTGGGTTCAGGCTGAGAGATGTTTTTGGACGCCCGCGACGATCTCGCGGACCTTGAACGTGAGACCGTCGGTCTTGGTGACCGAGACGATGGCTGGGTTGGCGTAGGCGGCGCGCAGGAGCGAGGCGAGCTGGCCGTAGCCGTAGAGACCCTCGTCGTTGAGTTCGCACACGACGACTTTCTTGTAGCGGGCAAAAATCTCGCCGAGGCCGGGCGCGAAGGGCGCGAGGTGGCGCAGGTGGAGCTGGCCGATCTTCGGGGCGTTGTCCGATTTGCGGAGTTGGTTCACCGCCTCGCGGATCGGGCCGTAGGTGGAGCACCAGCCGACGACAAGGACGTCGCCGGATTGGTCGCCGTAGATCTCGTGCGCGGGGAGCGATTTCGCGACGGCTTTGATCTTCTCGCGGCGGCGCGCGTTCATCTTGGCGTGCACGGCGGGGCTGCCGGAGGGATGGCCGGCTTCGTCGTGCTCGAGGCCGGTGACGGTCGGGTATTTGCCCGAGAGCATGCGCGTGCCGGGCGGCACGTGCTTCGGCCAGGTGTCGAGCGGGTAGGGCTTGTAGTCGACCGGTGCGGGCGTGAGGTCGAGGGTGTGCTCCTTGACGAGGTTCTTCAGGTCGGGCTCCTCGAAGGCTTCGATGCGGGTCGCGAGCGCCTGGTCGGTGAGGATGATGACCGGCGTGGAGAATTCCTTGGCGATGCGCGCGGCTTCGATGGCGATGTAGAAGCAGTCCTCGACGTCCTTCGGCGCGAGCACGACGCGCGGCGTGTCGCCGTGCGAACCGTAGAGCGCCTGCATGAGATCGGATTGCTCGATGCTGGTGGGCAAGCCCGTGGACGGGCCGCCGCGCTGGACGTTGATGCAGATGAGCGGGATTTCCGCCATGCTGCCCCAGCCGAGGGCTTCCATCTTCAGTGAGAGGCCGGGGCCGGAGCTGCCGGTGACGGAGAGATGGCCGGAGTAGGCGAAGCCGAGCGCGTGCGAGACGGCGGCGATTTCGTCCTCAGCCTGCACGAAGAGACCGCCGTATTTCGGCAGCTCCGTGCGGAGCATTTCCATGATCGAGGACCACGGCGTGATGGGATACGCGGCGCCGTAGCGGACGCCGGCGGTGAGGAGGCCGTAGACCATCGCGGTGTTGCCGTCCATCGTGACGGCGGGGCGCGAGGCCGTGGTGCCGGCCGAGGTGGCGCGGGCGAAGCGATAGAGGTGGCCGAGGAGGTTCTCCACCGGGTGCGCGTAGCCGGCGTCGAAAGCCATCATGGCGTTGCGCACGGCTTCGTCGCCGCGGCCGCCGAGGCGCTCCTTGATCAGCGTGCTGAGCTTCGGCACGTCGAGGTCGAAGATGCGCGCGATCAGGCCGAGCACGAAAATGTTTTTGCCCTTATCCTTGCCGGTGCCGCCGACGGCTTCGACGGTCGCGGAGGTGATCGGGATGCCGACGTTGGTGAAGCGGCGGTCGTCGGGGTTCGGTTTGACGTGGTCGGTGTCGTAGATGAGCACGCCGCCCGGGCGGAGCGCGCCGATGTGCGACTCGTAGCTGTGTTGGTAGAACGCGACGAGGAAGTCGGCTTGGTCGCCCGACGACAGGATGTCGCCGGTGCCCATGCGGACCTGGAAGATCGACGGGCCGCCGGAGATGGTGGCGGGGATCGTCATGTAGGTCATGACGTCCTGGTCGCTGCGGCCCGCGAGGCGGGCGAGGAAACCGCCGACGGACTGGATGCCGTCCTGCGAGTTGCCGGCGAGTCGGATGACGACGTCGGGAATGGTGGTCTTTTCGGCGGACGAAGCGGCAGCGCTTCCGGGTTGTCCGCCCGGCGTGGACGAGTTGGGGCTTACCATAGGTAGATGGGGGAAAGGATGCCCCGCAGGGCGCGCCGCGTCATCCCAAGACTTGGCCATATCTGTGCATTATTTGGCGGGATTATGCTCCGGTTTTTGGCGTTCGGGAACACGCCTGCTACTGGTCGCGCGCGATTTGGCGGGGTCACAACTTTTAGTGATGGAGCCGCCGGGCCGGGGACCGTCGCCGATCGGCGAAAACCGCCTTGTCGCGCCGCGGCCTTTGTCCCATGGGAAAGGCGGGCCGCTTGTCTGCATGAAAATCCCCTGTTGGCTGGGCTTTGCACTGGTTGGAATCGCGGGACTGGCTGCCGAATACCCGCAGGGAAGCACGCTTCAGTTGCTCGATCCGCAGTTGACGCTGCCCGAAAACGTGGAACGGCTCAAACGCGCCGGCGTGCCTTCGGCCGAGACCAGCCTCGTGCTCGCGCATACGCTGCATTGGTGGGACGCCGGCGCCCCGGAGGTCACGAATCTCCCTCCGGCGAAGGCGGAGGCGGTGAAATCGCTCGAGCTGAACCGCCAAAGCGCCCGCCGGGCTTGGTGGCGCGACCGGATCGTCGGTCGCATTTCACGCGCGGAAGCCGATGCGCTCCGCGCCCAGGCCGATGCCGATTTTGCGGCGCAACTGGGCGCGGTGCTCACCGCAGACGAGAAAGCCGAGTATCTCTTCCGCGCCGCGCCCGGCATGGCCAAGGTGCGCGAGCGCGCGTCGGGCCTGGGCGTGCCGGACGAGAAACTGCTTTGGCTGGCGGAGGCGGAGCGACTGTGGATCGACTGCAATGCGCGCGCGCGGGCAGCGGCGGACCAGCGCGTGCCGGTGGCGGTCGACTTCGATGCCGCGCGCCTGGCGCGGGTCCGCACGGCCTTGATGGTGCTCGAGCCGTCCACGGCTGCGGTCTACGTGCGTCGCGCAGATGGGGATTTCGATTATTGGTGCAATGTGCTCGGCGAAGACGCCGCGTTGCCCCCGGAGAAGCTGCTGCGCGTCTACGTCGCCTTTTGCGATCTGCGGCGCACCAAGCACGAGCTGCTCATGGATCGCAGCATCACGAAGACGCAGGAAAATCAGGCGATCGCCCAATTGCGCGCGACGGCCCGCGAGAGAGCGCGCGAGCAGCTGGGCGGCGACGGGTTCGAGCGCTTCGCCGCGCACGAATTGGGCGGGTGGCTGCGCGAACCCGCGCCGCGCCCGTGATCGTCACTCCGTCCGCAGTGCGTCGACGGGATTCACGCGGGTGGCGCGGCGGGCGGGGAACCAGCAGGCGAGCAGCCCCACCAAGCCGAGCGCGAGCACACCGGTAGCGATGACGACCGGATCGAGCGCCGTGATCCCTACGAGGAACGTGCTGAGCAGCTGGCTGGTGGCGAACGTCAGGGCGAGCCCCGCAGCGAGTCCGACTCCGATCGCGGCGCCGCCGTAACCGAGAATCCAGCGCAGGATTGTCGCCGTGTCGGCGCCCAGCGCCATGCGCACGCCGATCTCCTGCGTGCGCTGCGTCACCGTGTAGCTCATGACGCCGAAAATCCCGAGGGCTGCGAGCAGCACCGCGGTGGCGGCGAACGCACTCGTCAGGAACAGCGTGATGCGCCGTGGTGCGTTCTGGCGGTTGATCTGCGCCTCGAGCGTCGAGGGATTGTCGAGGGCGAGTCCCGCGTCGACCTTGTGCGTCGCCTGCGTGATGAGCCGCGACAGCGTGGCCGCGTCGCCGGTGAAATGCACGACGGCCGTGACGCGTGCGCGCGGTTGTTGCGCGAAGGGGAAATACGCCAGCGGCTGCGCCGTGCTCTCGAAGCCACGCGGGCGCACGTCGGCGACCACGCCGACGATGGCGGCGGTCGGCGCCGGCTGGCCGCGTCGCGTGCCGGGGGCGAGCGACGGCACGGTGATTTGCGCGCCGAGCGTGAGGCCTTGCGGGTAGTATTGCTTCACGAAGGCCTCGTTCACGACCGCGACGGGCGGGGCTTCCGCGCCGTCCTGATCGGTGAAGACGCGGCCTTGTTTCAGCGCGATGCCGGTGGCGGAGAAAAACTCGGGCGACGCCGCGGCCACGGCCATCTGTTGCGGCGCGGAATTGACGGAGGCGTTGGTGTTGCCCGTGGAGCCTTGCGCCGAGGCCGTGAGCACCATCTGCGCGTAAGGCGAGAGGGGCGGGAGGTCGGTGACGGCGGCGGTCTTCACGCCCGGCAGGGCGCGGATGTTCTCCAGCCAGCGCTGGGTGAAATCGCGTTGCTGAGCCGGCGTGCCGTAGCGGCGCGGCAGGGAAAGGTTGGCAGTCATCACGTCGCCGGTGCGGAAGCCGAGGTCGGTCGAGTAGAGTTTGTAGATGCTGCGGACCAGCAGGCCGGTGTTGATCGCGAGCACGAGCGCGAGCGCGATCTCGAAGGCGACGAGCGCCTGACGCCAACGCGAGCCGCCGCGCGAGGCCTGCGTGCCGCCCTCCTTGAGTGTCTCAAGCAGGTCCACACGCATGCCCTGCCACGCCGGCGCCAGGCCGAACGCGACGCCGGCGAGCGCCGCGAGTCCGAGCGCGAAGCCGAGCACGGTGACGTTGACGCCCACGGGATTCACGCGCGGCAGGTAGTCTACGAGCCACACCTGCAACACCCGCGTGCTCCACCACGCGAGCACGAGACCGGCGGCGCCGCCGAGCAGCGCGAGCAGGAGATTCTCGGCGAGCAACTCGCCGGCGAGGCGCGTGGGCGAGGCGCCGAGGGCGGCGCGCACCGCGATGTCGCGGCGGCGGGCGGCGGCGCGGGCGAGCTGGAGATTGGCGATGTTGGCGCAGGCGATGAGCAGCACGAAACCCACGGCGCACAGCAGCAGCCAGAGCGTCGCCCGCGACTGGCGGGCGAGTTGTTCCTGCAAGGTGACGAGCTGGGCCTTGGAGTCGGCGAAGGGCAGTTGGAGGCGCGGCGGCCCACCGGCCGGCGCACTTCCGGGACCGCTGGCGATGCGGCGCTCCACTGCCGGGCCGGGAGCGGCTGGCGAAACGGCAGGCTCCGCGCGGCGCTCGCTCGTGGGAGCGGCGGCCGGCTCGGCGACGACGCGGGTTACGACCGGGGCGGATTCGCTCGACGGGGCGGCCTGACGTTGCGCGAGTGCGGAGGCGATGGCGGCCTTGACGCGCGGATCGTTGGGGTCCGCGCCCGGCGGCAACTGGAGGCTCACGCCGCGCGGCAGTCCGTCGGCGTTCGGCGCGGCGGGCTCGGCGTTGCTGGTTGGCGGAGCGACCACGGTGCGGGTGGCAGCGACGTTGCCGTTCGCGGGAGCGTCCGGTGGCGGATTCGCCGCGCGACGGCCGCCGTCGGCGGGGCCGTTGTCGATGAAGCCGGTGCTGAGGTTGCCCCAGAATCGTGCGGAGAGTTCGTCGAGTTCGCGGCGGGCGGTGTCCTGCGTCGTGCCGGGCAGCAGGCGGCCGAAGACGCGGACCATCTGGATGCGGAGCTGGCCGGGAGCGTTGGGGGCGAGTTGGAGCGGCCGCCAGAATTGCACGGGATCGGTGAATTCGAAACCCGGCGGCAGCACGCCGATGATGGTGTGGGGTTGGTCGTCGATCGTGACGACTTCGCCGAGGGCGCTATCGGCGCCGTTGAAGCGCGACTGCCACGCGCTGTAGCTCAGCACGGCGGTCATCGGCGCGCCGGGCTTGAGTTCGTCGGCGCCGAAGAGCCGGCCGCGCCACGCGCTCACCCCGAGCAAAGGGAAAAACTCGCCGGTCACCGCCGCGGTCGGCACGCGCACGGCGCCGTCGCCGCGCAGGAGGGTCGAGGCGTTGTTGCGGTAGGCGGCGAGCGCACGGAAGGTCTTCGGCACGGCCTCGATCCATCCGAGGAATTCGTTGTCGGGCATCATGTCGCCGCCGCCGGGGAGGTTGGCGGCGGGATCGCGCGGCGGCTTGCGCACCATCACGAGTTCGCCGGGCTGCGGGTAGGGCAGAGGCTTGAGGAGGACGGCGTGGACGACGGAGAAGATGGCGGTGTTGGCGCCGATGCCCAGGGCAAGGAGGCCGATGACGAGCGCGCTGAACAGGGGCTGGGCGCGCAAGGCGCGGAGGGCGGTCTTGAGGAGATCCATGATGCGGCGGGGTGCGGTTCGACGAAACTCAGCCCAAGCGCCGCCGATCGCGCCGTTTGTCTAGCGCGGAACAAATTGCCGGCCCGGCGTGGATTTAGGCCGTCCGGTTTGCGGCGCGCGACGCCCGCCGGATGCGGCGAATCTCCGCTGCCGGGATGCCGAGCGACTCGAGGAAATCGCGATGCGCTTCCGGCGATTGGCGCTCGAACGCGACGTGCCACTGGCGCATCTCGGCGTCGTCCATGCCGGCCGCGCGGAGGAGCGCGACCCAGCGCTCCTTGTTCATGATGCGCGTGCGGCGTGCGCGGCGGGTCGGGCCCAACAGGTCGATCACGACCTGTTGCTGGCGACGCAGCGCGGCGATCTCGCGGTTCAACGCGGTGAGGCGCTCGTGCAGGGCGGCGTGGACGGCGGATTTCGGCTCCTGCGTTGCATCGAGCACGGTCGCGATCTTCTCCAGCGGCAGCCCCGCCGCGCGGTAACGGCAGATGGCGGCAAGGCGCGCGCGGTCGGTCGCATTGTAGAGACGGTAGCCCGACGCGGTGCGGTAGTCCGGCCGCAGCAGGCCGATGCGGTCGTAGTAAAGCAGCGTGCTGCGCGTGAGGCCGAATTCCGCGGCGAGTTGGCGGATGGTGGTCATGGGAAGAGGCGAGCCCGCCGCCAGCATGCGGGCGGCGGGCTCGCCAGGGAAGACTCAGTTCGCCGCGCGGGAATGCTCGCGGATGCGGGCGATCTCCGCGGGCGGGAGGCCGAGCCATGCGAGGAATTTCTCGTGGGCGGCCGGTTGCTGGCGCTCGAACTCCTGATGGAGTCGGGCACGCCGCGTGGCGTCGATGCCGGCAGCTTCGAGCACGGCGACGAACTGGTCTTTGGTGAGCGGGTCTTTCATGGTGTTTCTCGGTTGAGGTTGGCGTGGCGCGGGAGGCGTCACGGCGCCGAGGGTGCACTGTGCAGCGATGGTCACCTCCAGAAAAACCCGTCCTTGAACTGCGCCCGGCCGTGGCGCAACGTGGCCGGCTTCACGCATGCCAGCGCTCCTCAATCTCCTCGACGTCAGCCTCGCTTTTGGCGGTCCCGCCATCCTCGACCACATCAACTTCCAGATCGAGGCCGGCGAGCGCGTGTGCTTGGTCGGCCGCAACGGCGCGGGCAAGTCGACGCTGATGAAGGTCATCATGGGCGAGATGAAGCCGGACACGGGCGACGTGTTTCGCCCGCAGGGCTCGCTCTACGCGCGCCTGACGCAGGAAGTGCCCACGGACGTGGCCGGCAACGTCCACGACATCGTCGCGAGCGGCCTGCGGCCCAACGACGATCATCACGAGGAGGACTGGCAGCGCGACGTGCGCGTGGAGGATTTGATCAATCACGTCGGCGTCCCGCCGACGCAGGAATTTTCCGCGTTGTCGGGCGGCCTGAAGCGTCGCGTGCTGCTGGCGCGCGCGCTGGCCGGACAGCCGGATTTGCTGCTGCTCGACGAGCCGACGAACCATCTCGATCTCGAGTCGATCCTCTGGCTGGAAGAGCTGCTGCTCGAGACGAAGCCCACGCTGTTCTTCGTGACGCACGACCGGGCGTTCCTCCGAAAGATCGCCACGCGCATCGTCGAACTCGATCGCGGCCGGCTCGCCGGCTGGGCGTGCGACTACGACACCTATCTCGTCCGCAAGCAGCAGGTGCTCGAGGAGGAGGAGAAACAGCGCGCAGCCTTCGACAAGAAGCTCGCGCAGGAGGAGGAATGGATTCGCCGCGGCGTGAAGGCGCAGCGTTCGCGCGCCACCGCGCGCATCAACGCGCTCAAGCAAATGCGCGCCGAGGCCCGTGCGCGCCGCGAGCGCGTCGGCTCCGCGACGCTCAAACTCGCCGAGGCCGAGCGCAGCGGCCAGAAGGTCGTCGAGGCTGAGAACGTCACTTACACTTGGGCGGGCGGGAAGACCGTGCTCCGCGATTTTTCCATCACGATCAATCGCGGCGAAAAGATCGGCATCCTCGGACCGAACGGCGCGGGCAAGACCACGTTGATCAAGCTCCTGCTCGGGCAGCTCCAGCCGACGAGCGGCGTGATCAAGCACGGCACGAATCTCGAGGTCGTCTACTTCGACCAGCTCCGCGCGCAGATCGACGACAACAAGACCGTCGCCGACAACATCGCGAACGGCAACCCGACCGTCACGATCGAGGGCCGCACGCGCAACGTCATCAGTTATCTGCAGGACTTCCTCTTCGAGCCGACGCGCGCTCGCACGCCTGCCCGCGTGCTTTCGGGCGGCGAACGCAACCGCCTGCTGCTCGCGAAGCTCTTCACGCAGCCGGCGAACGTGCTCGTGCTCGACGAACCGACGAACGACCTCGACGCCGAGACGCTCGACCTGCTGGAGGACTTGCTCGTCGAGTTCGCGGGCACGTTGCTGCTCGTGTCGCACGATCGCGCGTTCCTCGACGAAGTCGTGACGAGCACGCTCGTGTTCGAGGGTGAGGGCAAGGTCGGCGACTACGTCGGCGGTTACAGCGACTGGCAGGCGGAGTTGAAGAAGCAGGCGACGCGGAAATCTGTAGCCGGGGTCGGTGACCCCGGACAGAGGCAGGTCAAGGAGTCGGGGTCAGCGACCCCGGCTACAGCCAGCCCAGCCAAGAAGCTCTCCAACAAGGAGCGTGCCGAACTCGACGCGTTGCCGGCGCGCATCGAGGCGCTCGAAAAGGAGCAGGCCGATCTCACGGCCAAGCTCGGCGACGCGAATTTCTACAAGACCGGCGGCGCGAAGTTTGCCGAGGTGAAGGCGCGGCTCGAGACCGTCGAGCGCGAGCACGCCGCGGCATTCGCCCGCTGGGAAGAACTCGAGGCGCGCAAGGGCGGCTGACGCGCCGGGGCCGCGCCGCGGTCGAACTTGCGCGCGGCGGCGCGGCGTGGAAGCTCGCGCGATGAATCTACGCGACGTGCCGGTGTTGGTGACAGGTGGAAGCGGATTTGTCGGCGGCTCGATCGCCGCCTGGCTGGCGGCGCAAGGCGCGAAGGTGACGGCGATCGTGCGCAAAGCCGGTCCGCACCGCGGCCTCGAGGCGGTGAACGTCACGCAGGTCGAGGGCGAGTTCACCGACGCCGCGACGGCGGCGTGCGTGTGTGCGGGGCAGACGTTCGTCGTGCATGCGGCGGCTACGGTCGGCAAGGATTTGTCGGACGCTCTCGCGGTGAACGCTGGCGGCACCGCGACGCTGGCGGGGGCGGCGCGCGCGGCGGGTTGCCGGCAGTTCCTGCACATTTCGACGCTCTCGGTTTACGATTTTCAGGCGGAGCGCGACGAGTTCGATGAGGAGGCGCCGTTGCGCGAACTCGGACGCACCTACGCGCACTCGCCGGCGGCGTCGCCGCATTACGGGCTGGGGAAGGCGGAGGCCGAGCGGGCGTTGCGCGCGGAAATGGAGCGCGGATTGCCGGCGACGATCCTGCGGCTCGGCGCGGTGCTCGGCGTGCATCCGACTTCGGTGTGGGTGATGAAAGTGCCGGTGAAGGTGCGTGCGGGACAGGTGCCGATGCGCGGCGATGGCTCCGACCTGATGCCGATGACACATGTAGCGAACGTCGTGCGGGCGGCCGCACTCGCGCTCGGCAATCCCGTGGCGCTCGGCCGCGCCTACAACGTCGTCGACGAGGAGGTGGCGTGGCGCGATTTCATCGGCGAGATGCGCGCGTGGTTCCCCGATGCGTTGCCGGCGCCGGTGATTCCGTTCGAAAAGGTGACGCGTGCGGATCGGTTCATCGCGCACTGTCCGGCGGAGCGCATTCGGCGCGAGCTCGGCTACACGCCCGTGCGCAGCTACGCCGAGGGCATGGCGGAGGCGCGGGCGTGGTGGATGGCGCAGCGCACAGTCTGAAAAGACGACGCGCGGGCGAGCTCGGCCCGTGAGGAGGAGGCGCTTCGCGCGGTCAACCGTGCGGCGCGGCTCACTCGGTCTTCATCTGGATGTCTGCAACGACGACGTGCGACGCGCAGCTGAAACGGAAGACGTGGCGCGCGGTGCCCCGCAGGGCCGCGACGCTGAGATTGTTGCCGCGGACGATCGTGGGGAGCGTCAGCTTGCAGGGGAATCCGACGTCGGCGATGGCGTTCTTGAAGCCGCCGACGGTCATGTTCGTAAACTCGCCGATGGCGTCCTTGAGGACGTCGGGGCCGTGAAATTCCACTTCGGCGCGACTCATGCCGAGGATCGTGCTGACGGCGAAGAGCGCGAAGTCGTCGCTCATGCAGAGGTAGGTGACGCCGTTGGCGTCGCCGCCGAAGCCGACATTGCCGATGAGTTGGAACTTGATCGGGTCGGTCTCGTAGGTGGTCGCGGCGATGCGGTCGACCAGGCGCGCGTCATGGCGCAGCAACGTGCGGCAGACGTTCTGCATGGCGTTCGCGATCGAATCTTGGATGAGGGCGTCGGTGATTTGCTGCGCAGCGGCCATGCGAAAGACTTGGGGGAAAACGATTCCTAGGTGGAATCGGCGCGTGGGGCGGCTCGCTTGAGGGGAATCGGCTCCGGGGAGAAACAAAAAGCCCCGGCGCGATGGCCGGGGCGGTGAGGGGACGGTGCGGAGATCGTTATTCGGATTTTTCCGGTTGGGCGGCGGGCACCGGGAGATTGAATTCCTGGAGGAGCGCCGTGACCTTGCCCTCGATGTCGGCCTCGGGATCGAGCGGGTTAAGCCCGGCGTGGCGGACGACGCCCTTCGGGTCGATGATGGCGACGTAGGGGATGCCGCGGATCGCGTAGTCGGGGTTGAAGACGTTGGCTTCGCTGAAGGCGACGTCCCAAGTCATTTCCTTGAGCTTCATGAACTGGGGCATGAGGTCGTATTCCTTCTGCGGATCGCCCCGCGTGTTGATCGGCTTGGGCTCGATGCCATTGACGCGGCCTTGGAGGCTGGTGACGCCGAGGAACTTCACGGGCGAATCCTTGAAGTGCGCGACTTCCGCGCGAACCTTCGGGAAGGAGCGGATGCACGGACCGCACCACGTCGCCCAGAAGTCGAGGACGACGACCTGACCCTTGAGGTCGGAGAGTTTCTTGAGGTCGCCCTTCGACGACCACGTGAAATTGATCTCGGGCGCGGGTTGGCCGACGAGGGCGGAGATCTTTGCTTCTTCGGCGGCCTCTTCGGCGGCGGCCTGCTTTTTGCCCTCGTCGGACAGCGCGAAGAGCATGCGGTCGGCGGCGGCCGCGGCCTGCGTGCCAGGGAAATCGGACTTCAGGCTGGCGAAGAGTTTCTTGGCGGTTTCCTCGTCGCCGAAGACCTGGGCGAAGAGCGAGGCCTTCATCATCACGATGTTCGCGCTGGCGTCGTCCTTGGCCGGGTATTTGGCGAGGAGCGCGTCGAACTCGGCGATCTCGGCCTTGAGCGCTTCGGGTGTGCGCTGGCCGGCGCGGAGTTTTTCGCCGATCTTGCCGACCAGGGCTTGGAGATCGGCTTGGACGGACGAGGCAGGTGCTACGGCAGGTGCGGCGGCGGGCGCCGCGTCTTGCGCATGGATCGAGGAGAGGAAGAATCCACCGAGCGCGAGCGCGGCGAGGAATGGGCGTAGTTTCATGGGGAAACCCGGAGGGAATCCATGCCCGGCGTTTCGCGCAAAAAGAAAAGCGCTGTCCCGTGACGGCGCACTAATCGACGGACACATCGCTCAAGCGCGGCGGCGTGTGACGCGCCAGCCGACGAACGCGAGGCCGAGCACGAGGCAGGCGCAGGTGGATGGCTCGGGCACGCCCTGCGCGGTCCACGCGACGGAGTTGACGAACAGGCGTGCGTAGTCGGCATTGGCCAATTCGTTCGGACCCGCGGTGGTCGAAAACTGCATGACGCGGCCGGAGCCGTTGGCCCAGCCGACGACGCCGGCGCCACCCGCGCCACCGAGGGTGGTGTAGAAGACGGTCGCGCCGGCTTTGGCGGTGAGCTTCGATTCCACGCCGCTGTAGTTGTCGGTGGAGAACACGAAGTGGTTGCCGAGGCCGGCGTTCAGCGCGCTGTCGGCGGTCGCCTGCACGTAGAAGAGCCCGGAGATGTTTCTGTATTGGCTGGCTGAGGTGGCCGGGAGGATGGGGGAGAGCGTGGCGAAGTCGCCTTGGCTGACTTTCCAGTCGGTCCATTCGCTGGTGACGAGGCCGCCGCCGTTTTGGACGAAGGAGACGAGGGCGGCTTGGGACGCGAGCGGCATGTCGCCGGTGTTCCAGTTGTGGTTCGGCAGCAACAGGACGACGTTGATGCCGATGAGTTCCGCGGGCGCGAGCGAGGTGTAGGCGTTGCCGACGGTCACGGAGTAGCCGGCGCCTTGGAGGACGTTGCGCGTCTGGAGATCGAGCGCCGAATCTCCCGTGGAGAGCAGCAGCACCGTCTGCGCGAAGGCGAGAGGCGGCAGCACGAGAAGACCCGCGAGAAGGAATGCGGCGCGGTGAAGAAGGATGTCGAGTTGGCGAAAGCGGAGCATGGGAGGAAGGCGCGAACGCTCAGCGCAGGCACGAGCGTCACCCCTTTTCTCAACGAGAAAACGCCGCGCGCAGGGCCAGCTCCCGGAGGGCAGATGGCTGACTGTTGTTGGCAAACTGTCGCGCACGACTCGGTCGTGGCCGGCCGCGCAGCGAGCAGCCTTCGCCGAGGCTGCGGTCGGAAGGAGCGCGAAAAGAAAAGCCCCGGCGGTGAGGCCGGGGCTCGAGAGTGAGAGGGCGGTTGAGGGCAACCGCCCCTACCGAAGGCTTACTTCTTCGCGGCCTTGAGGTCCGCGATCGCGGCCTGGGCGGCGGCGAGGCGGGCGACGGGCACGCGATAGGGCGAGCACGAGACGTAGGTGAGGCCGATCTTGTGGCAGAACTTCACCGAGTCCGGATCGCCACCGTGTTCGCCGCAGATGCCGAGCTTGATGCCGGGGCGGGTCTTGGAGCCCTTCTCGATCGCGATCTTCATGAGCTGGCCCGTGCCGTTCTGGTCGACGGACGCGAACGGGTTCTTCTTGAAGATTTCGGCTTCCTGGTAGGCGCCGAGGAACGAGCCGGAGTCGTCGCGCGACATGCCGAGGCAGGTCTGCGTGAGGTCGTTGGTGCCGAAGCTGAAGAACTCGGCGGTCTGCGCGATCTCGTCGGCGGTGAGGGCGCCGCGGGGGACTTCGATCATGGTGCCGACGGAGTAGTCGACCTTCGTCTTCTGCTCGGCGAACACCTTGGCGGCGACCTCGTGGACGATCGCGACCTGCAGATCGAGCTCCTTCTTGAAGCCGACCAGCGGGATCATGATCTCGGGCTTGGTCTTGATGCCTTCCTTCTTGGCCTGCACGGCGGCCTCGATGACGGCACGGGCCTGCATGGCGGTGATCTCGGGATACTTGATGCCGAGGCGGCAGCCGCGGAAGCCGAGCATCGGGTTGAACTCGTGGAGTTCGTGCACGCGGTGCTCGATCTTCTCGACCGCGATGCCGAGCTTCTTCGCGAGGTCGGCCTGCTGCTCCTTCGAGTTCGGGAGGAACTCGTGCAGCGGCGGGTCGAGGAAGCGGATGGTGGCGGGGAAGCCCTTCAGCGCTTTGAAGATGCCGTAGAAGTCGCCGCGCTGATACGGGAGCAGCTTGGCGAGGGCGGCCTCGCGGCCTTCGACGGTGTCGGCGAGGATCATCTCGCGCATGGCGTCGATGCGGTCGCCTTCGAAGAACATGTGCTCGGTGCGGGTGAGGCCGATGCCGACCGCGCCGAACGCGACGGCGATGCGCGCCTGCTCGGGCGTATCGGCGTTGGTGCGGACGGACAGCTTGGTGGCCTGCGCGCACCACTTCATGAGCTGGGTGTAGTTCTTGAACTTCTCCGTGGCCATCGCGGCGGCGTCACCGTTGACGAGGCCGGCGATGATTTCCGACGGGGCGGTCTTGATCTGGCCGGCGTAAACCGTGCCGGAGGTGCCGTCGATGGAGAGGTAATCGCCTTCGGCGAACGTCTGGCCGGCGATCGTGGCGGTCTTGGCGTCGTAGTTGATGTTGACGGCGGAAGCGCCGCAAACGCAGACCTTGCCCATCTGGCGGGCGACGAGCGCGGCGTGCGAGGAGACGCCACCGCGGGCGGTGAGGATGCCTTCGGCGGCGATCATGCCGCGGAGGTCTTCCGGCGAGGTCTCGACGCGGACGAGGAGGACCTTGTCGCCCTTCTCGGCGGCGACGACAGCGCGGTCGGCGTTGAAGTAGATCTTGCCGGTGGCGGCGCCGGGGCCGGCCGGGAGACCGGTGGCGATGACGGCGGCCTTCTTGACCTCGGCGAGGTCGAAGATCGGGGCGAGGAGCTGCTCGAGCTGGTCGGCCGGGTTGCGGAGCACCGCGGTCTGCCAGTCGATGAGCTTTTCCTTCACCATGTCGGCGGCGAACTTCAGCGCGGCGGCGGCGGTGCGCTTGCCGTTGCGCGTCTGGAGCATGAACAGCTTGCCGTCCTGGATGGTGAACTCGACGTCCTGCACGTCCTTGAAGTGCGCCTCGAGGGTCTTGCGGACCTTGAGGAGCTCGGCGTAGGCCTGCGGGAGGTGGTTCTTGAGCTGGGCAACGGGCTCGGGCGTGCGGACGCCGGCGACGACGTCTTCACCCTGCGCGTTGATCAGGAACTCGCCGTAGAATTCGTTGGTGCCGTTGGCCGGGTTGCGGGTGAACGCGACGCCGGAGCCGGAGTTTTCGCCGGTGTTGCCGAACACCATGGCCTGCACGTTGACGGCGGTGCCCCACTCGGTGGGGATGTTGTATTTGCGGCGATAGACGATCGCGCGGTCGTTCATCCAGGAGCCGAACACGGCACCGGCGGCGCCGCGGAGCTGGTCCCAGGCGCTGTTCGGGAAGGACTTGCCCGTGCGCTCGAGGACGAGGGCCTTGAAGCGCTTGACGAGCTCGGCCTGATCTTCGGCGGTGAGCTCGGAGTCGACGATGTCCTTGTGGTATTTCTCGTGCTTGAAGTTGTGGATGACCGTCTCGAACGGCTCGTGGTCTTCGTCGGGGCGCTTCTGCACGCCGAGCACGACGTCGCCATACATCTGGATGAAGCGGCGGTAGCAGTCCCAGGCGAAGCGGGCGTTGTTGGTCGCCTTCTCGAGCGCGATGACCGTCTGGTCGTTGAGGCCGAGGTTGAGGATCGTGTCCATCATGCCCGGCATCGAGTCGCGGGCGCCGGAGCGGACGGCGACGAGGAGCGGCATGCCTTCGGTGGCGCCGAACTTCGTGCCCATGATCTTCTCCATGTTGGCGACGCCGGCTTCCATCTGGGCCTGGAGCGAGGCCGGATAGGTCTTCTTGTTCGCGTAGTAGTAAGTGCAGACCTCGGTGGTGATCGTGAATCCCGGAGGAACCGGCAGGCCGATGCGCGTCATCTCGGCGAGATTGGCGCCCTTGCCGCCGAGGAGGGCCTTCATGGAGCCATCACCGTCGGCTTTGCCGGCACCCCAAGTATACACATACTTCGGGCCCTTCGCGGATTTCGGAGCCGCTTTTTTGGCGGCGGGTTTCTTGGCAGGAGCCGTTTTCTTAACGGCCTTCTTGGCGGGAGTTTTCTTGGCCATGTGAGTTGAAATTTAGGGTGATAACAGACGGCTGAACAGAGGGAGCTATCGCAGTCATAAGCGCGAAATGTGTCAACGGCGCACGCTTGCCAAATACGTGTCATTTCTTGCGCGGACACCGGAGGAGCGCCCCGTCCGGCCGATACGGTAAAACTCCCGGGACGCAGGTCGGGTCGGGGCCGTTCGCAGCCATGTCCCGCCGAAGTCCCGCGCGTGCGCTGCTTTCGGCAAGGCCCACCGCGAAGCCGGGATTGCGCCGCAGCGGAAAACCCCCTCTGTTGAACCGGCTTGAGCGATACGCCGCCCAATTCTCCCTACGATGACGAAGGCCAGCTGACGGCCGGCGCGGAGCCTGCGCCGAGCCCGCGCGAGAAGCCGATGGGATTTCTCGATCACTTGGAGGAGTTGCGCGTCACCTTGATCAAGTGCGCCGTCGTTTTTGCGATCTTCGTCACCGTAATCGCCTACCGGCTCGACGACGCGTCGACCCTGCTCAACTGGCCGCTGGAGCAGATCAAGGCGGAGTTCCCGCGGATGAAGACCGACCTCGTGACGAACAGCCCGATGGGCGTGTTCACGGTCATCATCGATATCTGCCTCATCGGCGGCATCGTGATGTCGCTGCCGTTCTGGATCTACTTTCTTGGTCGTTTCATTTCGCCGGCGCTGAACGACAAGGAGCTGCGCGTGATCGTGCCGACGGGACTTTCGGCGTTCGCGCTCTTTCTCGGCGGTGCGTCGTTTGGGTATTATTTTCTCACGCCGAACACCATCCGCGTGGCCTTCGAGCTGAACGAAATGCTCGGCTACACCGTGATGTGGACGGCGGACAAATACTACTCGCTGCTCATGTGGATGGTGCTGGGCATGGGCGCGGCGTTCGAGTTCCCGCTGCTCGTCGTGCTCGCCGTCTACATGGGGCTCATCGAGGTCGCGACGCTGCGCAAATACCGGCGTCACGCGATCGTGGTGATCTTCATCCTCGCGGCCGTCATCACGCCGACGCCCGATCCGTTCAATCAGGCGCTCTTCGCGCTGCCGCTGATCGTGCTCTACGAGATCGCCATCCTCGTGGCCTCACGCATCACCTCGCGGCGGAAGATTCGCGGGTAACCGACCGATCGCCTGTGGGCGCCGTCGTCCCGGCGGCGCCAATCGAGGAGGGTATCGCGGCTGATGCCGTGCTTCTGTCGCCGCCCGGGACCGCGGCGAATATCCGATTCGTCTGCGTGAATCGCGGCGACGCTATTTCTTCGCTGCCGTCGCCTTCGCCATCACGCTCGGATTCTTCTCGAGGTGACGCGTGAGCGCTTCGATTGCCGCGAAGGTTTCGGGCGAGATGTGATGCTCCATGCCCTCGACGTCGTCGTAGATCACTTGCTCGTCAGCGACGCCGATCGCGCGGAGAAACTCGGTCAGCAGCTGGTGGCGATGGGCGATGCGGCGCGCGACTTCGAGGCCCGTGCTGGTCAGGACCATGCCGCGGTATTTCTCGTATTTGACGAAGCCTTCGCCATCGAGCTTCTGCACCATGGCGGTGACGCTGGCCTGCGAGATCTTCAGTTCTGCGGCGATGTCGACCACGCGCGCGTAACCCTTGCGCGAGATTAGTTGCTCGATTTTTTCGAGGTAATCCTCCGCGGCGACGGAAGTGCGGGGGCGGGAAGCGGAGGTGGCCACAGGCGGCGGGCCGGAACGGTCGGCGTTACTTGCGACTGGCGCGTTGGAAGGCGAACACCGTCTTGAGCATCTGCAACGCCAGCCAGAACACGCCGCTCATGCACGCGGCGGCCATCGTCGACCAGAAGCGGATCATCGTCGGGTCGTTCGACGGCACGTGCGATTGCAGCACGTAGTAGAAGAAGGTGAAAAACGCGGCGACGAGCACGAGGTCGACCACGAGTGCGACGAGCGAAAAACCTTTTTTCTCCGGCGAGGACATCCGGGAAATCGAAGGAGCGGGCGCGGCTTTGTCGAATAGAATCTTCGGCAGCCGCAGGGGGATGTCGATTTCCACCACGTCGCTGTCGGCGGAGAAATGCAGCCGGGCGCCGTTCTGGATGAACGTGTTCAGCATCGCCTTGTTTTCGCGCCGCACCTGGGCGAACAGCCGCGGCAGGCCGCGCCGGCGACCGAGGATGCGGAGATATTTCAACAGCGTCGACGCCATGCCGAGCCGTCGCTGGCTGTCGTGCACGAGGAAGGCGCATTCGGCCGAGGAATTGTCCGGTGCGTGCACGAGCCGCCCCATCGCCCATAGGCGTCCTTCGCGGCCGTCGGGTCCCTGCTCAAAAATTCCCAGCGGCGCCTCGCGTGCCGGGTCCACGCTCACCAGACGCGCGGCACGCTCCGCCGTCATGTCGTGGATCAGATAGCCGTAGCGCGCGCGGATCGTCTCGCTCGAGAGGGTGGCGAACATCTCGACGACGCGCGCGGCATCCGCGGCGCCGAGCATGCGCAGCCGGTAGTCGCGTCCGTCGCGCAGGCGCACGAGGCGCGGCGGCAGGGTCGCAACGAGAGCGGAAGTCGCGGGAGCGTTCACGGGGGGCGGATATTCTCTAGCGCGCGCCGGGCGCTGGGAAAAGACATTTGGCGCGCCGACCTGCACGCGCGCCTCGGGATTTCCCCGGGGCCTTTTTTCGTGCAACTGGAGTCGTTTTCCCCTACGCGTCGGGGCACTCCATGCTAAGTCGCCTCAAGTTCTGGCTGATGATCGGCCTCTTGGTCTCGAATCTCGCCGTCGGTCTCCTGAGCCTCTACGTGCTCCGCAGCGTCAACCAAGGTTATGCGAACCTGCTCGACCGCAGCGTGCCCACGCTCAACGCCCTGCGCACGCTCACACGCGAGCTGAGCGGCGTGCAGCGCCTCGCCCGGCGCATCGTCGATCCCGACAACGAGCGCGCCTGGGCCGAATTGCTGCCGCAGATGCGCGATTCGAGCAACCTCGCCAAGGCGCATGCCCTCGATCTTTCCACCGCCGAATCGCTCGCCGGCTCGCCCTTGCGCGGCACGATCGAGCGACTGAGCAAAGACTACGACCAGCGCGTCGATGCGTTTCTCGCGCTGGCGCAGGAGAAGAAACTGGACGAAGCGAACCGCTACAATAACGACGCGCTGCGCCCCATCTACGACGCTTATCTCAATGCGCTCGATGACGCCGCGGACCTCGTGCAGGAGCAAGGCCGCAACCTGCGCGACCGCTACGCCGAGGACTCGCGTTTCTTCGGCAGCCTGCTGCTCGCCTTTGCCGGCTGGCCGCTGCTCGCCGGTCTCGCCGCGGTTTTCATCATGGCGGTCCTGATCGTGGGCCTGCTGGTCTCGGTCTTCGCGCCGGGCTTGATGTCCCGCCGGCCCGACCAGCCCGCCAACGGCAACAGCAACGGCTCCTGACCGCCGGGCCGCGGCGGTTAAAACGCCTGCGGGATCGCCGCCGTGAGATTCACCGGCGCGCTGTCGGTCACCAGCATGTTGTCCTCGATGCGCACGCCACCGAGATCGAGGTGCTGCTCGGCCAGCGACCAGTTCACGCAGTCGCGGTATTTCTCGCGCCGCGCGGGGTCGTTGAGCAGCGCTGGGATGAAATACAGGCCGGGCTCGACCGTCACGATGTAGCCGGGACGCAGCGGCAGATCGATGCGCAGGCTGCGCAGGCACGGGCGCGGATCCTTGGTGCGACCGGGCTCGAGGCCGCCCGCGTCGCGCACGCCGAGGCCGAGCATGTGGCCGATGCCGTGCGGGAAAAACAGCATGTGCGCCTCCTGCTCCACGAGGGAGGTGGCATTGCCCTTCATCACGCCCATGTCCACGAGGCTGCCGATCATGTCGACGGCTGCGCCGAAGTGGATGTCCTTCCACTCCGCGCCCGGCACGCATTTCGCGCAGGCGCGCGCTTGCGCGTTCTTCACCGCGGCGTAGAGGTCGCGCTGGAACGCGCTCGGCTTGCCGCCGGCGACGTAGGTGCGCGTGACGTCGATCACGTAGCGGTCCAACTCGCCGCCCGCGTCGATCAGGATGAAATCTCCCTCGCGCGCGATGCGGTCCGGCGACGGCGAGCCGTGGAAAACGGCCGCCTGCTTGCCGACGCCGATGATCGTATCGTAGCCCGTGCGCTCGGCGCCTCCGCGAAAAAAGCCCGCCTCCAACTCGATCTGCATGCGGCGCTCGCTCACGCCGGGGCGGAGGAAAGGCTGCACGGCCGCGTAGCCTTCGGCGGTCGCGACGGCGCAGCGCTTCATCAACTCGACCTCGGCCGCGTCCTTGGGACGACGGGCGTGGCGCAGCGCATCGCGCACGCGCGCCGTCAACGCCTCATCGGCGGCAACGCCGTCGACCGGCGCGCCGAGCATTGCGATGCGACGGTTCTGACGCGCGGCCAGCCACGCGCCGAAACGGCTCAGGAATTCTCCGGGCAATTGCACCGTGCCGTCCCACACGCGCTCCATCTCCGTCACCTCGGGCACGAACGACGTCCACGCGTTTGCCTGCGGGTCGTAGGCGACGATGCCGCCCGGCGCGTCCGCGTGGCCCGCGAGGTAATAGTATTCCTGGTGCGCGATGAACGGCAGGTGCTGCTCGCTCAGTTCGGGCTTTGGGATCGGGTGGCCGGCGCCGACGAGCAGGAGCTCGTCCGGTTTCAGGCCGAGGGCGGAGACGATACGGGCACGGCGGGCGGAGTAGTCGACGCTCATGGAGGATGGGGTTGCCGCACAAAGAGACACAATTTGCGCGGCAGGGAAAGCGCGGAGGCGCGTCGGTCCGCCGCAGGTGTCCAGGTCGTGTCGCGGCACAGTGGCCGCGCGGGCGCTCAACGTTTCTTCGCGTCGAGCTCTTCGGCCTTGTCGAGGATCTGCAGCGAGTCGCGCGCCATCTCGGCGGCCGGCGAAAGTTTCAGCGCGGTCTGGAATCGCTCGCGCGCCTCGGCGCGGCGGCCGAGACGGAGCAGCGCGAGTCCGCAGGCCGTCTGCGCCTCGATGCTGTCGGGCTTCGCCGCGACCGCCGCCTCGAAATGCGTGAGCGCGGTGGGCATGTCGTTTCGCCGCACGGCGACCGAGCCGAGCTCGAACTCGCCGGCGTAGGCGTCGATCTTGCGCGCGGCTTCGGCGTAGTCGGTTGCTTTGGCGAGGTCTTCCTTGGTCGTGCCGAAATTCCAGTGGTAGCGCGCGAGTCCGGCGAGCGCGGTCGCGTTCTTCGGGTCGAGCTGCAACGCCTTTTCGAACGCCTTGCGCATTTTGCCCGCGTAGGAGCTGCGGTCGAGCCGGCCGGCGGTGGCCATGTGGACCATGTAGGCGGAGCCGAGTTGCGCGTGGAAGCGCGCCTGCGTCGGGTCGAGCTTGATGGCTTTTTCGGCGAGCTTGATGCCGTCCTCGGTCAACTGCTGGCCGATGCGCACGCGGCTGAGTTCCCAGACAGCGACCGGGTCGGGTCTTTTGGCGAGGGCCAGCGACTCGATGAGCTGCTCGGCGGCGAGAAACTGTCCTTTGTCCAACAGCTCGGCGGCGCGGTCCGTGGGCGATTGGGCGAAGGCAATCGCCGCACCGGCGAGGACGGTGGAGGCGAACAGGCGAAGGAGGAACGAAGTCATGGGGCGTCCGCGAACAGCGACGGGACGCCCCGAGCAAGACCGCGCGCGGGACGGCGGTCAACGCGCGTTGCGGGCGAATTCAGTTCTTTGCGGCGGGCGCGTCGAGGTCGGCGAGGGCCTTTTTAGCGGCGTCGAAGTTTGCGTTGAGCTTCAGCGCGGTGGTGAAGGACGCGCGTGCCTCGTCCTTGCGACCGAGCTTGGCGAGCATGCGACCGCAGTTGAAGTGGGCGCCGGCCGCGTCGGGCTTGAGCTGCGCGGCAGCTTGGAAGTGCGCGAGCGCGTCCGCGGATTTCTCGCTGCGGTCGGCGATGCGGCCGAGCTCGAGTTCGCCGAGGAACGGGTCGATCTCCTTCACGCGCGCGGCGAACTCCGCGGCCTTGGTCAGGCTGCCGCCGGCGATCTCAGGTGCGTTGGTGAAATAGCGGGTGAGGCCGATGAGGGCATTCAGGTTCTTCGGGTCGAGTTCGACGGCTTTCTCGAAGGCCTTGCGCATCTTACCGGCGACCATGGCCTGTTGCATGAAGCCGAGTTCCGGCATGCGCGCGCTGAGCGCGAGGCCGAATTGCGCGTGGTAGTCGGCGTTGGTGGGCGCGAGCTGCGCGGCTTTTTCGGCGAGCGCAGCGGCGTCCTTGGTGTTTTTTTGGCCGAGGCGCACCTGGCTGAGCAGATGAAGCGCGGCGGGTTCGGGTTTCTCGGCGGTGGCCAGAGGCGCGAGCGCGGCGTCGGCCGCGGCGAGGTCGCCGGACTTCAGGGCGGCGGCCGCGGTTTCGAGTGCAGTCTCCGCTGAAGCGGAGAGCGCGATGAACAAGGCCGCGAGGGCGGCGAGGAGGGATCGGAGTTGGGTTTTCATGGTAAAAGAGGACCCGACGGATTTGCCGTATTACGGCAAATTCGCCGGAGCTTCATTCGTGCTGGAGCGCTTGGACCGGGTTGAGGCGCGCGGCGCTGAAGGCCGGGTGCGCGCTGGCGGCGAGGGCGACGAGCGGCACGAACAGCGCGATCGCGCCGAGCACCCACGGGTCGGTGGGTTCGACGCCGTAGAGCAGGCCGCGGAGCAGCTGTGCGAGCGCCACGGCGCCGAGCAGGCCGACGACGAGCCCTCCCGCGACGAGCCGGCCGGCGCGGGCGAGCGTCTCGCCGAGCACGCGCGCCGGGCTGGCGCCGAGCGCCATGCGGACGCCGATTTCGCGCAGGCGCTGGCTGACCGTGAACGCCATGCTCGCGTAGATGCCGAACGCCGACAGCCCGAGCGCCACCGCCCCGAAGAGCGCGAACAACGCCGTGCGCAGGCGCGGCAACGACGCCGTGCGCGCGATGTTTTCCTCGAGCGAGCGGATCGTCATCGACGCCGTCGGGTCGGCGCGGCGCAGCGCGGCTTGGACCGAGGCGGTGAGCGCGGAGCCGCCTTGGGCGCGGACGACGAGCGTGGTGAAGAACCACGGACTTTGCGGCGAAGGCACGTAGATCTGCGCGGGCGGCGGATCGGAGAGATTGTCCTGCTTCACGTCGGCCACGACGCCCACGATCTCGCGATACTCGCGCGCGAGCCACGGCAGCGTCTGGATGCGCTGGCCGAGCGGACTGGCGTCGCCGAAGAGGCGCTTCGCGAGCGTCTGGTTGATGAGGCAAACCTTCGGCGCGCGCGCGTCGTCGCGCTCGTCGAGGCCGCGGCCTTGCACGAGGGGAATGCGGAGCGTGCGCAGGAAGTCGGCGGTGACGCTGTTGAAGACGGCCTCGTCGGCGTCGCCATCGGTCTTGGCGCGGCCCTGCACGGTGAGCGGGTAGCGCAGCGAGATGCCGCAGAGCGGCGCACTGGAGCTGATGCCCGCGGATTGCACGCCCGGCACGCGGCGAACTTCCTCGACGGCGCGATCGTAGTAGGCGGCGAGCTCGGTGAAGGTTTCCCATTTCGTCGACGGCGGCGCGAGACGGACGGTGAGCACGTCGCGCGCATCGAAGCCCGGCGGCGTGCGCTGGAGATTGAGCAGGCTTTTCATCAACAACGCCGCGCCCGAGAGGACGATGAGGGTCAGCGCAACCTGTCCGGCGACGAGTGCGGCCTGGGCGCGGGACGCGAAGCGGCTCGTGCCGCCCTTGGCGCCGCCGGATTTGAGCGTCTCGTTCACGTTCGTGCGCAGCACCTGCCACGCGGGCAGCGCGCCGAAGACGAGGCCGGTGAGCGTCGCCGCGACGAGCGCGAAGAGCAGGGCGCCGCCGTCGACAGCGATCGTGTGCGAGCGCGGCACGAGGCCGCCCGGCAGCTGGCGCGTGAGCAACGGCAGACCGATCCACGCGAGCGCGACGCCGCCCGCGCCGCCGAGCAACGAGAGGAGCAGGCTTTCGGTGAGCACGGCGCGCGCGAGCCGGGAGGGAGTCGCGCCGAGCGCGAGGCGGACGGCGAGTTCCTGTAGGCGCGAGACGCCGCGCGCGAGCATGAGGTTGGCGAGGTTGACGCAGGCGACGAGCAGCACGAGACCGACCGCGCCGACGAGCAGGAGCAACGAGCGGCGCATGTCGCCGACGCGCAGTGTGAGGAGCGGCTGGAGTTGGACGGTCCAGCCTTTTTCCGTGGCGGCGAATTCGCGCGCGAAGCCTTCGGCGATCGCGGCGGCCTCGGCTTGTGCGGCGCCGAGCGAGACGCCGGGCGCGAGACGACCGACGGTGTTCCAGAAACGCGAGTCGCGCACCATATACTCCGGCGCCTCCTGCGGGAACGGGAGCCAGATCTCGACGAACTCGGGTTCGCGGAACGACTCCGGCATGACGCCGAGGATGGTGGTCGGCATGTCGTTCAGCGTGATCGTTTCGCCGATGACGCTCGCGCGTTCGCCGAAATGCCGGCGCCACGCGGCGTGGCTGAGCACGGCGGTGCGGGCGGAGCCGAAGCTGAATTCGTCGGCGTTGAACGCGCGGCCGAGCGCGGGCTTCACGCCGAAGACGGCGAAGAAGTCCTCGTTGACGTGCGTGGCGATGAGTTGGACCGGTTCGCCGCCGGCGGGCGCGTAGGAGGCGAAGTCGGGGCGGAACGCGCCGAGTTTTGCGAAGGACTTGGCGCGGTCACGGAAGTCGCGCGCGGCCGCGGCGGAGAGCGCGGGCATCGTGACGGCCTTGGCGGCGTTGATCGACGTGAAGCCGACGAGACGCTCGGGCTCCGCGTAGGGCAGCGGGTTGAGGACGATGGAGCGGAAGATGGAGAAGATCGCGACGTTGGCGCCGATGCCGAGGGCGAGCATCGCGAGGGCGAGCGCGGAGAAACCGGGTGCGCGGCGGAGCGAGCGGAGGGCGGCGGCGAGATCGGCGAGCGTGGAGGACATGCCCACAGCTTAGCAGAGCGCGCGGCGCGGCGGATGGGCCGGAGGTCAGGGTCGTGGTCATGCCGCGGCATGACCGAGGTCACGGTCAGATCAGGCCGAGCTCGCGCGCGCGGAGAGCCGCCTGCGTGCGGTCGAGGACGCCGAGTTTGCCGAGGACGTTCGTCATGTGGTTCTTCACCGTGCCTTCGGTGATGCCGAGTTCGGAGCCGATTTCCTTGTTGCTGCGGCCGGCGGCGAGCAGGCGGAGCACACCGAGTTCGCGCGACGAGAGCGGCTCGGCGAGGGGCTGGGAAACTCGTTTGCCTTCCCGCGCGCTGAGGCGCGTGAGCTCGGCCATCATCTTGGCGGCGACGCTCGGCTCGAGGACGGAGGCGCCCTTGGCAGCGGCACGGACGGATTCGCAGAGTTTTTCGGCGGAGCAGGCTTTGAGCAGGTAACCGAGTGCGCCGGCGCGCATGGCTTCGAAGATTTCCTCGTCCTCGTCGAAGGTGGTGAGCACGACGACGCGCGATTGCGGCAGGGCCTGCATGATGCGGCGAGTCGCCTCGACGCCGCCCATCACGGGCATGCGGAGATCCATGAGAATGACGTCGGGCTTGTGGACTTTCGCCAGGGCGAGGGCGCGCTCGCCATTCTCGGCTTCGGCGACGATCTCGAAGTCGGGCTGCAACGTGAGCAGCGCGCGCAGCGCTTCGCGGAAGAGCGACTGGTCGTCGACGAGCAGGATGCGAAGTTTTTTCATGCGGGAACCTCCACGCGCAGGGCGAAGCCGCCTTCGAGACGGTTGGCCGCGCTGACGGTGCCGCCGAGCAGCTCGACGCGTTCGCGGATGCCGGTGAGGCCGAAGCCGCCGGTGGACTTCTCTCCGTTTCGGCCGACGCCGTTGTCGGAGAGTTCGAGGTGCACGCGCTGGGAGTCGCGGAAATCGAGACGCACGAGAGCGGAGGTGGCGCGGGCGTGCTTGCGGATGTTGGTGAGGCCTTCCTGCACCGCGCGGAACAGGGCGTGCTCGACGGCAGGCGGCAGGGAGCGCGGTGTGCCTTCGATGGCGAGGGTGGGCACGGGCTCGCCGTGCGCGGCGAGCTGCTTGATCGCTTCGGGCAGCGGCGGGCGCGCGGCGTCGGCGCGGAGTGTGCCGACCGAGCGGCGGACGTCGTCGAGCGCCTCGGCGGTGAGCTTGGCGGCTTTTTCGACGGTGGTCTTGGCTTGCGCGGGATTGGTCGAGCAAACCGCGGCGGCGACGTCGAGCTGGGTCTTCACGACCGTGAGGTAGTGGCCGACGCCGTCGTGGATTTCGCGCGCGAGGCGGTTGCGCTCGCGGGTGGTGGCGAGTTCCTCGGCCTGGGCGGCGTAGGCGCGGAGCTTTTCGTTGGCGGCTTCGAGTTCGCGGCGGAGCTTCTCCTCGCGCTCGCGGGCGGCGAGGGCCTTGCGGGTAATGATCGTGAACACGGCGGTAAACGCGAACGCCGCGGTATAGCTCATGATCGCCTCGGGCACGGCGCGCGGGCCGTAATAGTAGCCGAAGACGGAGACGCTTGCGGCAAAGAGGGCAAGGCTGGCGAACGTCGCGGCTTTCCAGTTGAAATCAAAAATCGCTTGGCTGACGAGCGGCAGCACGATGATGCCGAAGAAGCCGCGGACGGGGCTGACGAAGAGCAACGTCACGACCACGGCGCACATCGCGAGGTAGTTGATGATTTTTCCGTGCCGCCCGATACGGCAGGAAAGTCCGTCGCACAACACGCCGAGAACGGCGTAGATCGCGCCGAGAGCGAACGTGAACGCGATTTGTCCCGGTGTGCCTTCGAGGCGGCGCACGGTCACAAACGAGAGAAAGCAGGTGAGGATCACGCTGCCGAAGGCGAACGCGCCGTAGTATTCGGTGCGGTGTTCGCGGGTGGACTTGGGCAACGCGAGGCTCATGCGAGGTCGAGAATAACAGAGCGGACGCTGACGGGAGAAGTGACGAAAGTCACGCTGCGGTCATGTCGCGCGCAAGCCCGGCGGCGCGATGGAAAGGAAATCGCGGGAACCATGACACAATTGGGGCGCCGATTCCGCATTGATAGATGCGCATCCCAGTGCTGCCGCCACCGGTTCCCCTTCAACAAACCGGCCCAACGGAAACTCCGGGACTGCTGCCGGCGAATTGCGCCGACGGCGCGCTTCCCGCCCGGGAGGCCACGGGTGGGGAGATGCGATGATTTTCCGAGTCCGATCCGATCCGTCCCGTGGAGCTACCACCACCGCCTTGGCAGCAACGGCGTCCCGGCCGGCCGCTACCCCAACTGGCCCACACACGTCAGCCCCAACCAGAAACATACCCGTCATGAAAACCATGCAATCCACCGAAGCCGCCAGCGCGGCCTCCATCGACGTCCTGATCGTCATCGACACGGAATACGTGAAGTCGCACTACCCGCACCCCAGCCAGGATCCGAACAACCCCACCGGCATCGACCACAACAGCCAATTCATGATCTGCACCGATCCGCGCGGGGTCGTCGCCGGCCAGGGCACGGCCGATCTGAACTTCCGCGCCAACGCCGGCGACTTCGTCTCCTTCCGCGGCACGTCGATCTACCAGAACTCGGACGACGCCGTCATCATCTACGGCATCAAGTTTTGGAGCGGCACTCAGGTGTTCAACCAGTTCGTCCCCAACCTCGTGAATCGTCAGCGCGCGGTGATGCCGAACACGAACACCTCGAACGGCCTGCCGGCCGTGCAGGCGAGCATCAACTTCACCTCGCTGGACACGCGCGTGGCGCGCTCCGGCAAGGAGAACTTCTACGTGCTCTTCGCCCTCTACACGTTGGGCCCCGACGGCCAGACGCAGAACCTGTTCGGTTACTACTTCTGGGATCCGTCGGTGACGGTCTCCTGAATTACCGGCTTCGGCCGGCTCGGAAAATCGGCACGGCACCGGGCAACCGGCGCCGTGCTTTCGTGCGCGGCGGGTGCGGGCTCAGGCCAGCGCGTCGCGCAGAATGACGATCGGGTGCAGCGCCTTCCGGCCGGTGCCGTCCTTGATTTGGTGACGGCAACTCGTGCCCGGCGCGGCGATGAGCACGTCCTCGGGCGTTTTGCGCACCGTGGGGAACAGCACGAGTTCGCCGATTTGCTGCGAAACTTCGAAGTGTTCCTCCTCGTAGCCGAACGAGCCCGCCATGCCGCAGCAGCCGCTGGGGATGAGCTGCACTTTGTAGTTCGCGGGCAGCTCGAGCATCTTCACCGATGGGACGAGCGATGAGAGCGCCTTCTGGTGGCAGTGGCCGTGGAGCTTGATCGTCTGCGCGCGCGTGGTGAAAGCGGACTTCTTGATGCGGCCGGCGTCGGCTTCGCGGGCGATGAACTCGTCGATGAGCAGCGCGTGCTTCGCGAGCGTCTTGGCGGCGGGTTTCAACTCGGCGGGGACGAGGTCGGGATACTCGTCGCGGAAGCCCAGGATCGCGGACGGCTCGAGGCCGATGAGCGGCGTCTGCGCGGTGACGACGTCCTTCAGCAACTCGACGTTGCGGACGGCGAACTGCTTCGCCTCGCGGACGAGGCCCTTCGAGAAGTGAGCGCGACCGGAGTCGACGTGTTGCGGAATGACAACTTCGTAGCCGAGGCGGTTGAGCAACTCGACGGCGGCGGCGCCGACATCGGCGTCGTTGTAGTTCGTGAACTCGTCGCAGAAAAGGTAGACGCGGCCGTTGGGGTAGGCGGGTAGGGCTGGATCGCTGGGCCGGCCGTTCGTTTGCGAGTGTCCTTGTGGCGCGCCCAGCGGTCGCGCCCTACCATCGGCGGCGTGCGTCGGGGCGGTTTGATTCGCGTTCTTGCGGTGCCATTTCGCGAGCGTGACCGGTGAGAGCTCGGGCATGCTGCGCTTCGGGTGGAAGCGCGCGAATTTCTTGATGAGGAGCGCGAGGTCGGGCTGCGCGAGCACCCAATTGTAGGCGGCGGGCCAGAGCGAGGCGAGGCGCATGCTCTTCGAGAAGTTCGCGACGAGGCGCGAGCGGAGCTTCACGCCGTGCGCGTCCTGATAGTGCTGCGCCCACTCGGCCTTGAGGCGCGCCATGTCGACGTTCGACGGGCACTCGGCTTTGCAGCCTTTGCACGAGAGGCAGAGGTCCATGACCTCAGCAATCTCGGCGCTGTCCCACGGGTTCGTCAGGTCCTCGGGGTGGGAGAGGGCGTGGCGGAGGGTGTTGGCGCGGCCGCGCGTGGAGCTCTTCTCATCGCGCGTGGCCATGTAGCTCGGACACATCGTCCCGCCGGTGAAGTGCGCTTTGCGGCACTCGCCGACGCCGGTGCATTTTTCGGCGGCGCCGAGCACACCCTGCGAGGAGGCGAAGTCGAAGAACGTCTCGTATTGCGGCTGCGCGTGGCCGGGCGAGTGGCGCAGCGAGGTGTCCATCGGCGGCGTGTCGATGATCTTGCCGGGATTGAAAATGCCCTGCGGGTCGAACGTCTCCTTGATGCGGCGCATCATGGCGTAGCACTCGGCGCCGACCATGAACTCGATGAACTCGCCGCGCAGGCGGCCGTCGCCGTGCTCGCCGGAGAGCGAGCCGCGGTATTTTTTGACGAGCTTCGCGACGTCGGTGGCGATGCCGCGGAACATCTTCAGGCCCTCCGGCGTTTTCAGGTCGAAGAGCGGGCGCGTGTGCAGTTCGCCGGCGCCGGCGTGGGCGTAGTAGACGGTGCTGACGCCGTATTTCGATTTCAGCATCGCGTCGAACTCGGCGATGTAGTCCGGCAAATCCTCGACGGCGACGGCGGTGTCCTCGACGACTTCGCGGGGCTTCGCGTCGCCCTCGACGTTGTTCATGATGCCTTGGCCGGCGCGGCGGAGTTCCCAGACGCGATTGACGTCGGCGCCCCAGACGGTGGGGAACGCGTAGCCGTAGCCGGCGGCGCGGCATTCGGCCTCGATGGCGGCGAACTCGCGCTCGATGAAGCCGCGATCCTCGTGGCGGATCTCGATCACGAGCACGGCGCCCGGATCGCCCTGCACGAAGAAGCGGTTCTTCGTCTGCTCGAGATTGGACTTCGTGCACTCGAGGATGTGGCGGTCGATGAGTTCGCAGCCGAACGGCTTGTGGCGCATCGCGATCAACGTCGCGCGCAGCGAGTCGTCGATCGTCTTGAAATGCGCGCAGAGCAATCCGCCCGCCGGCGGGAGCGGCTCGAGGTTGAGCTCGAACTCGGTGCCGAAGAAGAGCGTGCCCTCGGAGCCGGCGATGAGCTGGCAGAGGTTGAAGGGTTTTTCGGACGACGCGTCGAAAATCTGACACTCCATCAGCCGGTCGAGCGCGTAGCCGGTGTTGCGGCGCGTGACGGTGGGCTTCGGGTAATTGTCGCGGATGAGCTGGCGGTTTTTGCCGTCGCTCAGGATGTCGCGGACGGTGCGGTAGATTTTCGCTTCGAGGGAATCGGCCGGGCCGGCGCACTTCGCGTCGAACTCGGCGCGCGTGAGCGGCCCGAAGGTGACCAGCGAGCCGTCGGCGAGGAAGCCGCGGGTGGAGACGAGGTGTTCGCGGGTGGTGCCGTAGACGATGGAGTTGGCGCCGCAGGAGTTGTTGCCGACCATGCCGCCGATCATCGCGCGGTTGGCGGTGGCGGTCTCGGGCGGGAAGAGGAGTTTGTGCGGCGCGAGGGCGACGTTGAGGTTGTTGCGCACGACGCCCGGTTGCACGCGCACGCGGCGGCGCGTGACGTCGGTGGCGAGGATGGCGTTCATGTGCCGGCCGGAGTCGACGATGATGCCGTGGCCCACGACCTGGCCCGCGAGCGAGGTGCCGGCGGCGCGCGGGATGAGACCGATGCCGTTCTCGTGCGCGAAGCGGACGAGTTCGCCGACGTCGTGCTCGTCGTGCGGGAACGCGACGGCGAGCGGCATCTCCTGGTATTCGGAGGCGTCGGTCGCGTAGAGCGAGCGCATCAAGTGGTCGCGGTGCAGTTCGCCGTGCAGGCGCGATGCGAGGGCAGTGAGATCGATTCGAGGTGCAGAGACTCCGGCGCTCATGAAGGTCGTGACGTGTAGACGAGCGCGCGCGCGTTGGCGAGAACGCGCCGGGACAAATCTGTCTTAACGGGCTCGCACGCGATGTAATGACCGAAAGGCGAAGGCGAAACGGCTTGGATAGCGCGCGCCGCGCGCGTTTACTCGCGCCCAACACGAACCCCGAACTCCGTCCGTCGCGCCCCCCGCGCGCCGCGTGGGAGTTTTTCCCTTAGCACACGCCAATGAAGATCGGAATCGTCGGTGCCGGCAAAGTCGGCGCCACCATCGCCACCCTCCTCGAATCCTGCAAGTTCTGCACGGGCATCGTCCTCGCCGACGCCCGCGAGAACATCGACCTGAGCGGCCTGAAGAAGGCGAAGTTCAAGCACGTCGACGTGAAGGCCGACGGCCAGCTCGCGGGTTTCATCAAGAGCGTCGACGCCGTCGTGAGCGCCGCGCCGTATTTTCTTAACAAAACGATCGCCTCCGCCTGCGCCGCGGCGGGCGTGAGCTATTTCGACCTGACCGAGGACGTCGAGACGACGAACTTCATTCGCGAGCTCGCGAAGAAATCGAAGGCGACCTTCATGCCGCAGTGCGGTCTCGCGCCCGGCGCGATCAACATCGTGGGCGGCTCGCTCGCCTCGTCGCTCGACCAGGTGCGCCTGTGCGAGATGCGCGTCGGCGCGCTGCCGGGCGACGCGAGCAACCAGATGAAGTATTACCTCAGCTGGAGCACCGCGGGCCTCATCAACGAATACTGCCAGGTCGGCGAGGCGCTCTTCGGCGGCAAGCACGTCGCCACGATGCCGCTCGACGGCGTGGAGCGCATCACGATCGACGGCACGGAATACGAGGCGTTCAACACCTCCGGCGGCGTCGCGACGATGTGCGAGACCTTTGCCGGCAAGGTGCAGGAACTGACCTACAAGACGATGCGCTACCCGGGCCATCGCGACCTGATGAAGTTCCTCCTCCACGACTTGAACCTCGCGCCGCGCCAGGAGCTCGTGACCCAGATTTTCGACCAGGAAGTGCCGCTGACGGAGAACGACGTCGTGGTGTTCTACGTCAACGTTGTCGGCCGCGATGCGCACGGCGCGCTGAAGCAGCGCAGCTTCATCAAGAAGCTCTACGGCGACGTCGTCCAAGGCCGTAAGCTCAACGCCATCCAGCTGACGACCGCCGCCGGCATCGTCGGCGTGCTCGAGCTCTTCGCGAAGAAGAAGCTCGGCCCCGGCTTCGTGAAACAGGAGTCGGTTTCGCTGAAGGATTTCCTCGCCACCCAGTGGGGCGGCAAAGTTTACGGCAAATAATCCTGCCGATCCGACACAGAGACGGAAAGAGGAGACACAGAGGTCGCAGAGTTTCCTTTTTCCCGCCTCTGTGCTCTCTGTGTTTCACTGGTTTTCTCTGTGACAAGAAATTGAACTGACGTTTCCCCCATGGCTACCGCATCCACCTCCGTTTCCGCTCTCGCCAATTCCACGTTCCGCCGCCTCGGCCTCAGCCGCAAAATCAACGCCGGCGTCTTCGACGGCGAGTGGGGCGGCTCCGGCAAATTGCTCTCCAGCTACTCGCCGATCGACGGCTCGCTGCTCGCGCAGGTTCGCACCGCGACGCCGGAGGAATACGAGCGCGCGTTGCAGCGCGCCACGGCCGCCTTCGCCAAATGGCGCACTGTCCCCGCGCCGAAACGCGGTGAAATCATCCGCCAGCTCGGCGACGCCCTGCGCGCCGCCAAGACCGACCTCGGTGCGCTCGTCACGCTCGAAGCCGGCAAGATCGTCGCCGAGGGCCAGGGCGAGGTGCAGGAGATGATCGACATCTGCGACTTCGCGACCGGCCTCTCGCGCCAGCTCTACGGCCTCACCATCGCCTCCGAGCGCCCGGACCACCGCATGATGGAGCAGTGGCATCCGCTCGGCGTCGTCGGCGTCGTCACGGCATTCAACTTTCCCGTCGCCGTCTGGGCTTGGAACACCGCGCTCGCCGCCGTCTGCGGCGACGCCACCGTCTGGAAGCCCTCCAGCCTCACGCCGCTTTGCGCCGTCGCGACGATCAAGATCGCGGAAAAAGTCGCCCGCGCGAACGATGTCGATCCCGCGCTCTTCACGCTCCTCATCGGCGAGGGCGCCGTGGTGGGCGAGCGCCTGCTGCACGACAAGCGCGTGCCGCTCATCTCCGCCACCGGTTCTACCAAGATGGGCCGCCACGTCGGCGCCGTCGTGGGTGAGCGCCTCGGCCGCACCATTCTCGAACTCGGTGGCAACAACGCCATCGTCGTCGCGCCGAGCGCGGACCTCGATCTCGCGGTGCGCGCGATCCTGTTCGGCGCCGTCGGCACCGCGGGCCAGCGTTGCACCACGACGCGCCGCATCATCGTGCACGAGTCGATCCGCCAGAAACTCGTGCAGCGACTCATCGCCGCCTACGAGCAGGTCCAGGTCGGCAATCCCGCCGACGCCGGCACGCTCATGGGCCCGCTCATCAACGCGCAGGGCGTGGCCGACATGCAGGCCGCGCTCAAGGCGGTGCAGGCCGAGGGCGGCACGATTCTCTACGGCGGCGAGACGCTGAAGGGCGCGCGCTATCCCGGCGGCTGCTACGTGCAACCGTGCATCGTCGCGGCGCGGCACGACATGAAGATGGTGCACGAGGAGACCTTTGCCCCGATCCTCTACGTGATGGCCTACCGCGATTTCGCCGAGGCGATCGCGTGGCACAACGAGGTGCCGCAGGGCCTGAGCTCGGCGATCTTCACCCGCGACGTGCAGGAGGCGGAGGAATTCGTCTGCGCCCGCGGCAGCGATTGCGGCATCGCCAACGTCAACATCGGCACGAGCGGCGCGGAGATCGGCGGCGCGTTCGGCGGCGAGAAGGAAACCGGCGGCGGCCGCGAGAGCGGCAGCGACAGCTGGAAGCAATACATGCGCCGCCAGACCGCCACGGTGAACTACTCCAACGCCCTCCCGCTCGCGCAGGGCATCAAGTTCGGGCACTGAGGCGCGCGTCGCGTCGCGCGGCCCCGATCAATCGCGGAAGCGCGGAGGAGCGGAATCGCCGAAGCCCAAGGTGGGCGCCACCGTCCCGGTGGCGCCAGGCGCGTCCGCTGGCGGCACAGGCAGTTGCGCAAATGTGCCGGAGCCTGACGCGAGCTTCTGTCGCTCGGCACGCCAAACGTGCAAGCACGGCGCCAGACGACCTTGCTGAACAAGAATCGTGCCCGCTGGCGCAAGCTCTCAGCGCCACCAAGACGGTGGCGGTCGCATGACGTTATTTCTTCGACTCCAACGGTGGAGGCGGAGCCGAAATTGGTTCTTTGTCTTTGGGGTTGTCGCCTAGGAAATGCGCATCCGCTTTCATGCGCTTGACGACTTCGGCGACCGGGACGCGTTCGATCACGCATCCCCATTCGGCAAGAATCACGATAGATTCGTCCTTCAGCAAGACATCGACTTGCTTAGTGAGATCGCCAAAGCGCTCGGAATGAAGAACCAATTTTGCTCCCATGAGCCGCACAGCGGGATTCTTGTCGCATAACATCGCTTGAACGTCTTCGGGCGACGCGCGGTGCTCAAAAAACGGATAAAGTAGAAAGAAAGTTCCTGGTTCACCGGCGTAGCCCACAGCTGCGCCGCCGACAAATGGTAGTTTTCGATCAAGGTCTTCCATCTGCCGCAGCTGTTCGACCACGAATTTGATATGGCGTGAATACTCACCGGCCTGCGCCGCTAGACTAAGAATGAGAAATAGTAGAATCGTGCGCATCGTTAGAACCTCGTCCCGAGATAGTGCGGCAGCATCTTCCGCCACCAGGGCCAGTCGTGGTTCACGTCCGCGCCCCAGAGGTCGATCTCGTGCGGGATGCCTTTGCTGGCGAGGACGCGGCCGATGGCCTCGGCGGACTCCGGTTTTTCGTAGGCGCCGCGACCGCCGACGAAGTGGATGTGCTTCTTCGCGCGCAACTGCGCGAGCACGCCCTCGTCGTTGAGGTTCGGCAGGTAGTCGAGCGGCGAGTTGAAGTAGACGTCGTCGTCCCAGTAGCCGTCGGTGTAGTCCTTCAGGTCGTAGGCGCCGCTCATCGCGATGCAGCCGTCGAAGAGATCGGGGCGACGGAAAAGCATGTTGGCGCCGTGGAGCGCGCCAAACGATGCGCCGGTGGTGATGATCGGCACGCGGCTGCGGCAATGTGCGTGGATGAACGGCACGACTTCCTCCGCCACATACGCGTTGAACTGCTGGTGACGCACCGCTTTCGCGCGCGGCGCCATGTGGCGGTTCAGCCAGCTTTCGCTGTTGATCGAGTTGATCGAGAAAACCTTCACCTTGCCGCCGTCGATCCACGGGGCGATGGCGTCGATGACGTGGAAGCGCTCGTATTCGAGATAGTCCGCGGCGGCGGTGGGGAACATCAGGAGCGCGAAGCCGTAGTGGCCGTAGACGGCCACTTCCATGTTCTTGTCGAGGCGCGGTGAGTGCCAGGTGTGAATTTCGCGATTCATGCGGTGCGGCGACGCGAGGGCGCGTCGTTGACGGGGGTGACGGGAGGTGAGCGTCCGCTGGCCCGGGCAGACGCGTCAAACAAGCCCAGCGGACCGCACCGCGCAAGTCCGCACGTGGAGCAAACCGCGTCGCCGCCTATTCCTTGTGCGGGACGATCACGATGCCGCACTGGGCCTTCTTCATCACGCCGCTCGCGGTGCTGCCGACGAGGAAGTCGTAGAGCTTACCGTGTCCGTGCGAGCCCATGATGATGTAGTCGGCCGACACGCGCTCGGCTTCCTCGCGGATCATCGTGACGGGCGGGCCGTGGTTCACCTTCGCCTCGCAGGCGATGCCGGCGGAGCGGAACATCTCGACGTAGGTGTCGAGTTTGCCCTTTGCCGCGCGCTCGCCGGACGCGACGGCTTCCTGCAGCACCTCCACCGGCAGCGCGAACTCGCTGGTCACGACCGGCGGCTGCACGACGTGGATCAACGCGACCTTGCCCTCGAACGCCCGGGCAAAGCTGACCGCGGTGTCGATCACTTCCTCGGTCACCGCGGAGAAGTCGATTGGGACGAGGAATGTTTTCATGCCCCATTATCCTCCCGCTGCCGCGCTTTCGCACCGCAGATTTTGCGGTGGGATGCGCGGTAAGGAGACGCGGGAAAATCCCCGAGCCGGGCGCGGAGGCGGCGCGCCGCTTCGCGTTTGCCAATGGCGCGGGGCCGCCAAAGCTGCGCCGACACACACACCCGACGCCCCATGGAAAACGCCCCCGCGCTCCACAGCTGGAAATTCTTCCGCACCGGCGGACTCGACCAAGTCGCCCTCGAAACCGCCGCCGATCTCAAGCACCTCGGCTCGCTCGACCCGAAGCTCTGGGTCGCGCTCAGCTGCCCGGTCAAAGGCCTCGAACTCGACGAGAAAACCCTCGCGTTGATCGACACCGACGGCGACGGCCGCATCCGCGTGCCTGAGTTGCTCGCGGCGGTCAATTGGGCCTCGGCCCGCCTGAAGGACCCGGCGGCGCTCCTCAAGGGCGAGGCCGCATTGCCGCTGTCGGCGATCGACGACTCCACGCCGGAGGGCCAGGCGCTCCTCGCGTCCGCGCGCCGCATCCTCGCCAACCTCGGCAAGGGTGGGGCCGCGGCCGTGACTCCCGCCGACACCGGCGACACGGCGAAGATTTTCGCCAGCAGCGCCGTGAACGGCGATGGCGTCATCCCGCCCGATGCGACCGACGACGCCGGCGTGCAGGCGCTGATCAAGGACATCCTCGCCACGGTCGGCGGCGCCGCCGACCGCGCGGGCGCACAGGGCGTCACCGCCGAGAAGGTCGACGAGTTCTTCGCCGCGGTCGCAGCCTACATCGATTGGGTCGGCAAGAGTTCCGCCAAGGACATCGCGGTGCTCGGCGAGCACACCGAGGCCGCCGTCGCCGCGATCCGCGCCGTGCGCGCGAAGATCGAGGACTATTTCGCGCGCTGCCGTCTCGCCGCGTTCGACGCCCGCGCCATCAGCGCACTCAACCGCGCCGAGACCGACTACCTCGCCGTCGCCGCGAAGGACCTCAAGATCGGCGCGGAGGAAGTCGCCGGCTTCCCGCTCGCGCGCATCGCGCCGGCGCAGCCGCTGCCGTTGCTCGAGGGCGTGAATCCCGCCTGGGCCGCCGCGCTCGCGACGCTGCACCGCGCCGCGGTCGCTCCCGTGCACGGCGCCGACAAGAAGGCGCTGACCGAGGACGAATGGCGCGCGCTCGATGCGCAATTCGCTGCCTACGAGACCTGGCTCGGCGCCAAGGGCGGCAGCGTCGTGGAAAAACTCGGCCTCGCGCGCATGAAGGAAATCCTCGCCGGCGACGGCCGCGCAAAACTCGCGGACCTCGTGGCGAAGGACAAGGCGCTCGAGCCGCAGTTCAAGGCGTTGAGCGACGTCGACCGCCTTGCCCGCTACCACCGCGACCTCCGCGCGTTGCTCCACAATTTCGTCAACTTCGCCGACTTCTACTCGCGCGACCGCTGGGCGATTTTCCAGGCCGGCACGCTCTACCTCGACAGCCGCAGCACGGAGCTGTGCGTGCGCGTCGACGGCCCGAGCCCGCTCGCGGCGATGAGCAAAACCTACATCGCCTACTGCACGTGCACGCGACAGGGGAAGACGATGGCCATCGCCGCCTGCTTCACGCAGGGCGACAGCGATTACCTGTTCGTCGGCCGCCACGGCGTGTTTTGGGACCGCGCGGGCAACGATTGGGACGCGGTGGTCACCCACATCGTCGACAGCCCGATCAGCATCAGCCAGGCGTTCTGGTCGCCCTACAAGAAGTTCATCCGGATGATCGAGGAACAGGTGGCGAAGCGCGCCGCGGCCGCCGACGCGGCTTCGAGCGCGAAGCTCGCCACCGCGGCCGAGCACACCGCGAACGTCGACAAGAACGCGCCCGCGCCCGGCGCGCCGCCGAAGAAGATCGATGTCGGCACGGTCGCCGCCTTGGGCGTCGCCGCCGGCGCAATCATGGGCGCCCTCGGCGCGATCGCGACGGGCCTCGCCAAGCTCGCCCCGTGGCAGCTGCCGCTCGTGTTGGTGGGGGTCATGCTCGTGATTTCGCTGCCGTCGATGGCCATCGCGTGGCTGAAGCTCCGCCAGCGCACGCTCGGACCGCTGCTCGAGGCGAACGGCTGGGCGGTGAACGGCCGCGTGAAGATCAACATCCCGTTCGGCTCCGCGCTGACCGAGATGGCGAAGAAGCCCGCCGGCTCGCGCGTGTCGCTCGAGGATCCCTACGAGGACAAGGAGGCGGCGCGCCGCCAGCGGCAGGTGATCTTCTGGCTCGCGTTTGTGCTCGCCGCCGCCGTGGCGATTTGGATCCGCTGGAACGCGATGAAGCACGCCGACGAACACGGCCACGCGCGCTACTTCTGGCAGGATCGTCCCGCCCCCGCGGCACCGGTGCAGCCCGCCGCTCCGGCCGAGGCGCCGAAGAACTGAGTCGGCGCCGGTCCGTCGTGTAGTCTTGGCCGGCTCCTATCGCAGGATGCCGGCGAGGCTCGCGCGGTCGTCGGTCCAGAGGATCGTCTTGGCCGTCTCGTCCGACGGCTCGTCCATCGCGTCCTGGAAATCCTGGTGGGCGAACTTCGTCGCGTCGGCGCTGAGCAGCATCCACGTCGTGCGGTAGAGCCACCAGTCCTCGGACTTCGGGTTGTCGGAAATCGTGGCGAGGTGGAGCTGGTAGCGCTTGGCGAGGCCTTCGACGACGGGGCGCAGGTCGAGGTAGCGGTTCGAGATGTGCACGGCGATGACGCCGCCGGGCTTCAGGTGTTTCAGGTAGACCGCGAACGCCTCCTCGGTGAGCAGGTGAACGGGAATCGCGTCGCTCGAGAATGCGTCGAGCGCGAGCACGTCGAAGTGCTGCGGTGCGGCGTGCGCGAGCTCGTCTTCCAGCGAGAGGCGCGCGTCGCCGAGCACGATCTTCACGTCGGCGGCGGTGTGGGCGAGGAAGGTGAAGCGGTCGCGCGCGAGCCGCAGGACGGCGGGATTGATCTCGTAGATGCGCATCGTGTCGCCGGGCAGGCCGTAGGCGGCGAGCGTGCCCGCGCCGAGGCCGACGAACCCGAACTTGCGACCGCCCTTCGTGGGCTCGGCGTGATCGAGGGCGAGGCCGATGCCGCTGTTGGCGCCGTAGTAGGTCGTGGCCCATTTGTCGTAGGGCGTTCGGACGAACTGCAGGCCGTGCGTGGTGATGCCGTGGCTGAGCAGGTAGCTGTAGGAAATCGAGTCCGGCTCGCCGTAGGGCCGCACCTTCAGCGTGCCGTAGAAGTTGCGCGACGACTCGATCATGCCCGCGTTCGTGCCGGTGATTTGGATGACGAATACCGCGCCGAGGAGGGCGGTGAGCGAGAGCGGCAGGAACGAGAAACGCACGCGCCAATCCTCCGGCAACCGTGCCTGCAGCGCGCCGCGCAGCGACCACAGCAGCATCATCAGCACCGCCACGGCCCACCAGCGATACTCGAGGTAGAACGCGTAGTAAGTGTTCGCGTAGTTCTTCACGTGGCCGAACCAGCCGGGCTCCGTCGCGCGGTTAAGGAAGAACGCGGGCAGCAGCGCAATGCCGATCAACGTGCCAGCGCCCGTGCCGAGCGCGATGGAGCGGCTGCGTTGCACGAGGCAGAGCGCGGCCAGCAGGTAGGCGAGCGCCCAGTAGCCGAGGTGCAGCTCGTAGTAGTCGTTGAACACGACGGGCGCGACGAGGCCGACGAAGATGCCGCCGAGCGCGCCGCCGAACGACAGATGCAGGTAGAAACTCGTGAGGTGCCGCGGCGCCGGGCGGAGGCGGTAGACCTCGCCGTGGCAGATCATGCAGGCGACGAAGAGCGATGCGGTGTAGGCGACGATCTGCAGGAGAATCGGCGCGTGCAGCCCGAGCGACACGAAATAGGCGACCGCCGTGCCCGCGACGACGAAGAGCGCGGCGAACCAGCCGCGCGCATACCAGCGCGGGTGATCGAAGCTCAGGATGAAGCTCACGAGATAGATCGCGAGCGGCAGCACCCAGAGGAACGGAATAACCGCGACGTCGACGCAGAGCTTGCTCGTGGTGCCGACGAGGAGGACCGACGCCGTGGCCGGCAGTGCGACCCAGAAGAATTTCTGTAGGAGCGTGGGCTTGGCGTCGTCCGGCGCGCCGTGGCCGTTGGTCGCGTCCCCGCCCAACTCCGTATTACGGAGTTTCTCGTCGGGCGCGGCGGGGTCGGCGCGGCGGATTTGCCAGGCGCACACGCCGCAGAGCACCACGAAGCCCGCGAGCGCGCCGGACCACGCCCAGGCTTGCGCGGAGCGGGAGAGCAGCGGCTCGATCGCGAAGGGATACCCGATGAGCGCGAGCAGCGAGCCGACGTTCGAGAGCGCGTAGAGGCGGTAGGGGGACTTGTCCGGATGCGTGAGGCTGAACCAGCGTTGCAGGAGCGGGCCGGTGGCGGAGAGCAGCAGGTAGGGCAGGCCGAGCGTGGCGGTGAGCAGCAGGAGAATGCGTTTTGTCGGCTCGTCGCCCGGGCCCGGTTTCCAGGCCGCGTCGGGGATGATCGGCAGCCAGACGAGACAGAGCGCCAGCAGCACGAGATGCGTCAGGGCCTGTGTGCGGGGCTTCAGCCGCGTCGACGTGAAGTGCGCGTAGGCGTAGCCGCCGAGCAGCAGGGTTTGGAAAAACAGCAGGCAGACAGTCCACACGCCCGGGCCGCCGCCGAACCACGGCAGGATGTATTTGCCGATGAGCGGCTGGACGAGGAACAGCAGGAACGCGCCGAGGAAAATGGTGAGGGCGTAGAGCGGCATCAGGAAAATATGGGGAGCCGCGCCGGATCGACGCGGCCCTCGCCAGACATGCGGATTGGCGCGCTGGTTCGGCTCACTTCGCGAGGTAGAAGGGATTCGGGAGCTTGAAGGTGCGCTCGGCGTAGCCGCCCGCGAGGTCGCTGGCTTGGTCGCCGATGTTGGCGATGATGGTGTAGCCTTCCTCTTCCACGAGCTTGCGGCGGGTGGCGGTTTTGAATGCCTCCGTCGTGCCGCGGTCGTTCGTCGCCTTGTAGAAAATGCGCGTGTAGCCGCCGAGTCCGGCGCTGCGGAGATTGTTTTCCGTCCCGGGCTGGTCCGTCGTGCGGCGGCCGGTGATGAAGATCACGGCGACGTTGTGGGCGCGGGCGGCGAGGTAGACTTCGCGCACGGGGGCGATGGCGGTCGCCTGCGCCTCCTCGATCCACTCATCCCATTTCTTCGGCACGTAGCCGTAGTCCATCGCGAGCATGTGCGGCAGGTTGGAGAGCAGCGTCTCGTCGAGGTCGAACACGATGGCGAGTTTCCCGCCACCCTGCGGCGCGCGCGTTTCGACCCATTGCTTGGCTTCGGCGGCGACGGCGCCGAGTCCGGCCTCATAGCGCCCGCTGTCGACGTAGGCTTTGAGCTCCTGTTTGAGGAGGTAGAGATTGTAGGGCTCGGCGGGCGCGGGCGCGACGGCCGGGGAGGTCTGGCTCGCGGCTTGGGGCGGCGCGGTGCGATCGGGAGTGCGCGAGGGCGGGTTGACGCAGCTGGTGAGAACGAGGGACAGGCCGGCCACCAGCGCCGGCGCGACGAGGCGTCTTTGCATCCGGCCACAGTGCGGCGTGCAGGGGAAAATTCAATCGGTTTACCGCCGTGTTCCTCGGGAAGCGGCGACGGCTCGCCAGCGGACGCTTGACGAACGGCGCACGCCAGCAACCTTCGCGGGCATGTCCGATCTCCGTCATGAAGCTCCCACGCCGCGCGCCACGCGCTGGCTGGCGGCGTCGTTGGCGGTCGTGATCTGGGCGCTTGGTGTCTTCGCCGCCAGCCCGGAGCTGCACGCGACGCTGCACCACGACAGCGACGCGCATGCGCATGAGTGCGCCGTCACGCTCTTCGCGCATGGCGTGGAGTCGCTCGGCGGCGCGCCGGTGCTGCAAACCCTTTCCGATGCCCGTGAACTCGGGCGCGTCGCGCTGCCTTCGTCGCACGAATGGAGCGCGCCGGACTACCGTCTGCGGCCGGCCTGCGGGCCCCCGCTTTGCTGAACCAACGATCCTGAAACGCGGGCGCTCAAGCGAGCGCGCCGCTGGCCGTCATTCGTCCGGTTCCTTTCGTTCCGCAGCGCACTGCTGCGGGACGCGTTCGTTCGTTCAGCATGAAATCCTTTTCCCTTTTCCCACTCTTTCTGGGCAGCGTCGCGCTCGCGACCGCCCAAACCGTCCCGCCGGCCGATGCGCCGCAGGACAAAGTCAAACTCAGCGAATTCGTCGTCACTTCCAGCGCGCTCGATCGCGCTGTCGACGAGATCGCCCAGCCGGCCTCCGTGCTCGGCGGCCCGCGGCTCGATGTCGCGCGGCAATCCAGCCTCGGCGAGACGCTCGCGGGCGAGCCCGGCGTGTCGTCGACCTATTTCGGTCCCGGCGCGTCGCGTCCGGTCATTCGCGGCATGGGCAGCGATCGCATCCGCGTGCTCACGAGCGGCGTCGGCACGATGGACGCGTCGGTGGTCAGTCCCGATCACGCGGTGAGCATTGACCCGTTGCTCGTCGACCGCATCGAGCTCGTGCGCGGTCCGGCGACGCTACTCTACGGCGGTTCGGCGATCGGCGGCGTGGTGAACGTGATCGACTCCCGCATCCTCGAGGAAAAGCCCGCGCGCGCGCTCGAAGGACGCGTCGAAACGCGGTTCGGTTCCGCGGCCGACGAGCGCTCGGGCGCCGGCGTGTTCACGGGAGGCGCGGGCGACTGGGCGTGGCGCCTCGACGGCTTCACGCGCAAGACCGACGACGTGAAGATTCCCAGCTTCGGGCCGACCGACGAGCGGCGAGTGGAGATGGCCGCCGCGGGCGAACCGATCTCGCACGGCACGCTGATCAACAGCGCGACCGAGAGCGACGGCGCGGGCTTTGGCCTGACGCGCTTCCTCGGCGAGAACGGCGCGGCGGGGCACGTCGGCGCGTCTTACAGCGGTCTCAACTCCCGCTACGGCACGGTCGCGGAGCCCGATGTCACCATCGAGCTGCGCCAGCGCCGGTGGGACGCACATGCGGAACTGCTGCAACCGACGGCGTGGCTGCGCGCGGCGAAGTTTCAGCTCGGCGTCGCCGACTACCAGCACACCGAATTCGAGGGCGCGGACGTCGGCACCGTCTTCAAGAATCGCGGCTACGAAGGCCGCCTCGAGCTGTTGCATGCACCGGTCGGTCCGCTCACGGGCGCGATCGGGCTGCAGGCTTCGCGCAGCGACTTCGAGGCCATCGGCGAGGAGGCGTTCCTGCCGCAGTCGGTGACGACCAACCGTGCGCTCTTCCTCTACGAGGAATTGCGGCGCGATAGCGTCACGTGGGAGTTCGGCACGCGCTTGGAGCAGCAGAAAATCGCGCCGGACGCCGCCAGCGGCTTCGCGCACCGGGACGACACGCTGGTGGGATTCTCGGGCGGCACCGTCTGGCGCCTGCCCAACGACTACGCGCTCGCGATTTCGGTCACGCGCAGCGAGCGCGCGCCGAACGCGCAGGAGCTGTTCGCCAACGGCCCGCATGTCGGCACGGCGGCGTTCGAAGTGGGCGATCCGACGCTGCGTCCCGAGAAGGTGAACGGCGTGGACCTCAGCCTGCGCAAGCGCGCGGGTTTCCTCACGGGCGCGGTGACGGTGTTCGCGAACCGCTTCGACGGATTCATCTTCGAGCAGGCGACCGGCACCGACGATGCGGCGACGGGGCTGCCGATCTATCGCTTCCAGCAGGGCGCGGCGCGTTTCATCGGCGCGGAACTTGAACTCACGACGCATCTGTTCGAGACGAAGACGTCGCGCGCCGAACTGCGGTTCACGGCCGACACCGTGCGCGCGGATAATCTCGATGCGGATCGCCCGCTGCCGCGCATCCCGCCGTCGCGTTTCGGCGTCGCGGCGGACTGGGTCACCGGGCCGTGGGCGTTCACGGCCGAGGTGCGCACGGCGGGCCGGCAGGATCGCACGGCGGAGAACGAGACGACGACGGCGGGCTACGCGCTTGTGAACGCCTCCATCACGCGGCGCGTGAAGCTGGGCGGCATCCACGCGGAGCTTTTTCTCCGGGGCACCAACCTCAACGACGCCACGGCGCGCGTGCACGCGTCGTTCCTGAAGGACATCGCGCCGCTGCCGGGCCGGGACGTCTCGGCCGGCGTGCGTTTCGCGTTCTGACGCGGTTTATTGTGTCTCGCCCAATGCCCTGACGGCAGCGAGGTAGGGGCCGTTGCCCCAACGGCCCTTGGAATGAGAGCCAGGGCGGTTGAGGGCAACCGCCCCTACCGGGCGACCCCGTGTGTCAGCCTGATAGATGAGCCTCCATAGATTCGTCGCCGCCCGTGCAGACTCGGGCGGCTTTTTTTTCGGCATGTTGCAGGGTAGGACGGCGCGTGTCCGACCCCGGGTGCTAGAGTGGAGCTACAAATCCACCCATGAACACGATCTCCCTCCGCTCTCCTCTCATCGAATGCCGCTCCGCCCTGTCGCTCCTCGGGCTCCGCACCCAGGAGGATTTCGACGAACTCATCCACGTTGGCCAGGACGGCGAATTTCGCCTGTCGCTCAGTGGTCGCCCGCACGGCCAGCAAGTGAAGTGCTTCATCTCGCTCGCCGAGGAGCGCCTGCTCACGAGCGGCATCGAGCTGTTCCACGAGCTGGCAGTCGAGGGTCACCCGGTGGTGAGCTACGGCGCGGGCCATGGCAGCGTGTCGTTCGGTTTCGAGTGGTATCACCCGACCGGCGCGGACTGGAAAATCTCGGCGCAACGCATCGAGCTGCTGATGCAGCGGCTGGTGGTCGCGCTCGGGCCGAAGCCGGCGCCGGTGCGCCGTCGGCTGCCCGCGGGGCGCAAGCCGTCGATGTTCTCGGAACTCGTGCCGGCGATGGTGCGTCCGCTCGCGGCGTAAGCGGGGTGATTCGATTGGGAACTCAGGAAATCGGGAGGACGGCATCGGCGGCCGGCGGTGCACGTGGCCCTGATTTCTGAGTTCCTGAGTCCCAGATGACTCCGTGTCGCGTGGGGCGCGGAAATACGCCACCGCCTACGTTTTCGCGGGGCGGCTCGTCGGGACGACTCGCCCTACCTTGAGGCGGGCGAATGCGGGCCGGTGCCCGGAGGTCGCGGGCTACCTCGGGCCGCGCCGCGCCGTGTAGCGTTGCGCGATCGCGTCGGCTTTCGCGCGCACGAGTTCGCGCAGCTCTTTGGGCGAAACGACTTCGGCGTCGCCGCCCCAGCCGAGCAGCCAGCGCACGATCTCGTCGAGGCCGCCGAGCTGCACGGTGAACTCCACCGCGCCGCCGGGCAGGTCGCGCGTTTCCTGCGATTCGTGCCAGAAGCGCTCGCGAATCTGGTCCGCCACGGCGGCCGTGAAGCGCACGACGACGCGGTAGTCGCCGGTGCCCACGAACGCGCCGAAGGCTTTGCCGAAGAATTTCTCGGCGGAGAAATCAGCCGGGCGTTCGAAGCGCCGCTCGGTGACCGTGAGCGCCTGCATGCGCGCGAGGGAGAACGTCCGCAGCGCATCGCGCTCGAGATCGTGACCGACGAGATACCAGGCGCTCTCGCGGTTGGCGAGGTGGTAGGGCTGGACGCGGCGCTGCTCGACGGCGGCGCTGGCGGGCTTGCGGTAGTCGAACGCGACTTCGTGCGACTCGTTCACGGCGCGCGAGAGGCGCTCGAAGAGTTTCAGGTCGGAGCGGCCGAGGCCGGCTTGGTGGAAGGAGATGTTACCGAGCGTGCCGGTGGGCGAGAAGCTGATGCGGTCGTTGAGGCCGGCGGAGAGCTTGTCGAAGGCGTGGGCGAGTTGCGCGTGGTAGGGTGTGCCCTTGTATTGCTCGAGGGCCTTGCGCGCCACGAGTAGCGCGAGCAGCTCGCCCTCGCTGATCTGCACGGTCGGGAAATTCTTCACCGGGTAGGCGTAGCGCCAGGTGAAGGTCTGCGCGTCGTATTCGCAGGGCAGGTCGAGCTGGTCGCGCATGAACGCGAGGTCGCGCATGATCGTCTTCGTGGAAACCTCGAGCTGCTCGGCGAGCTTGGTGCAGTTGGTCTGCCGGCCGTCCTGCAGGATTTCGTGGATGCGCAGCATCCGCGCGAGCGGCGGGCGGGAGGAGGGCAGGGCACCTTTCGGCATGCGGGGTTCACCAAACACGCGCGGCGCGCGGGCGCACGGCAAATTTCGCGGGAAGACGCTTGGCGTCGGCGCGCGGCGGGGTTTTTGTCGCCGGCATGGAGCCACGCGAAACCGCCGCCGTCTACGATCGCATTGGCGACCATTGGATCGGGCCGGACTTTCACGCGGCGAACGGCATCGCGGCGCACGAGCGGGCGCTGGCGTTCCGCGAGGCGGGCGGCGGCCACGCGCTCGATCTGGGCTGCGGCGCCAACGGCCGGTTGCGCGCGCTCCTGCGGCGCCGCGGATTCGCGGTGGAGGGCGTCGACCTTTCGGCGCGGATGATCGAGCTCGCCCGGCGCGCCGAGCCGGACGCGACGTTTCACCATGCGGACATCTGCGAATGGGTGCCGCCGCGCGCCTACGATTTCATCACGGCGTGGGACAGCATCTGGCATGTGCCGCTCGATCGGCAGCTGGGCGTCGTGGCGAAACTGTGCGCCGCGCTCGCGCCGGAGGGCGTCCTGATCTTCACCAGCGGAGGTCTCGACGAGCCGAACGAGGTGACGAATCCCTGCCACGGTGTGCCGCTGTATCACGCGGCGCCCGGAGTGCCGAATATCCTGCGCACGCTGGGCGAGGCGGGCACGACGCTGCGGCACTTCGAGTTCGACCAATGGCCGCAGGCGCACGTGTTTTTCGTCGCGCAACGGGCGTGAGCACGCGCGGCACGGGGCGGCGGCGCGGCACGGCGTGGCGCGAACTCAGTCGGCCATCGCCGCCGCCAGCGTGCGTTGGGGGAATTCCGGGAGGAAGTTCAGCTGCCGCGCAGCGGCGAAATAAGTCGCGCGGTCCTGCCAAGCCCGGAGGCGCGGCGGTCAGGAGGCGAAGCCGGCGCGGAGCGGGGCGATGGCGCGCTCGTAGGCGTCGTGGAGCTTGAACGTCTGGTGCGCGGCGAATTTCTGGCCGAGTTGCGCGGCGAGGTAGAGCGCGCACGCGACGACGGCCATGGCGCCGGTGACGTAGAAGGCGGCCGGTTCCTGGTCGATGAAGAGCTGTGCGCCACCATAGATCGCGGACAGCGTGCCGAGCATGCCGGTGCCGATGTAGCCGTAGAGGAAAATGGACCAGACCTCGATCTCGGGGCCGAACGTGCCCTCGATCAGCGTGCCGCCCTCGGGCCAGTCGTAGAGGCTGAGCATGAGGCGCGGCGAATAGTAGCGGCGGTCTCCCTCGGCGATGTGGATGCCGACGAATTCATCGAACGGCCGCAGCTCGAACGTCCCGGACGGTTCGCGGGCGAGCGAGGCGAGGATCAGTTTCTTCGTTTCGTCGCGATGGGTGGGGACCGTCTCGGAAAAACGCGGACGAACACGAAACGAGCTCAGGGGCGCGGAGCTGCTCATGGGGTGGTGGGGCGCTGGAGAGCGAAGCACGCCGCCGGAGAAACGCACGCCTGAAGTCGGAGGACGGAGGGCGGAAGACTGAAGACGGAGGACGGAAGGCGGAGCGCGGAGGACGGGGCACCGAGGACGAGGGGCGGATCTATCGCGGTGCGATGGCGCGTGGCTTCAGCGCGGAGAATAAATTGTCCGCCGGACTTTCAGGCGTGATGACCAATTCGGTGGCCAAGCCCTAGCGATCGGCATTCGTCACCGTTAAGCTCCGCGGTGGGAGTGGGACTACTCGAGCGGATCGCAGCGGCATGTATGGGATAGTATGCCTGATGAGTTTCCTGAAAGAACCGGCGGACACGGAGTATATCGGCGCACGCGCCGTGCGGCTTGACGAGAAAAGCGCGACGGCGCGCGGCGGAGCAGACGCGCGGTGATTGGCCGGCGGCGGGCGCGCGTCAGGCGACGTTGGGCGTTTTCAAGCGGAAGCCGATGAGGCCGGCGTTGGCGTCGAAGAAGAAATCGGCGCCGCGAATGACGTTGATGCCGGTGTTGACGAAGGGCGCGGGCGCGGCGGCGACGGATTTGGGCGGCTGGATCGGGAGGAAGGTCTTCGGCTGCATGATCGAAGCGCTGATGACGTTGTAGGGGCCGGTCATGCTGTCGGGCGCGACGGGTGAGCCGACGGTGAGCGCGTAGCTCAGGATCGAGCCGCCGCTGGTGCCCGGCCAGCTGAGCGTGATTTGGGCGCCGGAAACCGTCTGGAAGTCCAGCGGCACGCCGATGCCGAGCATCATCAAGTTGACGCCGGTATCGAGGAGCGCGGTGCCGCTGTAGGTTTGGGCCGGAGCGTGGGCGGGCTGGAAGGTGATCTGCACGGCGGGCGTGATCCATGTGGCGGGCGCGTCGCCGGGCGTGAGCTTCTGGAAGGCGAACTCGGCGGCGTTGGGCAGCGTGTCGGCGGTGTAGCCGAGCCAGATGCCTTCGGTGGTGAGCAGGTAGGACGGGTTGATGCCCGGGGCGTTGAGAAACACGTTGGTGCCGAACTGCGACGGCCGGCCGAAGCCGACGCCCATCATGCCCTCGCCCGGTTGCGCGTTGTCGGCGCCGACGACGGTGACGTTGCGGGCGATGAAGGCGGCCGCGCCGTTGCCTGCGCCGACGGCGAGTTCGGCGATGGTGTAGAGGTAGCCGGTCAGGGAATTTTGCGACGGCTGATAGTGGATCGTGATCGGGTCGCCGCGCGTGACGCCGGGCAGCGGTCCTTTTTCGAGGACGCCGTCGACGTAGAGGACGGATTCGGGAATCACGATGCCGCACGAGCCGGTGTCGACCTGGCAAGGGTGGACGAGGCCCGGTTGCGGCGCGTTGGGCGAGACCTGGAGCGTGACGTTGTAGCTGTTGCCGGCGTCGGTGCCGTTGAAGGGCGAATGCGTGAGGGGAACTTGGACGATGGTGGGCATGAGGGGCGGAGGGTCAGAAGTTGACGGTGGCGGGGAAGCGAACGAGGCCGTTCGCGAGATCGAACATGACCGGCGAGGAATAGAACGGGTTCAGGCCGGTGTTGATGTAGCCGGCGGGGATGTTGAGGGCGCCCTGGGTGGCCCAGCCGGCGACGCTCGGTGGCGAGCTGTTGGTGAAGTTGAGCACCGCGAACGACGGATTCGCGGAGGGCACAAGGGCGATCTGGTCGCCCACGAGCGGCTTGTAGCTCGGCGTAACGACGTTGCCCTTGTGAATCATCGTGTGGGCTGCGCCGGTGTCGAAAACGACGGCGACGGGTTCGGGCACGGTCTGCCCGCCGACACTGAGCTGGGCTTCGATCAGCGTCTCGGCGAACGTGGCGATCGGCGCGGCTGCCGGGCCGGAGATGTAGGGCGGTTGCGCGGTCATCGGGACCGTGTTCGGGAATTGTTGCCGCAACGCGTCGGTGAGGCCGACGATCACGCGCGGTGGCGATTGCACGCCTTGGTCCGCCGTTGGCGGATAGGGGCCGATGTCGACGATGAAGCCGGTATTGTAGGGCGCGGGCAGTTGGGCGAGCACGGTCAGCAGCTGCGGCTGGCCCTGCTGGGTGTAGGCTTGGAGCGACGCGCCGAAGTCGCCGTAAAGCTTTTGGAAGATCGGGAATTGGTCGTATTTGCCGGAGACCTTCCCGACCAGTCCGACGACAGCCGTCGCCGCCAAGGGTGTGTTCGCTTCCGGGAAGCTGAGCGTGAGTGAGACCGGCTGGGCCTGGTATTCGATGCCGCTGGTGTAGGAAATCTGCAGCGTGCAGTCCTCGAGCGCGGGCGTCGGGATCTGGCCGCTCGGCGCCATCCAGAAACCTTGTCCGCCGGTATCGAGTTCGAAGAGGAGATCGTTGGATTGGTTGCCTTGGGCGTCTTGCGCTCGGACGACCAAACCGAGCTTGTAGCCACCGCCGCCGATCGGGACGGCGTGGAGGGGAATGATCGCGGACGAGCCGGCGACGATCAGATCCGCGGGGATCGGGAGCGGAGCGGGGAGGGGAGGCGTGGGTGTGGACATGGGGACGTGGGTTGGCGGACAAAGAAAAACGGGCCGCCGCACCGTGAAGTGCAGTGGCCCGTGGCGCGGCACGAAGACAGCGCGCGAGGGCGAATCAAGCCGCGAGATTACTCCGGCGAGCGAAATTTTCGGCGCCGTGCCGCGCTCAGCGGCGCGGCGGGCGGCGGTTGCGTTCTTCCCTTCGGGCGGAGCGCGGGGTTAGGCTGGCGTTCTTCCTCGGGGAAGAATGAACCATGAACACTGAAGCGACAGCGAGCGACGACAGCGGACCGATCCACGTGGTGATCACGCGCCGGGTGCGGCCCGGGTGCGAGGCGCAGTATCAGGACGCGCTGCGGAGCTTTTTCCAAAGCTCCTTCGCGCATGACGGCGTGCTCGGCGCGAGCATGATCGTGCCGCCGCCGGGGTCGGGCTCGACGGAGTTCGGCATCCTGCGGACGTTCGCGAGCGCGCGCGATCGCGATGCGTTCTATGCGTCGCCGCTGTTTCAGGAGTGGAACAAGACGGTGGCGCCGTTTGCGGAGGACGACTGGACCTCGCGGCAGTTGCACGGGATGGAAGCGTGGTTCCGCTCGCCGCGGAGCGCACCGGCGCGCTGGAAGATGGCGCTGCTGACCTGGGCGGCGGTGTGGCCCGCGACGGTCGCGGTGCGCGCGCTCCTGCAACCGCTGCTCGGCGCGACATTGCCCGCGGTGCTGTTCGCCGGCGCGGTGGCGGCGGGAGTGGTGGTGTTGCTGACGTGGCTGCTGATGCCGTGGCTCGTGCGCGCCGCGCGCGGCTGGCTGCAACCGCCGGAGCACCCGAAGCTCGGCGAGGCGCGGCGATACGGGCGCGGCTGATGGCGGCGACGACGGGTTCCCCGTCGGGGCCGCTTCGGCGCTGGCAACAGATTCAGCGTGCGGGGGCCGGTTTCCCGCGCGGCGGGGCGCGGACGAAGGCCGTGGCGCGCGAGTCGGGCCGGCAGCCGGCGCTCGTTCCGGCGGGTCAGTTCGTGTTCCCAAATCCGGACAACGCGCCAGCCCAACGTGCGCAGTTCGCGGTTCACGCGGCGGTCACGAGCCATGTTGCCCGCGGCCCAAAACGCGGCGTTGTTCAGGGGTTGGGTCGCGTGCTTAGGGCAGCTGTAGACGTATGCCGTAACCCTCAGCTGCGCCTACCAAACGTGCTGCCGTCTTCTGTGGAGATGCTGCCGTCGGGCCAAACATCGACCGGAAGAATGAAGTCGTCGATGGCGATGGCATCGTTGAATTCTCGTTCACCAGCAAGGAACTGTCTCAGTTGTTCCATTAATGTGTCCGCGATTTCACGCTGAGCATCGACTTCAGTGTCGTAGATGATTGGAAGGTCACTCTCGTTATACCACGCTGGCACTAGTCCTTCGCAGATTGTTTGAGTGAATATCGCGTAGGCAGACCGGGTAGGCTGTCGGAATTCTTGCACGTTGATTCAGTGTTCCAAAATGGAACACTATTCAAGTCGAGACCTGGTAACCTGGACGAGTGGGTGTTCCAAAAAAGAACAATAATCTCGTCGGGAGGCGGGTAAAAAAAGCTCGGCTGGCGCTCAAACCGAAGCTCTCGCAGGACGCGCTTTCTGGAAAGCTCGCAGCGAGAGGTGTCGCCATTGATCGAGCCGGAATTGCCAAACTCGAGGCGGGAAGCCGTTACGTTTCGGACTTTGAGGTGAAAGCTCTGGCTGCGGCGCTGGGCGTCTCGGTGGGTTGGTTGTTGGGAACGGAAAGCTGAAATGGCTTACGAGATCATCTCATACCCAGAGATGTGCCTCAAAGAGGGCACGAGCTTGCAGCGAGGAATGAACTTCCGGCTGCACGGGAAGCATTCGGTGATCTTGATGTCTGTGCGACCAAATGCCCCCTACGCCGATCGTGTTGAAGAAGACGGACGCGTGCTTATCTACGAAGGACACAACGAGAACAAGACGGCGGACTGCAAGTATCCGGAGTTGGTGGATCAGCCCGAATTCACGAAGACGGGTCGCCCAACTGAGAATGGCAAATTCAAGAGCGCAGCGTTGGCGTTCAAGGCTGGTTTGCGCGTCCCGGAACGCGTGCGAGTCTATGAAAAAATCAAGGACGGCATCTGGTCCTACAATGGCGTGTTTCACCTAGAAGATGCGTGGGTTGAGCAAGCGGAGAAAAGAAAGGTCTTTAAGTTCAAGCTGACTGCGGTTCTGGGAGAAGAAGATGATACGCAGCCAGTGCCTGCGCAGCCGAACCCGGGCCGAATGATACCTACGGCGGTAAAACGTGAGGTTTGGAAACGCGACGGGGGCAAGTGTGCGCAGTGTGGCACTTCCAAAGACCTGCACTTCGATCACATCATTCCTTGGTCAAAGGGTGGCTCTTCAACTGACCCGCAGAACATCCAGCTCCTCTGTGCTTCGCATAACCTGAGTAAGAGCGACGAAATTGTTTAAGGGTGATCACTAGCCCCTGTTGTTAACCTCCCGCGCGCGTTTCACCACGGCGTGGCCGGCGGTGGGAAAGGCGTTGTTGAGGAAGGTCTCGGTGCCGCCCTCGAGTGTGAGAAATACGGCGGCGAGATAGCGGTCGTATTTGTCGCGCTTCGCGGTGCAGCTGGTGACGCTCTGCACGCGGGCGAGAAACGTGTCGGATTGGGGCGCGCTGAGGGAAGGCGGCACCCGCGCTCGGAGATCGCGGGCTACCGGAAGGTCGCGGGCGGCTTACTTTAGCTCCAGATCGTTCGGCTTCACTTCCTTCACGGCCCACTTGGTGACCGTGAGGCCTTTGGAGGTGCGGGTGCTGACGGGGATGGAGGTGAGATCGAAGTCCAGTTCGCGGACGCGGGCGCCGCTGCGGCCGTCGAGGCTCACGTGGATGTTCTTCGGCATGTCCTTCTCCTTGTCGGCGACGTGCAGCCACACGAGCTTCGAGCCTTCGCTCTTGGCGAGCGGGTAGAGCTTGTCGCGGCTCAGGCCGCCGATCTGGAATTTCTTCGCGAACGTCTTCCCGTCGGGGCCGTCGCGGTAGACCATGGTGTAGAACTTCTGGTCGCCGTCCTTCGGCCAGATGGAGATGTGCCGAATGTCGCGGCCCATGAAAACCTTGTCGGCGACCTTCGTGACCTTGAGCGAGGCGTCGCCCATGATCGTGAGCACGCTATCGAGGATCGTGCACTCGGTGACGAATTCGTGCTGGCGCCAGTTGAGGCCGATGAAGCCGTCGTCGCGGTTGACGTAGAGGCGCTGGTTGGCGGAGACGACGGCGGAGGCGTCGATCTGCTCGATCTCGTCGTAGCTGGTGCGGCGTTTGATGCCCTTGCCGTATTTTTCCTGCAACATTTCGAACCACGCGACGGAGTAGCCGGTGAGGTTCTTGAGATTGGCCTTGGTCTCCTTGATGCCGTCCTCGATTTTCTTGATGGCCTCGTCGGCTTGGAAACGGTTGTAGGCGGAGATGCGTTTGATGCGGATTTCGGTGAGTCGCGTGATGTCCTCGTCTGTCACTTCGCGGCGGAGCGTCTTCACGAAGGGCTTCAAGCCCGTGCGGATTTCCTCGAGCACGCTTTCCCACGTCTTCGATTTCTCGATGCGGTGGTAGATGCGGTTCTCGATGAAGATGCGCTCGAGCGAATCCCAGTGCCACTGCTGCTCGAGTTCGCCGAGCTTGATCTCGAGTTCGCGCTTGAGGAGCTCCTTGGTGGCGTCGACCGAGCGCTTGAGGATTTCGCGGACGCCGAGGAACTGCGGTTTGTCCTCGCCGTTCTCGCCGCGGACGATGACGCAGGCGGCGGGGTTGAGCTGCACCTGGCAGCTGGTGAACACGTAGAGCTGCTGGATGACCTTCTCGGGCTCGGAGCCCTGCGGCAGGTGGATGAGGATTTCGACGGAGTCGGCGGTGTTGTCGTCGACGTGCTTGATCTTGATCTTGCCCTTCGCGTTGGCGGCGAGGATCGACTCGATGAGCGATTCGGTGGTGACGCCGAAGGGCAGTTCGGTGACGGCGAGGAGATACTTGGAGCGCGCTTCGATCTTGGCGCGGACCTTCACCTTGCCGCCGCGCTCGCCGTCGTTGTATTCGGCGAAGTCGGCGGTGCCGCCCGTCGGGAAGTCGGGGAGGATGCGGAAGGTTTTCCCTTGCAGGTGATTGATCGCGGCGCGGCAGAGGTCGTTGAAATTGTGCGGGAGAATCTTCGTCGACAGGCCGACCGCGATGCCGTCGGCGCCCTCGAGGAGCGCGATGGGGAACTTGGCGGGGAGGGTGACGGGCTCCTTGGCGCGGCCGTCGTAGCTGAGCTGCCACGTCGTCGTCTTCGGGTTGAAGAGCACTTCGCGCGCGAACGGCGTCAGGCGCGCTTCGATGTAACGCGGGGCGGCGGCTTCGTCGCCCGTCATGGTGTTGCCGAAGTTGCCTTGCGGCTCGATGAGCCACCCGCGTTGGGCGATGCCGACGAGCGCGGCGCCGATGGAGGCGTCGCCGTGCGGGTGCAGCTTCATCGTGGCGCCGACGACGTTGGCGACCTTGTGGAAGCGGCCGTCGTCCATGTCCCACAGCGTGTGGAGCACGCGGCGTTGGACGGGTTTCAGGCCGTCGTCGAGGTGCGGGACGGCGCGGTCGAGGATGACGTAGCTGGCGTAGTCGAGGAACCAGTTGCGGTAGGCTTTCGCGAGCGGCGCGGTTTCGTCCTGGACCTTTTCGCCCTTGGCGCGGCGCGGGGCGTCTGCGGAAGCTGAGAGCTGAGAGCTGGGAGCTGAGGGCTGGGCGGATGCGGAGGACGGAGGACTGATTGCGGAGGACGGACCGGATGAAGCGGTTTCCGTCTTCGAATCTCCGTCTGCGGCCTTCTGCCCTCTGTCCTCCGGTGCAGCGGCGGCGGCACTGGCGGCGTCGAGCGGAAGCTCGGCTTGGTCGGTGGGTTTCTTGGACGGTTTCTTCTTGGACATCTGCGGGGAGAAAGTGGGAGGTGACAGGCCTCAAGTAACAAGACGGAAGCCGAAATCTCGGGGCTTGTTACTTGGGACTTGGCCCTTGGAACTTGCTGGGGCGGGCGGGGGGCCGTCAAGCGGTCGGTTGACGGGAGGCGGGGGCAGCTGGATCGCCAAGGGCCGCTTCACGGACCTCGCGATGACAAGCCGCCAAACGCAGGTCGCGGGCTACCCGGCGCGCGCGGCGAGCCAGTCGCGGGCGCGGACGAGGGCGGCGCGGATTTCCGAAATGGGCGCGGGCTTCGCGATGAATTCGTGCATGCCGGCGGCGAGCACGCGGTCGCGATCCTCGGGACGCACGCTGGCGGTGAGCGCGATCACGTAGGGCGGGCGAAGGAGCGGCACGGTCTGGCGCAATTCCGCCACGACGCCGAAGCCGTCGACCTCGGGCATTTGCAGGTCCATGAAGACGACGTCGAAGTCGTCGGGCCGGGCGAGGGCGGCGAGGGCGGCGCGGCCGTCGTGCGCGAAGACCGGGGCGTAGCCGGAGGCTTCGAGGCCGAGGCGCATGAGCCGGCGGTTGTTCTCGTTGTCCTCGACGACGAGGATGCGCAACACGCCGGCGGCCGCAGTCACGGCCGCAACGGGAGCGGCGGGCGCCGCGTCCGCCACGCGTCCGACGGGCAGCTCGAGAATGAAGCGCGAGCCGGCGCCGAGCGTGCTCTCGACCTCCAGCGTGCCGCCCATGAGTTCGGCGAGGCGGCGGCTGATGGCAAGGCCGAGACCGGTGCCGCCGTGCTGGCGGACGTTGGAGGAGTCGACCTGGGAAAACGCGCGGAACAAGCGCGGCAAATGTTCGGCGCTGATGCCGATGCCGGTGTCGATGACCTCGCAGCGGAGCAACCAGCCGGCGCCGCGCGGCGTGGTGGCGACGCGCAAGATCACGCGGCCGGCCGCAGTGAATTTGACGGCGTTGCTGAGGAGGTTCGTGAGGACTTGGCGGAGTCGCGCGGCGTCGCTGACGATGCGGGCGGGCAGCACCTCGATGCCGTCGGAGACGAGCGCGAGCTGCTTCGCGGCGGCCGGCTGGCGCACGAAGTCGAGGGCGTCGCGGCAGAGTTGCGGCAGGTCGAACGGCGCGGCGGCGAGTTCGAGGTGGCCGGCTTCGATCTTGGAGAAATCGAGGATGTCGTTGATGAGCGCGAGCAGGTGCTCGCCGCTGCGGCGGATGATGTCGATGTGCTCGCGGTGGTCGGCTTCCGGGGCGTCGGCCATGAGCGAGGCGAAGCCGATGACGGCGTTGAGCGGCGTGCGGATCTCGTGGCTCATCACGGCGAGGAACTCGCTCTTGGCGCGGCTGGAGGACTCGGCGGCCTCCTTGGCGGCTTCGAGGGCGGCCTTGCTGGCGTTGCGCTCGGCGACGAGCTGCTGCATGACGGCGGCGAGTTCGAGGACGTCGTTGCTGCCGTGGGCGGCGGCGAGGTCGGGTGCGCCGAGGGCGCGGATGGAGGAGCGGAGTTTCTCCAGCACGTCGTGCTCGAGGGCGTTTTGGTGGCGGAGCGATTCGACGGCGGCGCTGAGCTCGTCGGAGCTGAGCTTCATCGCGCGGTCGAGCAGCTGGCGGTCGGCGTCGGACTGCTCGTAGGCGCTCTCGACGGCGCGCAGGAACGCCTCCAGCCGCGGGTCGTCCGGCGGAGCGTCGCCGAAATGCTTGCGCATCTGGCGCGCGAGGAGGCGGTGCGAAGGCGTCATGCTTCGGACAGCGACGTGATCGTCATCGTCTGGTTGTGCAGCTGGCAGGCGCCGTCGCCCTGCGGCGCGAGTTCGCCGTAGGAGTAGAAACCGGTGATGACGGAGCGGGTGCCGACGGCGTCGCGGACGAGTTCGGTTTCCTCCTCGGTGCGCTGGCCGAGCACGATGCGGCGGCCGATGCAGCTGACGCAGAGCACGAGTTCCGGTTCGTCGCCGCGGGCGGCGGTGGCGGCGCGGGCGGCGCCGTCGATGATGTCCTCGTAGGAAGCGCGCATGAAGCGCACGCGCGCGCCCATCGGGATGTCGCCGGCGAACGTCATGCTCGGCGCGGCGTCGTCGATCGAGAGAATGGTGCGCACGACCGGCGCGGCGGCGCCGATCGGGTGGACGCTGAGCGGGAAGCGGAACGCGGTGCCCGGCAAACCGCGTGCCTGGTCGCCGAGGTAACTCTTGTAGAGGTCGAGCGCGGAACGGCCGTCGAGTTCGAAGAGTTGGTTGCCGACGGAGCGCGTCACGATGCGCTCGGGACCGAAGGACGACCAGCCGCCCTCGCAGCCGTAGTGCACGCGCAGCTGGGTGCCGTAGAAACCGAGTGCGACGATGCGGCCATCGGTCGGGAGTTCGTCGAGACCGACCAATGTTTTTTCGAAACGATCGCCGTCGCCGGCGAGGCCGCCGGTGACTTTGACGGCGGCGGGCAGGTGCGCGACGAGGCCGGCGACGAATTCGCTGCCGTTGGTGATCGCGCCGTCGCAGAGCACGAAGACATGCGCGAGGTCCGGCCGCGCGAGTTCGCGGCCGAGGTGGGCGCCGCACGCGCGACTGTCGGAGGGTTGCGCGATGGTGGTGGAGAGGCAGCGCACCTCGCTGCGCTCGAAGGCGACGGCGGTGGCGGTGAGCGAGCCGACATGCACTTCCGTGCCGACGATTTCGCCGGCGGTGGAGCAGCAAACGAGGCGCGCGGACGGGAAGCGCGCGCGCAGCCCGGCGAGGTTCGGCGCGGTGAGCAGGGCGCGTTCGCCGAAGACGAGCACGAATTGCGGCGCGACGCCGGCGAGCGAGCCGTGGTGCGGGCACCATTCCTGGGCGGGGGTAAAAAGCAGCTGTTCGACTTTCATCTCCTGAACATCGGCGCGCGGGGTTTGCCGATTGAATCCCGAAACTTGGGAAAATCGGCAGACGGCACGAGGACTAATTTGCTCCCGGCGAGTGGCTTCCTCGCCGCTGGTCAATCCCGCCGGGCCGTTGGTCAATCGCCAGTCGTGAGTCGCGCGTGGCAGCGCAGTTTGCCGGGCAATCCCGATGCCCGCGGTCACCTCCCATCCGCCCTTCGCCTCGACGTCCCCGCGGGAACGTCTGGCCGAGCATCCGGCCGCTTATCGGCTCGAAGACCTCGGCGAACTCGCGCCCGGCGTGCCGCTGCTGCCGGTGGCGCTGAACGACGCGGGGCAGGTCGCGCTTTACGGACACCCGACGGAGCGCGTCGTGAAGCCCGACGCGGTGCGCGGCTTCGTGCGCGACAACGGCGCGCTGGTGGAGCGCACGAGCGTCGCGGGCGGCGTGCCGGTGACGAGCCTCAGCGGCAACGGCCTGCTCGCCGGTCAGCGGCGCGCGGGCGCTGGTCCGCTCCACGCGTGGGCGGCGCATCGCAACGGCTTCGGCGCGGAGTTCTGGCCCGAGGCCGAGAGCTGCGCGGCCGGCGTGAACAACGTCGGCGAAGTGGCGGGCCACGTGACCTTCGTTTCGGACGGTCGCGTGCGCCGGCGCGTTTTTCTCCACGACGGTGGCGAGCCGCGCTTCATGCCGGTGCAGACCGGCGGCAACGCGGTGGCGATGGCGTTGAACGACTCGGGCACCGTGCTGGCGAATTGCGCGTGCGGGCTCTTCGAAACGCAGTCGCAGATCGCGCTGTGGTGGGGCGACGCGGTGACGCTGATCAAGCCCGAGACCGGCGGCGGCCTGTGGGGCACGGCGCTGACGCCGGGCGGTCGTGTGTGCGGGCGGCTGATGACGCCGCAGGGCAACATCCATGCGTTCCTGCACGAGGGCGGTCGCACCTACGATTTGAACTCGAGCGTGAGCCACCAGAGCGAAGCGCTGGCCGCCAACGACGCGCGCGTCGTGGTCGGGCGCTACATGGACGACAACGGACGCCGCGAGGCGTTTCGCTGGACGCCGGCCGACGGCATGCGCGCGCTGGCGGATTACGTGAAGGCCGCGCCCGGCTGGCTCCTGCAAAAAGCGGTCGCCGTGAACGCGGCGGGCTGGATCGCGGGCACCGGTTTGAAGGACGGCGGGCTGCGAGGATTTCTGCTCATGCCGGTCAGCTGAGCACGCGCCGCCGTCCCGTCCGTGGGCGGCGGCGCGAACCGGCTCGCCCTGCGAGATCGTTTCGTTTTTCTGACGCCGTGCGCCCACGTTTCGCTCTTCCGACTTTGCTCGCGTTCGCGCTCGCGCTCGTGAGTGCGGCGGGCGGGCGGGCGGAACCGGATCGCGAGCGGGGATTGCCGCTGGTGCGCAATTTTCCGCCGCGCGTGAACGGCGGTCTCAACCAGATCTGGGATGGCGCGGTCGCGCCCGACGGCACGGTGCTGTTCGGCAACTTCGATCGCGTGCTCGAATTCGATGGGCAAACTTGGCGCCAGATCGCGGTGCCCAGCGGCGCCTACGTGCGCGGACTCGGGGTCGACGCGGCGGGCACGGTGTGGGTCGCGGGCGTGAACGAACTCGGCCGCATCGAGCGCGGGGCGGATGGGCGCCGGACGTTTCACTCGTTGCGCGCGCTCGTGCCGAAGGAGGCCGGCGATCTCGGCACGCTGTGGCAGGTGCACGTCACCGACCAAGGCATCTGGTTCCAGGGCAACACGGCGCTGCTGCGGTGGCGCGATGGGAAATTCGACTACTGGCTGACCGGCGAGCGCGGCATCGTGCTGTCGTTCTGGCTCGGCGACCATCTGCTCGTGGCGTTGACGCGCGGCTGGATGAAACCGGTCGAGGGCGGCAAATGGGAGGAACTCGGCGATCCGGCGGACAAGCTCGGCAACTACTTTCCGCACTTCGCTGTGCCGCATCCGCGCGGCGGCTGGCTCATGGGCCTCGAAGGCGAGCACGGCGTGGTGGCGGGGCTCGGCCGCTGGGACGGCAGGAAGCTCACGCTCGAGCCGCACCCGCTCGACGAGCTGTTCAAGTCCAAGCGCCTCTACAGCGGCGTGCGCCTCGGCGACGGTCGCTATGCGCTGGGCTTGCTGCAGGGCGGCGCGGTGCTGCTCGATGCGCAGCTGAATTTCCAGGCGTGGCTCAACGAGGACACCGGGTTGGAGTCGAGCACCGCGACGAGCCTCACGCCGGACGACCAGCGCGACGTGCTTTGGGTCGGCTCGGAGTGGGGCGTGGCGCGCGCGGAGGTGCATCCCGCCTACACGTGGTTCGGCGCGGCCAACGGCTTGCGGCGGCACGCCTCGTCCGCGGCTTTCCGCTGGCACGGGCGCCTGCTCGCGAGCGGCGCGCAGGGACTCAATCGGCTCGAGCCGGCGGCGGTGCCGGGGGGCATCACGCGTTTCGCCCGCTGGTCGCCGATCGACGACAAGATCTGGGCGTTCAAGCCCGCGGGCGACACGCTGCTCGTGGGCGCGCTCGGCGGGTTGTGGGAGATCGATGCGCAAGGCACCGCGCGCAAGATCAAGTCCGTCACGAACATTTTCGCCATCGCCGTGACGCGCGCTTCGAGCGACATCGCCTACACGGCGACGCTGCGCGGCCTGTATCGTTGGGAGCGGCACGGTGCGGAGTGGCAGCAAATCGGCGGAACGCGGGACGTGCGCGGCAACTCGATCGTCGAGGATCGCGACGGCGCGCTCTGGCTCGGCACGGACAATCAAGGTGTGTGGCGCGTGGAGTTTCCGTCCGGCCCGGGCGGCGGGGAGCCGCGCGCGGTGAATTACGGTCGCGAGGCCGGACTGCCGGTCGGCGAGGGTGGGATCGGCGTGGCGGAGGTCGCCGGCGCGCCGCTGTTCATCACTCCGCGCGGGCTGTATCGCTTCGACGCGGAGACGAAGCGCTTCCGGGCGGAGACGGCTTTCGGCAAAGCCTTCACCGACGGCACGCTGACGGCGCGCGCGATCGCGCAGGACGGGCGCGGGGATTTTTGGGTGCTCGCGATGCCGGGCGGCCCGATCGATCCGGCGGCGGCGCTGCAACTCGGCTGCGTGCGCGACGGAGTGTTCATTCCCGTGCCGTTGCCCGACATGCAGCGACTCGCGGGCAAGGCGTCGCTCTACCTCGATCGCGTCGACGGACGGGAGGTGCTCTGGGTGCTCGGCCAGGCGGAATACCTGCGCATCGATTTGCAGGAATGGCGTCAACGCGCGCCCGCGCCGCTCGGGCCGACGACGTTGCGCGAGATCGGGCTCGGCGACGGACGCAGGGCGCCGCTCGCGAGCGACGGCCCGCTGCAAATCGGTCCCGGGAGCGCGACGGTGCGATTCCGTTTCGCGGCTCCGGGGCTGGCGGGAGAGACGGACGCGCGCTACGAAACGCGGCTCGTCGGCTTCGGCGACGGTGCGACGGAAGTGGAGGCGCGCGGCGAGCGGGTGTTCACGAATTTGCCGCCGGGGCGCTATGTGTTCGAGGCGCGCGGTCGCACGGGCGACGGACGTTGGACGGTGCCCGTGAGCGTGCCGCTCGTGGTGCTCGCGCCGTGGTGGCAGACGCTGTGGGCGGTGGCGGTTTACCTCGTGCTCGGTTCGCTCGCGCTGTTCGCCTACATCCGCTGGCGCATTCGTCGGCTGTTGCGGGAGCGCACGCGGCTGGAGGACGTGATCGCGCAGCGCACGGCGGAGCTGGCGCGCAAGAACGCGGAACTCGAGCGGTTGCACCGGCTCGACCAGGACGAGAAGCTCGCGGCGCGTCTGGCCGAGGAGAAGGCGCAGCTCGAGCTGCTGCGTTACCAGCTCAACCCGCACTTCCTCTACAACTCGCTCAATTCGATCCGCGCGCTCGTCTACGCCAACGCCGAGGCGGCCGGCGAGATGGTGACGCGCTTGTCGGAATTCTGCCGCTGGACGCTCACGCGCGGCGGCGACGGCATGACGACGGTGGCCGAGGAGGTCGAGATGCTCCACGCCTACCTCGATATCGAGCGCGCGCGCTGGCAGGAGGGATTGCTCACGCGCGTCTACGTGGCGCCCGAGGCGCGCACGGTGCCGGTGCCGCAATTCCTGTTTTTGCCGCTGATCGAGAACGCGATCAAATACGGCGGGCGCACGAGCCCGAACGTGCTCGAGGTTGCCGTGACCCTGAAGGTCGAAGGCGAGATTCTGGTCTGCGAGATCGCCAACACCGGCGCGTGGATCGGCGAGAAATTCACCGCGCCCTCGGCGATGAACGGCGATTCGACGCACATCGGACTCGAGAATCTGCGGCGGCGGTTGTCCCGCTACTACGGGCCGGCGTGCCGGCCGCACATCGTGACCGAGGACGGCTGGGTGCGCGTGCGGCTGCGGCTGCCGATGAAGCCGCGCGTGGGATCGAATCCGCCGGTGTGAGCGGGCGCGCGGGGCGACGAAGTTGAACCACGAATGAACACGAATTTACACGAATGAAGAACCGGACGACAAATCGCCCCGCAGAGCGAAGCCTCGCGCGCGCGCAAGCGCGCTGACCCACGATGAGCAACGTGCGACGCGCTTTGTTGATCGATGATGAGCCGCTGGCCCGGCTGGAGCTGCGGCGCCTGCTCGCGGCGCATCCGTTCGTCGAGGCGGTCGGCGAGGCGGGCACGATGAACGACGCGCGCGCGCTGCTCGGGCGCGCCGACTACGACCTGGTGTTTCTCGACATCCAGCTGCGCGGCGGCAGCGGCTTCGACCTGCTCGATAGCGTGAAGCCCGGCGCGCAGATCGTGTTCGTGACGGCCTACGATCGGTTCGCGTTGCGGGCGTTCGAGGTGAACGCGCTGGATTATCTGCTGAAGCCGGTGACGACTGCGCGGCTGAAGGCGACGCTGCAGCGGCTCGGCGAGGCGCGCACACTCGCGGTCGCGCCCGCGCCGACGGCGGTGGCCGCGCCGGCCTCGGCCGGCCAGCGACTCACGATGGAAGATCGGGTTTTTGTGAAGACGGACGGCACGACGCGGTTCGTGCCGGTGACGTCGATCTGCGCCGTGCGTTCGGCGGAGAACTACACGGAGCTGGTGCTCGAAGGTGGGCAGACGCTGCTCGTGCTGCGGACGCTCAAATCGTGGGAGGAGACGTTGCCCGAAGCGCAGTTCGTGCGCATCCACCGGCAGGTGCTGGTGAATCTCGCGCGGGTGAAGAAGATCGAGCGCTGCGGCGACGATGAAGTGGTTTTTCACCTCGATGTGCCGGTGTCGCCGCTCACGGCCAGTCGGCGCGCGCTCGCGGAGTTGCGGAGCAAGTTCGCGGCGGCGGGGCTGGAAGGGTTGTTGCCGTGAGGTAGGGCGGGACCGCTGGGCCCGCCGGGAACGTGTTGCCACCCACGCGCCGGGCCCAGCGGTCCCGCCCTACCTTCTGCGGCCGCGCTTCAGCTTATGCTGAGAGCTGAGGGCTGATAGCTTTGCGTCCGTCAGACCTCGACGAGGTCCTTCTCGACGCGGAGGTTGTCGATGATGAAGTCCTGCCGCTCGGGCGTGTTCTTGCCCATGAAGAACGCGAGCAGTTCCTCGGAGCTGTAGAGGTGGTTGAGATTCACGGGCTCGAGGCGGATGTTTTCGCCGATGAAGTCCTTGAACTCTCCCGAGGAGATTTCGCCGAGGCCTTTGAAGCGCGTGATCTCGTGGCCGGCGCCGAGTTCGGCGATGGCCTTCTGCTTCTCGCGCTCGTCGTAGCAATAGATCGTCTTGCGCTTGTTGCGGACGCGGAAGAGCGGCGTCTCGAGGATGAAGAGGTGGCCGTTGCGGATGAGGTCGGGGAAGAACTGGAGGAAAAACGAGATCAGCAGCAGGCGGATGTGCATGCCGTCGACGTCGGCGTCGGTGGCGATGACGATCCGGTTGTAGCGGAGGCCGTCCATGCCTTCCTCGATGTTCAGCGCGGATTGAAGGAGGTGGAATTCCTCGTTCTCGTAGATGACTTTCTTCGAGAGGCCGTAGGTGTTGAGCGGCTTGCCCTTCAGGGCGAAGACGGCCTGCGTCTGCACGTCGCGGCACGAGGTGAGCGAGCCGGCGGCGGAGTCGCCTTCGACGATGAAGAGCGTGCTTTGCTCGGCGCGCTCGTTGCGGTCGCCGAGGTGGAGGCGGCAGTCCCGGAGCTTGCGGTTGTGCAGCGAAGCTTTTTTCGCGCGTTCGCGGGCGATGTTGCGGATGCCGGCGAGCTCTTTGCGCTCGTGTTCGTTCTCCTCGATCTTGCGTTTGATGGTTTCGGCGACCTCGCGGTTCTTGTGCAGGTAGACGTCGAGCGACTGCTGCATGAACTTGCCGACGAATTCCTTCAGCGACGGACCTTTCGGGCCCATGTCGGTGGAGCCGAGTTTGGTTTTCGTCTGCGATTCGAAGACGGGCTCCTGCACGCGGACGGCGACGGCGGCGTCGATCGACTGGCGGACGTCGGCGGCGTCGAAGTCCTTCTTGAAGTGGTTGCGCACGGTCTCGACCAGCGCCTCGCGGAAGGCGGCGAGGTGCGTGCCGCCCATGGTCGTGTGCTGGCCGTTGACGAAGGACCAATATTCTTCGCCGTAGTGGTTGCCGTGCGTGAATGCGACTTCGATGTCCTCGCCTTCGAGGTGGATGATCGGGTAGAGCGGCTCGCCGGAGAGTTCCTTGGTGAGGAGATCCTTGAGGCCGTTTTCCGAGCGGAACGGTTTGCCGTTGAGCGTGAGCGTGAGCCCGCGGTTGAGGAAGGCGTAGTTCCAGAGCATGTCCTCGATGAACTCGAGGCGGAAGCGGAAGTCGGCGCCGAAGAGCTGCGCGTCGGGCGTGAACTCGATCAGCGTGCCGTTGCGCTCGTCGGATTTCGTGACCTTGGACTGCGACTTGAGTTTGCCCTTCTCGAATTCGACGACCTTGGTCTCGCCGTCGCGGAAGGCCTGGGCGCGGTAGTTCAGCGCGAGGGCGTTGACGGCCTTCTGGCCGACGCCGTTGAGGCCGACGGCTTTTTGGAAGGTCTCGGAATCGTATTTCGCGCCGGTGTTGATGATGGAGACGCAGTCGACGAGCTTGCCCAGCGGGATGCCGCGGCCGTAGTCGCGCACGCGGAGGTGGCGGCGCTCTTCGTCGATCTCGACCTCGATCTTCTTGCCTGCGCCCATCGTGAACTCGTCGATCGAGTTATCGATCGTTTCCTTGAGCAGGACGTAGATGCCGTCTTCGGCGTGCGTGCCGTTGCCGAGGCGCCCGATATACATGCCGGGGCGCAGGCGGATGTGCTCGAGGGAGCTGAGGGTCTTGATGCTGGCTTCGGTGTAATTGGATGCCATTTTTTCGGAGACGGAAAACGGAGGACGGAGGACGGGCGACGGCCAAGGCGAACGCCGAGTGCGCACGCGTGGACGTTGCGCAACCTACAGAGAGCCCGCGCGGCGGCGTGGCAAGCCGTCAGTGTCGGGCAGGGTCTCGCGGGTAGCCGCGGGTGAGCGACGGCGTGACGAGACGGAAAACGGCGCTCGGGCCGGAAATCAGCAGGCCAGGTAGCGGACGCGCGCGAACAGCGGTTTATCGAGGCCGATGCCTTCGACGCTGCCCGGCGAGAAACCCACGGGGCACATGATCGTAATGTAGCGGCCTTTCGGCGCGTGGATGACGATGTGCGAGGCGCTCATGGCGACGACCTCTTCTTCATCGAATGGTGAGGGAGCCGGTGAGGGCGAAGAGGAGGTGGCGGCGGAATCTTGCATGATGGGCCAGTCAGGACATCGGCCGAAAGGCGCGGAAGTTTAAGCGATTCTGCCGATTGGCCCTGGTCGCTCAGACAAAGTGCGTGTCCGGCTTCGGACGCGGCTGATGCGCCGCAGGCGCGCCGGAACGAGGGGCGGAGGGAGGGTTTTTCTGCGGCGCGTGGCGGGTGGCGTCGGTTTCGATATCGCCGCCGATCACGCGGCGGACATCGGAAATGGCGCGATCGAGCGCTTGGGCTTGCGCGTCGAGTTCCGCGGCGGCGGCGGCGGTCTCCTCGGCGTGGGCGGCGTTGCCTTGGGTGACGCGGTCCATGTCCGACACGGCGGAATTTACCTGTTGGATGCCGGTGTTTTGCTCGGTCGAGGCCGTGGCGATCTCGCTGATCAGCGCCTCGAGTTGGCGAACGTGCTTCTGGATCTCGTCGAAACTGCCGGCGACGTCGGTGCTGATCTGCACGCCGTGGTGGCTCTTCTGCACGCAGTCGTCGATCTTGGTGGCGGTTTCCTTGGCGGCGGTGGCGCAGCGTTGGGCCAGGGCGCGGACTTCCTCGGCGACGACAGCGAAACCGGCGCCCGCCTCGCCCGCACGGGCGGCTTCGACGGCGGCGTTCAGCGCGAGAATGTTCGTTTGAAACGCGATCTCATCGATCGTTTTCAGGATTTTCGTGATGTCCTGCGTGGCTTGTTCGATGGACTGCATCGCACCTTGCATCTGTTGCATGCGCTCGTGGCCCGCGTCGGCGGCTTGCCGGGCTGTGCCGGCCGTGGAACGCGCGGAGCTGGCGTGGTCGGCGTTGCGTTTGGTCATCGAGGACATCTCTTCGAGCGACGCGGAAGTTTCCTCGAGCGAGGCGGCCTGCTCGCTGGCGCCGCTGGCGAGGCCGGCGCTGGCGACGGAGATCTGGTGGGCGGCGGAATTGGTTTCTTCGGAGGCGGCGCGGATGCTGGCGATCGAAGCGGAAAGCGGCGCGACGACGAGCCGGCGGTTGAGTGCGTAGAAGCACAAGCCCATGAGCCCGGTGACGGGCAGCACCCACGCGAGGCTGTGGAGCATGCCGGCGCGAACGACTTCGTCGACGTGGGCAAAATTGGTTTTCAGCACGAAGGCGCCGTGCACTTCGCCGGCCTTCCAGTTTTCCATGCGGAAACCGAGGAAGTCCTTGCCGTCGCCGCTGGCGCTCTTCGCCGGGTCGCCGTGGCACGCGAGGCAGTCTTGCGTGAGTTTGATCGGACGGGCGTAGACGATCTCGTTGGCGGCGCGATCGACGCGGATGTATTCGGCGAGGGTGCCGGTCTCGAGCTGGCGGAGAATGTCCGCTTCGTCGGGCGTGGGGTTGTTCTGCGGATTGCGGGCGCTGTTCTTCGGCACGCGGAATTCGAAGCCGGCCTGCTTGGCGGCCTTCGCGACCGCTTCCCACGCGGCGACGACGGGAATGGTGCGATAGAGCGTGGAGCCGCGAAGATCGCCGGAGGCTTTGTATTCGGCGAGGAGCTTGGCGCGATCGAAGGCTCCGCCCTCGCCGAGTTTGGAAATGCTCTCGCGGACGTTCTCCGCTTCGACCACAGCGGCGCGCATGGTCTCAAGCGTCATGTCGACGCCCTGCTTCTGGATGATGCTGCGTTGAACGAAAAGCGCGCTCGCGACGGTGAGAAGGATCGCGACCGTGCTCGCGAGCACGATTTTGGTTCCGAGTTTCATGACAGGTCCGTGGGGTTGGGGTTGAGACGATCTCCCGTGTTTGCGGGCGATTCTCTCTGTTTGATCGGCGCGGTTTCCCGCCCAGTGTAGTGGCGAAGTTGTAACGGGACTAATAGTGTCGTCGCTGTTTCCGAATGCGGGTGGCGGCTAGTGTCGTTCGGCTCTGCTCGGGGCCAGGGCCGTTCTCCGGACGCAGTCCGGATGCGCGCTTTCCGAGCGGTCTTTGCGCGTGAGATTGCCCCCGACAGGAGGGCAGCACCCGGTGTCCCCCGACGACCGGGTGCTGCATTGCCCCTGTCAGGCAAATTGGTCCGATGCCGATGCGGCACCGGAGAGAAAAAGAGAGTCCACCAGCGCGGTGGCGGACGACACCCGCGCCTCGCCGTGCAACATGCCCGCGCGCGGCGCTCCTTCGGCGCGAGTGAAAGTCGAGACCGTTCCGTGTTCGGCGGACCTGACCGCGGTCGGCGTCGCGTCGGAGAGGACGCAGCAAGCGATGGCGAAGAGGCCGGAGTTCATGGCGACGGGAGAGGGAGGGGTGTCGCACGCCAGAGGCGCGCGGTAAAATCTACTCGAAATAGCGGCCCGTTCGCGGACAACCTGTGTCACGAGCTTGTCACAAAGCTCTTAACTCGCGTGGGCCCGCGACGATTTTCACCCTCAACGATCGGGCTGCCTTGAATTCCCTGCTTCTTATCGATGACGACGCGGTGCTCCGCGAGACGACCGCCGAGGCGTTGCGCTGCGCTGGCTACACCGTGACGGAGGCGCCCGACGGCAAGGAAGGTGTCGCGGCAGCGGACCGCATCGCGCCGGACCTTGTGCTGCTCGACATCGACATGCCGCGGCAGAACGGCTGGCGCACGCTCCAGGAGTTGCGCGATCGCGGCTTTCGCGGCGGCATCATCATGCTGACCGGCGCCGACGGCACCGACGATATCGTGCGCGCGCTGAGCAGCGGTGCGGACGATTTTGTGAGCAAGCCGTGCGCGTTGCGCGAGTTGCTGGCGCGGGTGAATGCCGTGCTGCGCCGCGCCCGCGGCACGAAGCAACAGGAGGTGATCCAGCTTGGCTCCGTCCGCATCGACCTGGCCGCCCGCACCGCGGAAAAGGATGGGCAGCCGCTCGCGCTGACGCAGATCGAGTTCAAGTTGATCGAGCAGTTGCGGGCCAGCCACGGCTGCGCGGTGCTGCGCGATGAATTGCTGAAGAAGGTTTGGGGCTACTCGTCCACGGCGGCGACCCGCACGGTCGACACGCACATCTGGCGCCTGCGGCAGAAGATCGGCGACGATTCCGGCAATCCGCGCTGGATCCGCACGGTCCCCGGCGGCTATCGCCTCGTCGACGCGACCGGGGCCGACGCGATCTGAGCGGCCGACGTCGCGGCTTGCGGCGGGGCGTGAGTGGGATTTGTTCAATCTCCACCGCCATGAAAAAATTCCTGCTGATCGCCCTCCTGCTCGTCGTCGTGCTCTATGTCGGCGCGATGTTCTTCCTCGGCTCCATCGTCAAGGCGGGCGTGAACGCCTTCGGGCCGCGGCTCACCCAGACGAAGGTGCAGTTGGCCAGCGCCTCCATCTCGCCCCTCACGGGCTCGGGCACGCTCCACGGCCTCGCGGTCGGCAATCCGAAGGGCTGGTCGGACAGCGATGCCTTCAAGCTCGGCAAGGTGCACGTCGACATCCAGCCGATGTCGCTGTTCGGCGACCACATCATCATCGAGGAAATCACGATCGACGGTCCGGAATTTCTCTACGAGACGAAGATCGTCTCGAGCAACATCAAGGACCTGCTGAAGAACATCGAGCAGTTCTCCGGCCGCAAGGACGCGAAGGAGCCGGTGGCGAAGGACGGCAAACCGATCAAATTTGAGATCAAGAAATTTCGCCTGACGAATGGCGTGGCGCGCCTCGGCGTGGGACCGGCGGCGGTGCCGGTGCCGCTCCCGCCGATCGCGATCGACAATCTCGGCACAGCCGAGGGCGGCATCACGCCGGATCAGGCGGCGGGCGCCGTCATGCGCTCGGTGTTGGGCGGCATCGTGAGCGGCACCGCGCAGGCGCTTGGCAATGTGGCCGGCACGGCGGGCGCGACTTCGTTGGAAAAAACGAAGGAGGCTGCGCAGAAGGCCGGCGAGGGAATCAAGAAACTGCTCGGCGGAAAGCCCTGAGCCGCGAGGGCGGCCTCGCGTGCACCGCAGCGCCGCAGCGTGGCTCAATGCGGCCGGTAGATGACGCGCGCGTAGACGGCTTTCTTCGGGTCGACGTTCTTGGTGCTCGTGGCGTTGAAGCCGGCCGGACAGACCACGGCAACGTGTCCGGCGGGGATGGGCTTGCCGGCGGGAGACGCCGGCTTTGCGTGGGCGGCGTGGGCGTGGGAAGAGTGGGAGAGAGACATTGCAGGCGTGGAGGAAGAGGCGAAGGCGGCGGGAAAACGGATTGGAGATCAGCCGTCGATGAACGCCTCGGCGTGCGCCGGCTCGGTGTGGCGGGTGAGCTTCGCCGCGGTGTGGGCGGGGCGCTGGGCGCGGTGAGGCGCGCCGGCGGGTTTCGCGGCGGCGGAGTGTGAAGTCTGCGACTTCCCGTTGTCGCGAGCCTGGCCGCCGATCAGCTGGAGCAATTCGTGGACGAGGTGCTGGACCTCGGCGGACTGGGCGTTGAGCTCTTCGGCGGCGGCGGCGGATTCCTCGGCGGCGGAGGCGTTGCTTTGGGTGACCTTGTCCATCTGCGACACGGCGTGGTTCACTTGCACGATGCCCTGGCTTTGCTCGGAGGACGCGGAGGCGATCTCGCCGACGAGCGTGTCGACGCGGCGGGCGCGATCGACGATCTGCTGGAGCGAATCGGCGACTTTGCCGGAGATGCGGACGCCGTGTTCGCTCTTGTTGACGGAGTCCTCGATCTTGCCGGCGCTTTCCTTTGCGGCGGTGGCGGAGCGTTGGGCGAGGGCGCGGACTTCCTCGGCGACGACGGCGAAGCCGGCGCCGGCTTCGCCCGCGCGGGCGGCTTCGACGGCGGCGTTGAGCGCGAGGATGTTTGTCTGGAAGGCGATTTCGTCGATCGTCTTCACGATCTTCGCGATTTCGCCGGAGGAGAGTTTGATGGCGTCCATCGCGGACTTCATCTCGGTCATGTCGGCGGCGCCGGTGTCGGCGGCGGCGCGAGTCTGCGAGGAAAGGTCCTTGGCCTGGCCGGCGTTGTCGGCGTTGCGCTTCGTCATCGAGGACATTTCCTCGAGCGAAGCGGAGGTTTCCTCGAGGGAGGCGGCTTGTTCGCTGGCGCCCTCGGCGAGGGATTGGGAGGAGCTGGAGACCTGGCCGGCGGCGGCGGCGGTTTGTTCTGCGCCCGCGGCGAGACGCTCCGCAATGGAGTGCAGCGCGCGGTTGGTGGAGCGGGTGATGAACCACGCGATGCCGATCGCGGCGGCGATCGCGATGAGGATGCCGCCGACGAGGAATTTCTTTCCGCTCGCCGCGGTCTCGGTGATGTTGCGGACGCCGTTCGAGAGATTCGATTCGTTGAACGCGATGAGTTTCGCCAGTTGGGCTTCCATGTGCTCGAAGATCGGCTCAAGGCGTTCGTCGATCGTCTTGAGCGTCTCCTGCGCGCGGCCCGCATCGACCATCGTCATGATTTCGGCGGCGGCGGCGGAGAATTCGCGGTAGTCCTTCGTCAATTCGTCGAACATCGCCCGATCGTCCGCCGCGGTGATGGTGACGTCATAGGCGGCGAGCACCTTCTTCACTCGGCCGACCTGCTCGTTGTATTCCCCGGCGATCTTTGGGCGGTCGGGCGTGAAGATGTATTCGCGCAGCAGGCCGAGTTGGGTTTCGAACTCGGCGTTGATCTTCAAGATGGCGACCGTGCCGGGCACCGGGTCGGTGGCGAGGTAGGTGCCGGCGGACGACACCGCGAAGAAGCGGTTCAGCGAAATGGCGCCGAGAATCAGCGTGACTGCGATGACGGCGGCGAAGCCAAGGGAGATGCGTTGGGCGAGAGACAGAGATTTCATCAGGGATGCGACGGGCCGGCACGAGAACGTGCCCAAGCGTCGCTCCCGATCCTTGCGCGCCTGAAGCGAGCCCGAATCTGGCGGTCGTGCTGGGGCACACCGCAACGCTATCTCTCGGTCATCGGCCGCGCGGTGCGGAGCTTTAGGCGAAAGTCCGCCAGGTCAGACGGTTGGGAGGGCGGCCGGCGAGTGGGGCGAAGTGGCGGCGGACACGGTCGGTTCCGCGTGGGGAGCGTCCGGTTCGTCGGCGGGCTCGGAACGGAAACGCTGCCCGCCCATGAGCACGAAAAGCTGGCTCACGGTTTGGCGCAGAGTGGCCGCTTGGGAGTTGAGCTCCTCGGCACCGGCGGCGTTTTCCTCGGCGGTGGCGGCGTTGGCCTGGGTAACCTTGTCCATGAGCGTGACGGAGCTGTTCACTTCGACGATGCCTCGGCTTTGCTCGCGGGAGGAGGTGGCCATCTCGGCGACGAGTTCGTCGAGGCGGCGGATTTCGTCCTGGATGCGCGAGAAGCTGGTGGCGGCGGAGGTGGAGATGGCGACGCCTTGGTGGCTCTTGCCGCGCGAGGCGTCGATGCGCTCGGCGGTTTCGCGGGCGGCGACGGCGGAGCGTTGGGCGAGGGCGCGGACTTCCTCGGCGACGACGGCGAAGCCGGCGCCGGCTTCGCCCGCGCGGGCGGCTTCGACGGCGGCGTTGAGCGCGAGGATGTTCGTCTGGAAGGCGATCTCGTCGATCGTCTTGAGGATTTTCGTGATTTCGTCGCTCGCGCCCTGAATTTCGAGCATCGCCTCCTGCATGGATTTCATCTGGCCGGCGCCGGTGTCGGCGGCGGCGCGCGCGGCGGTGGCGGCGGCTTGGGCCTGTTGGGCGATCTCGGCGTTGCGCTTGGTGAGACTGGACATCTCCTCGAGGGCGGCGGCGGTTTCCTCGAGGGCGGCGGCTTGGGAGCTGGAGTCCTTGGCGAGCGATTCGGCGGAGCCGGAGAGTTGATGCGCGGCGGACGAGATCTCGGAGGTGCCGCCGCGGATTTGTTCGAGCGCGGCGAGGACGGGACGGCTCAGGGAGCGCGCGATGAGCAGCGCGGCGGCGGCGAGGACGGCGACGCTGATCGCGGCGACGATCCAGAGCGCCCGGCGCGTGGCGGAGATCTCGGCGTCGGCTTCGCTGATTTTGACGGCGGTGATGACGGACCAATGCAGGCCGGGGAAACCTAGGGCGCCGGTGGAGCCAGCGTAGCCGGCGACGTGTTCCTCCTCTTCGCCGGGCGGGACGAAGCGGGTGACGCCAGACTCGCCCTGGCTGGCGCGCCGGGCGGCTTCGATGCCTTGCGCGACGAGATTTTCGCGCAGCACGATCTGGCGATCGCGGCGGAATTCCCTCTCGCCGCTGCCGTGCGGATCGTAGAGGGCGAGGACGCGGCCCTCGCCGTCGAGGAGGCGCAGGTCGGCGGATTGGTAGCCGCGACGCTCGAGCTCGGCGTGGCCGGCGAGCAGGATCTCCTCCACGAAGGAGAAGTTGGCGCGGTTGTGCCAGAGACCGATGACTTTGCCGGTTTCGTCTTTGATCGGCGCGGTGAAGCCGAGCACGAAGCCGTCGTTGCCGTTGAGGCGCGCGACGTCGTCGTCGAACCACGGTCCCATGACGTGCGTGCCGTCGAGGGTGCGGCTCTTGAGAAAATCGCCGCGCAGAGCGGCAGCGAACCAAGGGTCGTCCTTGAAATTACGCTGGTAGAGCGGCGCGGTGTCGATGGGTTTGCCGGCGGGGTCGAGGTCGTTGACCGCGATGACGCGGCCCTCGAGGTCGACGGCGAGCGTGAGGGCGTAGAAGCCGTAGAGGCGCACGTAGCCGTTCATGGCGGCGGCGATGCTGTTGCGGGTGGCGCCGGGCTGGTGCCACTGCGAGCGGTCGCGCAGGGCGTGGTTGAGCGCGAAGGCTTGGACGTCGCCGTAGCGTTCGAAGAGATTGCGATCGATCATCGCAATCGCGTCGTGACTGAAGCCTTGGTGGGTGCGGCCAATCGCGCTGTTCAGCTTATCGACCGAGCGAAGGGCCGAAACGGAGATCGCAAGCAGGGGGAGCAAACCGACAACGACAAGACCGAGCAGGAGCTTCCCTTGGAAGCCCCGAGGACGGGACAGGAGCATGGAGTGTGAGTTGGTGGGGGGACCAAGCACCCGCGAAGGATGCGAATGTGTTCGCGCTCAATTTCGGCCGCCCGGGCGGACGGTTTAGGGAAATTCCCGATGCGCGCAGGAATTTATCCGCGCCCGCTCGGAGGTTCCGGTCGCGCTCAGGCGGAGATGCGGACGGTGTCGAGCGTTTGTTGCAGGCGGCGGCGGAGTTCGCCGAGGTCCTTGGAGCGGAAGCTGTGCTTCGTGCGCTCGAGGACGGCAATGGCTTCGGCGACGGATTCGCGGAGCGGGACGACGAGTGTTCCCGTGCGGGGAACGGTCGATTGCGCCTGCAGCTGCTGGGCGAGTCGCAGAAGGTGGTCCTGCAGCTGGTCGTCTTGCCCGCCGTCGTTGTTGCGGGCGGCGACGAGCAGCTGGGCCGTGGCGTGAGAGAGGTTGACCAGCGCGCGCTGTTGGCGGCGGTTGTCGACGATGCTGATCACGAGTTCGCGCAGCATGACCAAATTCAGCGGCTTTACGAGATAGCCGGCCACGGCGAGGTTGGCGGCGCTGAGCGTCGATTCCAGCTCGGGATTTCCGGTCATCATGATGACCGCGGGAGAAGTTTCTTGGGCGACGATCTGGCGAACCCAGCCGAGCTGTCGGTTGCCGGGCAGGTGGACGTCGCAGATGATGGCGTCAAACGTTCCGATCGAAAGGGCTTCGTCGGCCTCGGCGGTGGAACCGGCGGTCACGCAATGGGCTCCGCAATGCAGGCACCAGCCCTCGAGCATATCTCGAGTGAGCTGGTCGTCATCGACTATGAGGATACGCGAGGATTTCATGGCCCTTCGGACAGGTAAGGGATACCGTTACCCACCATCGGGAGAAATCGGACGAACTTTAGGGAAAACGTCCCCTCCTGCCCGGCCGGCTAGGCGACGGGAAAGCCGCAGTGGAAGGCCGTGCCCTTGCCGACTTCGGTCTCGAGCTGGACGTAGCCTCCGTGGCGCCGGACCAGGCGCAGGACGGTGGCGAGGCCGAGGCCGGTGCCTTGTCCCTTGGGCTTGGTGGTAAAAAACGGATCGAAGAGGCGGGCGCGAACCTCGGGCGGGATGCCGGTGCCGTGGTCGCGCACGGAGAGCACGACGTAGTCGCCGGCGCGGACGTCGGGGCCGAGGCCGGCGAGGTCGGCGGCGGTCAGCGTGCGTCGGGACACGCCGAGTTCCAGCGGGCCACCGTCGGGCATGGCGTCGCGGGCGTTCACGCACAGGTTCATCAGGATCTGGTGAATCTGGGTCGAATCGGCGCGGATGGCCGGCAGGTCCGGCTCGGCGGTGAAGCTGACCTCGAAGTGCCCGCCGAACGATTCCTTCACGAGCGTGGCGACCTCGCCGGCGACTTCCGCCGGGCTGGTGGTTTCGAGCGGGCCGTCGCTGCCGCGCGCGAAGTGGAGCAACTGACGGAGCATGCCGGCGCCGCGCTGGACGGCCTTCTTGATGTTGTCGAGGTGCCGGGGCACGAACTTGCCCGATGGATCGAGCTCGATCAGGCCGGCGCTGCCGCCGATCGCGGCGAGGACGTTGTTCATGTCGTGCACGACGCTGCCGGAGAGCTGGCCGAGCAGCTCGATGCGTTGCGAACGCAGCAGCTGCGCCTCGAGGCTCTTCTTCTCCGTGAGATCGCGGACGTGGTATTGCACGAGGGTGCGACGTTCCCACGGCACGAGCCCGGCGGTGACTTCGACGATGGTGGGCTCGGCCCGGCCGTGGAGGAGTTCCATTTCGGTCGGCCGCAATGTGGGGGCCGGGCCTGCGTCGTGGCGCAGCACCGCGGCGTTCTCGGCGGAGAAATACTCGAAGAAGTTCGGTTGCGCCGCGTGGGTCGGTTGCACGAGGTGCGTGAAGGCGGAATTGCGGAGGATGATCGTGCCGTCGAGTTCGGCGAGGACGATGCCTTCTTCCGAGTGCGTGATGGCCGCCTCGTAACGGGACGTTTCCTCGTAGAGGCGGCGGTAGCGATTGAGGCGCGAGATGGTGCGGAGGCGGATGCGCAGCTCGACGGCGTCGAAGGGTTTGGTGAGGAAGTCGTCCGCGCCGGCCTCGAGGCCTTGGAGTTTCGATTCGCGATCGTCGAGGGCGGTGAGGAGCAGGATGGGGACGGTGGCGAGTTCGGGGGTCGCGCGCAGGCGGCGGCAAACTTCGAAGCCGTCCATGTCGGGCATCATGACGTCGAGCACGATGGCGTCCGGGTGCTCCTTCTCGGCGAGCGCGAGGGTGCTGGCGCCGTCGTGCGCGGTGAGGACGCGATGGCCCTCGGGCTCGATGACGTTGCGGAGCAGCGCGAGCGCGCGCGGCTCATCGTCGACGACGAGGATGGTGGATTGGGGCTTCATGATTGGGCGGGCCGGGTGAGTGCCTCGGCGACGTGGCGGGCGAGTTCGCGCAGGTTGACGGGTTTGCTGAGATAGGAGGTGGCGCCGGCTTCGAGGCAGCGGGTGCGGTCCTCGGTCATCGCGAGGGCGGTGACGGTGATGATCGGAATGTCGGCAGTGCGCGGATCGGCGCGGAGCCGGCGGGTGGCGGTGAGGCCGTCCATCACGGGCATCTGGACGTCCATGAGGATGAGGTCGGGGCGGTCGGCGAGCGCGGCGGTGATCGCTTCCTGGCCGTTGCGGGCGAAGCTGAAGCGGCACGCGGCGAAGATCGGGCTGCGCTGGTAGATGAGGACGTTGGTGTCGTTGTCCTCGGCGATGAGCACGTGGGTGCCGGCCGGGGCGGCGTAGGCGGGCGAGGGGGCGAGCGTGGGAGCGCGCGGCACGGGCTTTTCGACGGCGCGCATGGGAAGGATGACGGAGAAGCAGCTGCCTTTGCCGGCGACGCTTTCGAGGGTGATGCGGCCGCCGTGCAATTCCGCCATGCGACGGGCGAGCACGAGGCCGAGGCCCGTGCCGCCGTGGCGGCGGTTGAGCGCGCCGTCGATTTGCTGGAAGGGTTGGAAGAGCCGGGCTTGCTGCTCGGGCGTGATGCCGATGCCGGTGTCGATGACGCGGAAATGAACCTCGGCCGGATCGGTGTGGGGCACGACTTCGAAGCGCACGCGGCCGCCGTCGGGCGTGAACTTCACGGCGTTCGAGAGCAGGTTGACGAGAATCTGTTTCAGGCGGCGGGGATCGGCGGCGATGGGCGCGAGGTCCGCCGGGCACTCGAATTCGAGGGTGTGCTGTTTGCGTTGCGCGGCGTTGCGGACGAAGCGGAGGCTGGCCTCGCAGGTGCTGCGCACCTCGGTCTCCTGGATGTCGAGGTCGAGTTTGCCGGCCTCGATCTTGGAGAGGTCGAGGATGTCGTTGATGAGGGAGAGGAGATGCCGGCCGCTTTCCTCGATCGCGGCGACGCTCTCGTGCTGCCGCGGGTTGAGGTCGCCGAGCGTGCGCTCGAGGAGGACCTCGGCCATGCCGAGGATGACGTTCAGCGGCGTGCGCAGTTCGTGGCTGGTGCTGGCGATGAACTCGCTCTTGGCGCGGTTGGCGGACTCGGCCTGCTGGCGGGCTTCCTCGAGCTGTTCGGTGCGCTGGCGGACCTTGTCGTCGAGGTGGAGCAGGACCTGGCGGAGCTGCTGGTGGGTCTTGCTTTGTTCGTCGAGCGAGACGGCGAGTTCGCGGTTGGCGCGGCTGAGCAAGAGCGCGGCCTCATGGGCGGCGAGGCCGAGTTCCGCGAGTTCGCGCGAGGCCGACAGATTCTCGGTCGGGAACGGCGCGACCGTTTCCTGACGCGCGAGCGCCTGGATGGAAACGACGAGCCGGTTGAGCGGTCCGGTTACGTCGGCGGCGGTGATGCGCGCGAGCAGCAAGGCGATGCCCACGGCCACGCCGGCCGCGACGAATGTCGCCAGGTAGTAGGCGGCGATGAGGCGCTGCGTGCTCCAAATCGGCTCCGTCAGGTAAACCTGCCAGTTGCAACCGGGCACGACCGCGCGGGCGACGACGTAGCGTTCCCGGCCGTGTTGGCTCGACGCCAGGTCGACCACGTAGGCTTGTTCGCCCGCGCGCCGACCGGCGACGACCACGGGGTCGTTCGTGAGATCGGTCAAGGCAGCGTGTGCGAGCACACCGCTGCCGGCGACGGCGCGCCCGGTGTGGTCGAGCAACAGGAGGCTGCGCCCGCGCAGATAGCCGGGCGGTGGTTTGAATTCCAGCAGCGCGCTGAGTTTCAGCGAACCTTCGAGGAGCAAGGTAGGCTGGCCGCGCGCGTCGAGCACGGGCGCGCTGACTGCGACGATCAGGTCGCCGCCGAAACCGCGTCCTTGAAATACCTCGCTCATGAACGGCCGCCCGTTGGTCATGGGCTCGCGGAAATAGGGCCGGTCCGTGATGAAGATGCCGCGATGCGCGAGCGGTTCGCCCGATGCGCTGGTGGCGGGGGCGGCCGCGATGATCTCGCCGCGTGTGTCGGCGGCGAGGAGCGTGAGGAAGCCGCCGAATTCGCTCCGCAGCGTCTCGAGGCGTTGCGCGAGTTCCTCGGGTGTCGCGTTCGCGCTGGTCTGACGCACGGCGAGAGAGAGCGCGCGCCGGTGATCGGTGAGGTCGTTGCCGATGTCGCGGGCGGCCTCCTTGGCGTCGCGCGCGAGCGCGGTTTCCGCGACGTTGCGCAGTGTCTGGTCGAAATTGCGGCCGACGAGGATGGCGAGGACGGCGATCGTGAGGGCCACGATCACGCCGAATCGCTGGAAAAGCACGCGCTGCAACGGCAGGGCGGGTTCGTTCGTGATCGTGCCCAGCCAGCGGCGGCTCCACGGACTGTGGTAGACCGGCACGGCGATCATGATCATCAGCAGGCTGTTTGCGGGGTATTTCAGAACCACCGCCCAGTTGCTCGGGAACGGAAAATTCGACAGCACGAAGACGCCCACGGCGACCATCGGAATCCCGATGAACAGCCAATAGGCGGCGCTGGCGCGGAGCCTTCCTCGCAGTCGCGGCATCAGCCAGCTGACGAACAGAGGCTCCAGTCCAAAACAGAACAGTCCCCACGGGTGTCCCCACGAGAGCGGGGTCAGGCCGAACGCGATCGCCGCCGCCAGCGTGCCGGGCAGTCCGCCAAACGCATACGTCACGAGCAAGGGCAGCCAGCCGCCGAAGATGAGTTCGGTGCCGCCGAAGATCGGCAATCCGAATTGATTAATGCCCAGCCCCGCCATGCCCGCCACCAGCGAGCATAGCCACGGCATCACGCGGTTGCGGCGCACGAATGAATGAGGCAATGCTCCCTTATCGGCTGGCACGGACGGCAACTTGAGGCAAAGCGCCTCGCAGCGCAATCGATGTATCCAATGAGTCGTGCGGGCGGTGTAGCGGTCCGAGGCGGGCGGGGCGTTGACCGCGGAGAACGCGGCGCAACTCTGCCGCCATGAAAATCACCTACTATCTGGAAGTGACCTCGTCTTGGTGCCACTGGGTGGAGCCCACCTGGGCCGAGTTGAAGCGGCGCTATGCAGGCCAGGTGAAATTCGACTGGAAAATTGCCCTGATGGATGCGGCCGATTTTCCCGCGAGCCATGCGCAATACGATTGGTTTCTCGAGCGCTCCAGCGCCGTCATGGAGTCGCCGGTGGTGCTGAAATCCACTTACTACGAGTTGCCGGCTTCCGGCGGATATCCTGCGGCCTCCGCGGTCGCCGAGGCCGCGCGTGATCTCGGCGTGACGGGCGACGAGGTGCGCGTCGCGCTCTCGCAGGCGGCGTATCGCGAAGGGCGGCCTGTCGGCCGGCTCGACGTGGCGGTGGCGGTCGCCGCCGCCGCGAGCGGTCTCGACGCCGCGCGCCTTCACGCGCGGGCGCAGGCGCCCGAGGTCGCGGAGCGCATGCGGGCGACGACGGCGGAGTTCCACGCACTCGGCGTCTCGCAGCGGCCGGCTTTCGTGGTCGAGAGCGCGATCGGCGATCGAGCGGTGTTTTCCGGTGTCGTGCGACTCGCGCCATTCGTGGCGACGCTCGATGCGATGCTGGCCGACGCGGCGGCCTATGCGGAGTTCGGCCGGCGGCGGCCGGGGCCCCCTGTGTGATTCCGGGGCTCCCGTCCCGGGTAGGGCACGCAAGAATTGCATAGTCAATTTGCGCGGGGTGTTCACCAACCGATGCGAGGCGGCGCGCGCGCGTTTCAGCTACTCTCACACGGATGTTGAAATCACTGATCAATACCCCCCGCATTCTCGGCAGCGCCCTCGCGGCGCTCCTGATCACCGTTTCCGCCGCCGGTCAACAGACGGGCTGGAACGTTCGTGTTGGCGCCACCTACCTGAGTATGGCCGACAAGTCTGACGCCTTCTCGGCGCTCAGCATCAACTTCCCGGCCGACGCGGTCAGCGTGCAGAGCAAACTCATCCCGGAGTTCGACGTGAACTATGTGTTCAACGCGAATTGGTCCGCGCATGTGGTGCTCACGATCCCGCAGAAGCACGAGGTCAAGCTGGCCGGTGTCGGCAAGCTCGGCACGTTCTACCATCTGCCCCCGCACTTCATGGCGGTTTATCATTTCGGCGGCACCGAAGCCTTCAAGCCCTACGTGGGCGCCGGCGTGAACTTCACGCTGATCTGGAACACCAAGCTCACCGTCGCGAACGTGCCGCTGGCGCTCGAGCACAACAGCATCGGCCTCTCCGGACAGGTCGGCTTCGATTACGACCTCGGCAACGGCCACTATCTTAATGTCGACCTCAAGAAGACCGCGCTTCGCAGCGACGTGTCGGCCGGCGGTTCCCGCCTGACGACCGCCAAGCTCGATCCGTGGATCTTCTCGGTCGGCTACGGCTGGAAATTTTGACGGGAGGGAACCTTTGAGCGCAGTGTAACTGCGCACCAAACGACAGGGCGGGCAGCGTGGAGCCCGCCCTGTTCGTTTGGTGGGGTCGAGAGCGCGGGCCGGAGCGGTTTTCAATGCCGTGGCCGGCACGCCGAGGACCGGCGAGACCGCGCGGCCCGCCGTGAAGCTGCGAAGGAACGCACGCCCTGCGGCGACTCGAAGATGATGGGCTGAAACGCCAACCGCCACCGACTCCGCACATCGGTGCGGCGCGGGTGGCGGCGGAACGGAACGAAACTCAGAACTGTGGCAGTCCGCTCAGGCGGTCTGCACCTCGGCAACTTTGCGATAGCGCTCCGGCGGGATCTTGAAGCGATGGCCGGAGTCCAGGTCGGTGAAGATGTGCCACGGGCCGTGATCGGCACTGTGGACGAACACCTCGAGCAGTTGTCCCTTTTCGTAGGAGTATTCTTCCATGGCGAACTCGTGATCGGCGTGCTCGATCGCCTCTCCGAGTTCACCGCTGTGTGGTTCCGTGATCTCGATTTTCCAAGTCATGGTGGGCAAGCGGGGTTGAAGCTCTTGCGTCGATGACGGGGCGCTTGGTCCGCCGGGGCCGCGTTCTTTCGCACGATCCCGGTAAGCGTCTCGGGCGCGAGAGAGAGGTTGCGCAACTTCGCCGCCCGGTCAAGAGCCGTGCCTGCGCAGAACTTGGCTGAAGCGCGCTAGGCCTTGCCCGCAGCGGCGATTCAAGAGTGCGCCGGGTGAAGAATGGGTTCGTGGTCCTTGCGGAACGCGCGGATCGCGAGCAGCAGCGCGCACAGCACCAGCGCGGCGGCCTCGAAAAAGGCGATGCCCGGATGACGCGGCAGAAAATGGTTCGCGAGCCACGTGACGACCCCATCCGCGCGCGAGAAAATCCAGGGCAGATGCACGGCGCCGTCCTGCGAAATCGCCCAGCCAAAACTCCACGTCGCGACGAGCGGCGCGGGGATGCCGGCGAGGCTCTGCAGGCCGCCGAGCACACCTTGCACGGCGCCCTGCTCGTTCGCGGGGACGTGCTTGGTGATGTAGGACTGCAGCGCCGGCCCCGAGATGCCTGCGAGCGAGCCAACCACAATGATCGCGAAGATCATCCAGCCCTGGCTGGCAAAGCCGTAGCAAAGTTGCACGCAGCACGAAATGCAGAAGCCCACGACGACCGCGCGCGTATCGCCCAGCTTGGGCACGATCTTGCGCACCAGCGTCGCCTGCACGATGCCCATCAGCAGCCCCGAGAACATCAGCGAGAACCCAACCGTGCGCATGCTCCATTCATAGCGGTGGAGCGTGTAGAGCGTCCACGTGCTGAAGAGCATCATCTGGGCAAGCATCAGCAGGAAATAGCTCCACGCCAGCGCCAGCACGGCCGGCAGCTGCCGGAGCGCAAGCAGGGCACCGACGGGATTGGCGCGCGCCCAGGAGAAGGCGCGGCGATTCTCCGGCTTCAGCGATTCCGGCAACACGAAGAAGCCGAACACCCAGTTGGCCGCCGCGCAGCCCGCCGCGACCCAGAACGGCAGGCGGATATCGATGTCGCCCAGCACGCCGCCGAGCAGCGGCCCGATGATGAAACCGATGCCGAACGCGCCGCCCAGCATGCCGAACGCGCCCGCGCGTTTCTCCGGCGGCGTCACATCGACGATGTAGGCGTTGGCTGTGGCCATGATGCCCGCCGTGAGGCCGGCGATGACGCGCGCCACGAAGAGCCATGAGAGCGTCGGGGCGTTGGCCATGATGACGTAGTCGATCGCCGAGCCCGCGGTGGCGATGAGGATGATGCGGCGCCGCCCGAATCGGTCCGAGAGCGAGCCGAGAATCGGCGAGCCGATGAACTGCATCAGCGCATAGACCGCGACGATGACGCCGTAGGCGTGCGCGCCGGAGGTCTCGTTGCCGCCCTGCATCTTCACGATGAGCTGCGGCAGCACCGGAATGAGCAGCCCCATGCCCATGATCGCGAGGACCATGGTGATGAAGATGAAACTGATCGCCGGTGAGCGGGCGGACGTGGAGGTCATGCGGGCGCGAAGCTACGGTGCGGCCGCCCGGCGGCAAGCGGGCAATGATCAACCGACGCGCAACCCGGGCAAACGGAGCGGATCAGTGGTGCTCGCCGCGATAAACCTTTTCGCCGGCGGTGACGCGGATCGGCAGGCGGTTTTCTTTCGGTGGCAGCGGGCAGGTGGCGAACGGCGTGAACGCGCACGGTGGATTTTGCGCGCGGTTGAAATCGAGGACCACTTTTCCGTCCTTCGGCGCGTCCGCGTAGAGGAAACGCGAGGCCGCATACGTTTCGGTGCCACTCGTCTCGTCGGCGATGATGAAGAACAGCGGCTCGCCCGCGCCCTCGAGCACCGGGAGCAGCTCGTAGGTTTTGCCATCGCGCGTGAACACCGCTTTGCCGGGCACCGGCATCGCCGAGGTCTGGCCGAGCACATTGGTGATCGGAATCATCCGCGGCTGCTCGAACGCGATCCATTGCGCCTCGATGCGCCAGCTCGGATCGAGCTCGAAATAGTCGATGCCGAGGAAGCCCGTGCGGCGCTCGCTCGCGCTGTCGCGCACGCGGAGCCCGACCTTTTCGCCGCGTTTGATCACGAAGAAGCTGAGGCTGTCCGCCGAGACCAGCGAGGGCTTCGCCGCGCCGTAACGCAGCTCGATGGGGTGCGTGCCAGCAGCGACGCCGTCGACTTCCGTGCGCGACGCGGGTGCGGCGAGGAACGTGGCGCGTCCGTCGGCGGCGAGTCGCACGACGCCGAGATAGGGCGCACCGGCGGTGAGGCGCACGGTGTTGTCCTCGGCGGAGCCGACGGAGTTGTCGCCGACCTGCAGCCAATGCAGGCCGATCAACGACAGCCAGCTGTCCGGCGCGGTGAGTCGCTCCACGCGTTCGCGGCGCCATTGCGCGATCTCCTGCGGGTAATCGGCGCGCAGCGGCGCGGCGCCGAGAATCAAGGGCACGAGAAGGACGGTGAAAGGCAGACGCATTACGGCCATGATTTGCCGAGCGCCGCCGCTGGCTCAATCGGGAAATCCCGCGCGCCGCGCGACTACTTCAGCAGGTCGCGCAGGTCGGCGAGGTTGAGGCGGGCGGCGGCCGCGTCGCTCGCCTCGAACACGTCGGCGAGCAGCGCGCGCTTCGCGTCCTGCAACGCCATGACTTTCTCCTCGACCGTGCCGGCGCAGATCAGGCGGTAGCTCGTCACGACCTTGGTCTGGCCAATGCGGTGCGTGCGGTCGGTGGCCTGAGCCTCGGCGGCGGGGTTCCACCACGGGTCGTAGTGCACCACGACGTCGGCCGCGGTGAGGTTGAGACCGGTGCCGCCGGCTTTGAGCGAGATGAGGAAAACGGGGACGTCGTCGCTCGACTGAAACCGGTCGACCTCCGCCTGGCGCGCCTTCGCGCTCATCGAGCCGTCGAGGTAGCAATGCGCGACGCCTTGCGCCTCGAGCTCGGCGCGCAGCAGGGCGAGCAGCGAGGTGAATTGCGAGAAGACCAGCATGCGGTGGCCTTCGTCGATGGACTCCGCGAGCAGTTCGCGGAACGCGTCGAGTTTCGCGGAGTCGTCCGCGCCGAACGCCGGTTGCACGAGCCGCGGGTCGCAGCAGATCTGGCGGAGGCGCAGCAGCTGCGTGAGCGTGGCGAGGCGCAGGCGGTTTTCGGAGGCGCCGGAGGCGGCGAGATCGATGAGCTCGCGTTCGCTGTCCTCCTGCAGGCGGCGGTAGAGCTGCGATTGCGCGGAGCTCGGTTCGCACCAGATGACTTGCTCGATCTTCGGCGGGAGCTCGGGCGCGACGGCGGCTTTCGTGCGGCGCAGGATGTAGGGGGCGGTTTGCGCGCGCAGGCGCTCGTCGTGGAAGGCGCGCTCGTCGCGTTTCAGGCCGGGCGGCAGTTTCGGCACGAAGCCGGGCATGAGGAACTCGAAGAGCGAGCGGAGATCGTCGAGCGAGTTTTCGAGCGGCGTGCCGGTGAGCAGGAAGCGGCCGCGGCCGTGCAGCGCGCGGAGCGATTGCGCGGCCTGCGTGCGGCGGTTCTTCAGGTGCTGCGCCTCGTCGGCGAGCACGAGGTCGAAGTCGACGCTCTCGAACAGCGCCGTGTCGCGCGCGAGCGTGCCGTAGGAGGTGAGGATGAGGTCGAACGCGGCGAAGTCCTTTTCCGCGAGGCGTTGTGTGCCGTGGTGCACGAAGGTGCGGAGTTGCGGCGCGAAGCGCGCGGCTTCGCGGCGCCAGTTTTCCATCAACGAGGCGGGAACGACGACGAGGTGCGGACGCGCGGCACCGGCGCGCGACGCGGTTGCGGCGGAGAGCAAGGCGAGTGCCTGCGGGGTTTTGCCGAGGCCCATCTCGTCGGCGAGGATGCCGCCGAGTTGCTGCCGGTAGAGATGCCAGAGCCAGGCGACGCCGAGTTGTTGATAGGGACGCAGCGTGGCGGCGAACCACGACGGGATCGGGGCCGGCGCGAGCGTCGAGAGATTGTGCAACGCGCCGCTGCGCGCACGCCAGGTTTCGGGCGCGGCAAAGCCCGGGGCGATTTTCTCGAGGAGGTCGGAGACTTCCGCGACGCGCGCCCTTGGGATGCGGCGCTTGCCGAGGGGCGAGGCGGCGGGTTCCTGGGCGAGGGCGCGATGGGCCTGCTCGAGTTGTGCGAGTCGGGCGCGGTCGACGAGGTAGATGTTGCCGTTGTCCTCGATGTAGCCGCGACCGGTCGAGACGGCGGCGCGGATCTGGGCTTCGGGGGCGGCGCCGGCCTTGAGGCCGAGAGCGACGTCGTAGGCTTCGCCGGCTTCCGTGATTTCGGCCGCGATGGCGGCGGTTTTCAGGTGGGCGGTGTTGCGCTCGTAGTTGGGCGTGAACTCGGCCTGGAAGCGCTCGCGCAGCTCGGCGCCGTGCGTGGCGAGGAGGTTGAGGACTTTGTGCCGGTCACGGAGCCACCATTTGCGCGTGAGCGGATCGAGCACGAAGCGGTTGGTTTGGAGAAACTCGAGGGCGGGCGCGTGGAGGACCGATTCGCGCGCGGGCAGGGTGATGGCGAGGTAGTGCTCCGAGCCGTCGACTGTCATCGGCGCGAGCGGCTTCTTTTCGGTGGAGTCCGGAGGGCGGACTTTCGGCTTGGGCGGTGGCGGTGGTGGCGGCGCGGGCGCGGCGGGTTTTTCGGAGAGGTGCTCGCTCACCCCGGGCAGCGCGAGGCCGTTCCACGCCAGCGGGTCGTTCGGGCGGTCGAGGCGGAAGAAGACTTTCTCGCCGATGAGCGCGTTGACGAGTTCGCGGAGCTGCGCGCGGGTCAGTTGAACGAACGAGACCGGTTGGGGTGTGACGCCGATGCGCTGGAGAATCGCCAGCGCGGGAACGAATGCCGACGGCGGCTCCGCCTTCAGGTCGAGTTCCAGCCGCACCGGGATCGCGTCGCGTGGAGCGGCGCTGGGGAGATTCGGCGGCAGGAGAAGGCGGAGCATGGGCGGGCAATGGACCAAATTGCCCGCGGCGTGGGAAGCGCGATTCGGCGCACGTCCCGATTCGCAGGCATGTCATACCGCAGTGACGGCCGATGGTGCGGTTGCGGCCCGCCGATCAGGGCGGCGGGGAAGGAAGTTTCGCTCTGGGCGGGTAAACGAAGGACGTTCTTGCGTCGCGTTGCCGTGTCATATGGCATCGCGGCATGTCCAAGCTGACCCCTGAAGAATCCGCCCGTCTGCATCCCGAAACTCTCGCGCTCAGCCTCGGTTTCGATCCGTTCCTGAGTGAAGGCGCGGTGAAGCCGCCGGTGTTCCTCACGTCGACGTTCGCGTTCAAGAAGTCGGAGGACGGCAAGAAGTTCTTCGCGTGGATGCGCGGCGAGGGCGGTGCGCCGACGGGCAAGCACCAGGCGGGGCTGATCTACTCGCGTTTCAACAATCCCAACCTCGAGATCTTCGAGGATCGCATGGCGATGTGGGAAGGCATGCGCGGCGCGCTGAGTTTCTCGAGCGGCATGGCGGCGATCGCCACGGCGTTGCTCGCGACGCACAATCCGGGCGACGAGATGATCGTGTGCGCGCCGCTCTACGGCGGCACGGAGACGTTCATGCGCGGGTTCCTGACGAAGTTCGGCATCAAGTCGCATTTCATCCACGCGGGCATCACCGCCGTGGACGAGGCGAAGGCGCTGCTCGGGCCGAAGACGCGCTCGATCTTCGTCGAGACGCCGGCCAATCCGAACAACAAGCTCACCGATCTCGCCGCGATGCGCGAGGCGTCGGCCACGCACCGCACGGCCGACGGGCGTAGCGTGCTCATCATCGTCGACAACACGGTGGCGGGTCCGGTGTTTTGCCAGCCGGCGAAGTTCGGCGCGGACGTCGTGCTCTACTCGGCGACGAAATACATCGGCGGCCACTCGGACGTCGTTGGCGGCGTGGTGCTCGCCAATGATTTCGCGCTGCTCAAGGCCACGGCGGGTCTGCGCAACAGCCTCGGCGGCATGCCGAATCCGCACACCGCGTGGCTGCTCACGCGCTCGCTCGAAACGCTCAAGATCCGCGCCGAGGCGGCGGCCGCCAACGCGCAGAAGTGCGCGGAGTTTCTCGTCGCGCATCCGAAAGTGCGTGCCGTGGGTTTCCTCGGTTTGCTCAAGTCGAGCGATCCGGAATACGCGATCTACCGGAAACAGCAGACCGGCCCCGGTTCGCTGATCTCGCTCTTCGTGAAGGGCGGCGAGGCGGAGGCGTTCCGATTCCTCGACGCGCTGAAGGTCATCAAGCTCGCGGTCTCGCTCGGCTCCACCGAGTCGCTGGCGCAGCATCCGGCGGCGATGACGCACTCCGGTCTCACGCCCGAGGCGAAGAAGGCGAGCGGCGTGTCCGACGACTTGGTGCGCATCTCCATCGGCATCGAAAATGCCGACGACCTGATCTGGGATCTCGGACAGGCGCTCGACCAGATGTGAGCGCCGGTCAGGGCTCGACGATCACCGGCAGACCGACTTCGACCAGCGCGAGCAGCGTGCGCGCGTCCCAATTCGCGAGGCGGAAGCAGCCGTGCGATTCGGTGCGGCCGACTTTTTCCGGCTCCGGCGTCCCGTGGATGCCGTAGCCGGGGCGATCGAGTCCGATCCACGCGACGCCGACGGGATTGTTGGGACCGGGCGAGAGGATCAATTTGTGGTCGAGCGTCTGCGCTTCCGCCGACTCAGGGAAGACCGCGGGGTCGAACGTGTAGTTCGGATCGGGGATGATGACCTTGATCGTGAGCTGTCCGACGGGGCGCTTCTCCACCATCTTCGCGATCGAGACGGGAAAGTGCGCGATGAGCTTCCCGTCGGGGTCGGTCACCTCGAGTTCGCGTTCGGCGAGACGCACGTGGAGGAGGGCAGCGTGGCCTTCGAGGAGGACGGTGCCGATGTTCGGCACCTTGAGCACGGCGCCGGCCATGAGCTCATCCCAGTTCACGTCGGGGTTGAGCTGGCGGATCAGCTTCGGGTTGGAGCGGTGGCGCTCGGCGACGAGTTCGAGCGCGGTGGCGTAGCCGAGGCGTTCCATCTCGGACTTGCCGACCCAGGTGTCGGGCACCGGATGCAGCGAGGAGAGCTCCTCGGCGGTGAGCGTGTGTTCGCCGAGCGGCTCTTCGGTCAATTGCAGCGCCTCGCGCGTGAGCTGGTCAAGTTCGCCGGTTTCCTTGAGTTGCTGGCTGCGCTGGAACGCGCGCAACGCTCCGGCGGTTTGCGTGCCGCGCACGCCATCGATCGAGCCGCACGAGAAGCCGCGGCGATGCAGCTCGATTTGGGCTTCGAGCAAATTCGCCGGCGGGCGCGGCTCGAAGGCGGCGGCGGTTTCCTCGGCGGTCGATTCCTGCGCGGCCGGTTGATCCTGGGCAGACAGGGGGAGCGCGGCCGCGCTGGCGAGAAGCAGCGCGGCGAGGGAGGGACGGAGCGTTGAGAGGATTACCCGCACGGCGCGGAGGTTGAGGCGCGGCGCCGGGGCTGGCAAGCGGGCGGCAGCTTGCGAAACGGTGAAATGTGGCGACGGTCCGCCGGATGAAACGTTCCGCATCCGCCATCTGGCAAGGTTCCCTCAAGGAAGGCAAAGGCACGCTGTCCGCCCCGGGCGGGGCGTTGAAGAACACGGAGTATTCGTTCGGCTCGCGCTTCGCTTCCGGCGCCGGCACGAATCCCGAGGAACTGATCGCGGCGGCGCACGCCGGCTGTTTTGCGATGGCGCTGTCGGCCGCGTTGGGCGAGGCCGGCTTCACGCCGACGCAGCTCGACGCGAGCGCGGAGGTGAACTTCGACAACGTCCCGCCGAAGGGTTGGACGATCACGGCGTCGCGGCTGACTTTGAAGGCGCAGGTCCCCGGAATCGCGCCGGAGAAATTCCAGGAGGTCGCGGCGAAGGCGAAGGCCAATTGCCCGATCTCGCGCGTGTTGAACGCCGAAATCTCGCTCGACGCGACGCTCGTCTGACGACGCGGGTCAGCGCCGGGCGAGGTGGCGGCGCGATAGCAGGAGCAAGGCGAGCGCGAGCGTGGCGGCGACGGCCGGGCTGCCGCCGCCTCCGCGATTCGTGCCCGAGCTGCCGCCCGGGATGTTGCCGGTCGGCGCGGGCAAAGCCGCGGTGTTGGCGACCGGCGGGGGTGCCGGCCGCAAGGTGGGATCGAATTGAGTGGGAGTCATCGCCGCGACGATCGAGCGGAACAGGTTCAACGTCTCGGTGCTGACGCGCAGCGGGCCGCTGCGGGTGGATAGCAGGGTCGGCACGCGCGCCGGATCGAGGGCGAAGAGGCGCCGACCGATCACCATCGCCGCGAGCAGCGAACCCTCGGGTGTCGCGTGCAGGTCGTCGCTGTAGAGCGCAGGACGCGGGCGCGAGGAGAGCGCTTCGCTCCACGCCTCGCCGGCCGGAAAGACTTCGATGCCTGCGGCGGTGGCGGCGTTGCGATACGACAACGAGACCAACTCGAAGCCGTCGGTTTGGTTGACGAAGGGCCAGACCATGAAGAGGGCCGCTTCCGTCGCCTGCGAACGAGCGTAGGTCGTCCACGTCTGCGTCCATTGGCGGAGGTTGGCCTGGCTTTCCGGCAACGTGGATGGGCCTTGCTGGAGCACGACGAGGTCGTAGCGGCCGTCGCGCACCAGCGCGGCGCGGCCGGTGTTCCAATGATCCTCGAGCGCGAAGCCGCCCGGCGCGCTCGTGTCGGCGACGAGCGTGACATCGTGCAGTGCGGCGAGAGCCTGCACAATGCCGGGCACGTCGTTGCCGTCGGTCAGGCTGTTGCCGAGGAAGAGCACGCGCAACGTCGCGGCGCCGGCGGATGCGCCGCTGGTTGCAGTGACGAGGAGACAAATGGCGGCGGCGAATCGCGGCGACATCGCGGCGAGCAGCGGACGAAGCGGCCGGAAGCGGAAGCGTGATCCGACGAACCGCAAATTCGCGCGGTCGGGTCGCTCGGTTTCCGCGCCGGTTCAGGAAGAGGTCAGGTGCCAGAAGCCACAGAGCGGACACCGGTAGGCGCTCCGCCGGCGTTCCACGCCCGCGAGCAAGGCCGCGTCGAGCGCGTCCGCCTGCGTGCGATAGCGACGCTTGCGGGTGCACATGCGCTGGCGCTCCTCGGCTGTGGGACGTTTCACGCGGGTAAATTGGGAGACCCGCGCGGCCGCGGCAAGCCGCGGGCTCCTCCTTCCGGCTAGGCGGAGGCAACGGCTTGGGGTTTGCGGCGGCGGAAACGGGAGGCTGGAGTGACGCGCATGAACTTCACGCCTGCGAGCCCCGGCTCGGTGATGGTTTTCATCGGCATTTTGTTGGCCGTGGTCTGCGCGTTTCTCGTCGCGGCACGCCGCGCGTATGCCGCCGAGCGCGGCAGGTTTCTCGTGGTTGTCTTCGGGGCCGGCGCGTGGATCGGGCTGATGGCGGCCGCGGTGGCGAGCGGGCGGATGTGGGAACTGCCGTTGCACGGGCTGCCGTTTTTCTTTGGCGGCGTGCTGGCGGTATCGGTGGGCGCCGGATTCTCGCCGCTCGGGCGGCGCATGGCGGACGCGGTGCCGTTGGCGGCGTTGGTGGCGTTCCAGGGATTTCGTCTGCCGTTGGAACTGGTGCTGCATACGTGGGCGGGGCAGGGGACGATCCCGGCGACGATGACGTGGACCGGGCAGAACTGGGATGTGGTGACGGGCGCGGTTGCGTTGCTGGCGGCGCCGTTCGTCGCGCGGCGACGCGGCGTAGCGTGGGGTGTGAATTTGGTCGGCTGGGCGTTGTTGATTAACGTGGGCCGCGTCGCAGTGCTGTCGTCGCCGCTGCCGTTCGGCTGGGGGCAACAGCCGACGCTGCTGCTGGCGTTTCATCTGCCGTATGCGCTGATCGGGCCGGTGTGCGTGGGCGGCGCGCTGTTCGGACACGTGGTGCTGACGCGCGCGTTGTTGCGCGGCAAATAACCGGTGCGGCGCTCCGAACCGTCTCCTCGCGGCGGGCGCCGTTCGTCGGGGCGAAACCGGACTTGCGCGCGCGGCGGGGCGGGGCACGTTGCGCCGCATGCCCGCACACCGCACGCCCCCTTGGGAGAAGAAACGCTCGTCGGCGGCGCCGGCGGCGAAGGTGAAGCTGTCCGCTGAAAGCATCGAGTGGGCGCGAGCCCGCGCGCGGGCCGCGGGCCGGCGTTATCCGAACCTCGTCGACAACATGGCGGCGACGCGCCGCCAGTTGGAGGCGGAGCACCGCGCGAAGTTTCCGCGCGGCCTGCGCGGCGAGATCGAGGAGTGAGGAGCGGACGTGTTGGCGGGATTCTGGCTTGGCACGGAGCCGCGGGCGCAGACCGTGGGGCGATGGCCCTCGAGACCCCGCGCCTGAGCCTTCGCCGTTTTGAACCTGCCGACGCCGCGTTCGTCGTGTCGTTGCTGACCTCGCCGGACTGGCTGCGGTTCATCGGCGATCGCGGTGTGCGCACGGAGACCGATGCCCTCGTCTACATCGAGCGACTGACTTCGATGGGTTACGCGAAGAACGGCTTCGGGCTCTATCACGTGTCGCGGCGCAGCGACGGGACGCCCGTTGGCATGTGCGGCCTGCTCCGCCGTGACACCACCCCGGATGTCGAGATCGGCTTCGCGTTCCTCTCGGAACACGCGGGCCAGGGCTATGCCACCGAGGCGAGCGGCGCCGTCTTGGGCGAAGCGCGGGAGCAACACGGATTGCGGCGCATCGGCGCGGTCGTGATGCCCGAGAACCACGCGTCGATCCGCGTCCTGGAAAAACTGGGACTGAGGTTCGAGCGGCTCATCGTGACGGATCCGGCGCGCGATCCGTTGCAGTATTTCGCGCGCGAACTCGGCCCGGAGCGGTGATGGCGGTGGCCGTCGGCCGGCCCCGTTTTTACCGGAGGATTTCGCGGCCGCGAGGTTCATGATCTTGTCGCCGGCTTGGCGGCCTCCCAAACGGATGCGCGCAGGGGCAAGCCGGACTGGTTCTCGCCTCCCGGCAGACGGCTGATGGGCGCAAAAGTTCACAATAAAACCGCTTTCCAAGTCTCCGAACGGCTGCAAGCTGACCCTCATCCCCGGGCCATGGATCAAGAATCAACGATTTATCTGACGAACATCGTCATTGGAGTGATTCTGTCGGGATTGATGACCCACTACTGGCTGGTTCACAGCCGCACCGAAGCGATGAGAGCGTGGACGATCGCGGCTTGGACGATGGTCGCCGCGGACGTGTGCTTCGCGGCCCGGCCGCAGTCCTCGGAGGTTTTCGCGCGGTTCGTGCCGACACTCATGGTGACGATCGGGCAAACCGCTCTCGTGCTCGGGGCCAGCGCCACGGCGCGGCGCGCGCGTCCGTGGGGATTGCTCGGCGGCGTGCTGGTGCTCCACGCGGCGGCGTTGATCTATTTCATCTGGCTCGGGCAGAAGACGCCGTGGCGCATGTTCACCAACGGCGCCATCTGGGCGTCGCTCTCGCTGGCGGGCTTTTTCATCCTGCGCCAGGGGCCGGCGGTTTACTGGCGTTCGCTCGTGGCACCGGCGAACGCGTTCCTGCTTCACGCCGCATTTCACATCGCGCGCATGACGCTCGCCTTGCTCTCCGCCGCGGGCGGCTGGTCGCAGGTCGCGGATGCGCTCCAGATTATCGGCGATCTTGAGGTGAGTTTCTTCATGGTGGCGCTCTTCGTGGCGCTGCTCATCGCGGTGCTGCAACAGCGGCACGAAGAGCTGTCGAGCGCGCGCGCCGAGGTCGAGACGCTCTCCGGCTTGCTGCCGATCTGCGCCTGGTGCAAGAAGGTGCGCGACGACGACGGCTACTGGCAGCAAGTGGAGGAATTTTTCGAGAAGCGCGACCGCATCCGTTTCACGCATGGCATCTGCGCCGATTGCGCGAACGAACAGATGAAGGGCCAGCCGCTGCCGCCGGTCAGTCCGCACTGATTCCGTCGCGCGGCAGGGCGAGTCGCGCGGCGCCACGCCTTTACCCCCGCCACGATGACCACGCTCCTCAACCGCCGCCAGTGGCTCAAAGCCGCTGGCGCCACCCTCGCCGCGACGGCTCTTGCCTCGCGTTCGTCGCTCCTCGCCCAAACTCCCGCGGCTCCGCGCCGCTTCGTCGTGGCGCCCGGACTCGTCCGGCTCAACTACAACGAGAACCCGTTCGGCCCGGCCGCGTCCGCCAAGGCGGCGATGACGCACGCGGCGAACGAGCAGGCCTTCCGTTATGCCGACGCCGAGGAGCGCGAGCTGCTGGAACTCATCGCGCGCCGCGAGGGCTGCCGGCCGGAACAGATCGTGATGGGCGCCGGTTCCGGCGAGATCCTCGACGTGGCGGGATTTCATTTCGGATTCGACCACGGCGAAATCGTCGCGGCCGACCCGAGCTACATGCAGCTGGTGCTCGCGGCCGATCGCGTGGGCGGACGCGCCGTGCGGGTGCCGTTGAACGCGCGCTTCGAGCACGACCTGCCCGCGATGGCCGCGGCCGTGACCGAGCGGACGAAGTGCATCTACATCGTCAACCCGAACAACCCGACCGGCACCGTCTGCGACGCGGCGGAACTCAAGGCATTCGTGCGCGAGCAGTCGAAACGGACCACGGTGTTCATCGACGAGGCGTATCTCGAGCTGAGCGACGATTTCGCCGGCCGCACCTGCGCGCCGCTCGCGGTCGAGGGGCACAACGTGGTCGTGGCGCGAACGTTTTCGAAGATCTTCGGCTTGGCCGGCATGCGGCTCGGTTACGCGGTGATGTCGGAGAAACTGGCGACGTCGCTGAAGGCGCGCATGACCGGCAGCCTCAGCATCGTCACCATCGCGGCCGCGATCGCGTCGCTCAAGGACGCCGCCTACGTCGAGGCCACGCGGGCGAAGATCAAGGCCGGTCGCGACGCGCTCATTGCCGAGGTCACCGCGCTCGGACGGACGCACGCGGTGCCGCACGGGAATTTCGTGTTCTTCCGCACCGGCATGCCGGTGCAGGATTTCATCGCGAAGATGCGCCTCGAAGGCGTGGAGGTGGGCCGGCCATTCCCACCGTTGCTCGAGTGGGCGCGCATCAGCATCGGGTTACCCGAGGAGATGGAGAAATGCCACCGCGCGCTGCGGCGCGTGCTAGGCTGATGGCGGAGGACTGAGAACGAAGGACTGAGGACGGAGAACTGAGAACGGAGGACGGAAAGCTGATGACGAGCGCCATGGCGGCGCGGTGTATATCGGCGGTCTTCTGTCCTTAGTTCTCCGTATTCCGTCCTCCGACTCTCACGGTTCGCGCGTGGCCTGCCACGTGACGACCTGCCATTGGCCGTTGCGCCACAGGAAAGCGCCGCTGTTGCGCGAATACCACTGCGTGCCGTCGGGGTTTTTCACGAGCAGTCGGAAATTGAGCGCGGCGAACTCGCCGTAGGGGCGCACGCGGACTTCCTCCGCGCCGTAGCTCGTGCGCGGCGTGGCGGCGGTGGAGGATTTGGCGGCGGCGGCGACGCCGGCGACGATTTCGGCCTTCGTCTTCACCTCGCCTTTGCCGCTGGTGTAGATCAGGTCGTCCGCCCAGAAGCGCGCGTGCATCGCAGGATCGTCGACGCGCGAGAGGAATTCACTCAGCAGCGCCGTGATCTCGCGCTTGGTGGCGTCAGGTGCGGGGGCCTCGGTCGCGCGAGCGAGCGGGAGGAGCAGCGAAAAACCGAGGGCGAGACCGGCGAGGCGGCGCAGCAGGATTCGGAGCATGGCCGGACCTTACGCGCGGCGGTGGCGGGGGCAAGCGCGGCTCAGCGTGGCTGTTCGCGGTCGTTGTTGCGGTCCCAGCGTCCGCTGCGGGCGTCGCGATCGCCGCGGTCGGGACGGTCGTTGCGTTCGGTGCGGACGGGCGGATTCGCCGGTGCGTAGCTGCGCGTCATCGGTGCCGGCGGTTGGACGGGCGGGCCGACGGGAGACGATGTCATCGGTGCGGGTGGTTGCACGGGGGCGCCGACCGGCGAGGAGGTCATCGGGGTCGGATTCGTCATCGGTCCCGTGACGCCGAGGGGACGCGGCTCGGGGCGCGGGCCGCGATCGTGGCGCGGCGAATCACCGTCGGGGCGCGGAAAGCGGCGCGGCTCGCGGTTGCGATCGGGAGTCGGTTGAAAGCTGCGGCCCGGAGCCTGCGAGGAGACAACCGGTGCGGTCGGGACGTCGGGAGCGTTGGCGACGACGCTCGGGGCGGTGGCGACTTCCGTGCCGGCCTCGGGGCGGTGGCGCTCGGTGGGCGGGCGCGGGTCGCGCGGGTGGTCGCGATTGCGGCCGGGCGAGTCGCGGCGCGGCGCTTCGGAGGGCTTGTTCCAAACGGTCTGGCCGGCGCCGATCCAGCGGCGGTCGTTGTCGCGCGGGGAATCGCCGTCGCGGTTCCAGCGGCGCTCGTGGCGGGGCGGCGGAGTCCAGCGCGTCCAAGTGACGGACTCGCGCCGGCGGCGCCAGTCGGGTTGGTAATACCAGCTGGCCGGGCGGTGATTCACGCGCACGTAGCGGGAGCGCCAATCGCAGTCGTAGCTCAGCCAAGGGCCGACGCTGTAGGCGACGCCGAAGGAGAGCCAGCTGCTCGCGTAGTAGGTCGTGACGATCGGTCCGCAGAGCACGACGGGGTCGTAGCGCGGGATGTAGATGATGGTGGGGTTCGTCGGGACGATGGAGATCTCGTCGGATTCGATGATGACTTGTTGTTGGGCGTTGTCGGCGAGCAGGCCTTGGCTGCGCGCGCGGGCGCGGAGCGATTGGATGGCGTCCATCACGTCGTCGGGCTGTGCGGCGAAGCAGTCACCGAGACGGCGGGTCCACTCGAGGTTGCGGTCGAGGTATTCGACGACTTCGCGGTAACGCGTGAGCGCCTTGACGGTTTCGTCCCACGGTTGGTCGAGGACGGTCTCGGGTGAACCGCCGCCGGCGAGATAGCGGGCGGCGAGGACGACGTCGGACGGGTGGGTCGACGCCGGCAGGATCAACGCGACGAGCGGATCGGGATAGAGCGCGATGGGCGCGACGAGGGTTTCGATCTGATCGGACGGGAGGAGAATCGTCGCGTCCTCGGCGATGGCGCGATTCGTGCCGATGAGGGCGAGGATGCAGGTGGCCACTAGCAGGGGTGTTTTCATGGTAGGCCGGGTGGTTCCTGATCTGACGTGCGCCCATGTTGGTTTATTTGAAAAAACTGCGCGAGATCGCTGTTTCGGGAGTAGTTCCCGGCTTCATCGTGGTCGGCGGGCGCAGCAACCCGTGCGGAGCAGGCGCAATCGGGCGGGAGTAGGATTGGTCCCATGAACCTCTCCTACCACGTGGACGAACATCGTTATCCGCTGCGCATGCGCTGGTTTCTTGCGGCGGCGTGGCTGCTCATTCTGGCGAAATGCGCGACCGTCTGTTGGGCGATCGATCGATGGCACGTGCCGATCCGGCCGGCTTGGGTGGTGGTGCCGACGCTGATGATCGCGATCCTGGCGACTTGGATCTGGGTGTTCGCCCGCAAAGAGGACTGAATGTCGCGCAGCGCCAAGCGCAGCCTAGAGCGTGTCGCCGCTCGGGGCGCGCTCGATCCGGGCAGCGAAGCACCCGTGGCTCGCGAAGCGCGCGTGCAGGTAGGCCACGTCGTCGCGCGCGAGAAATTCGGCGAACTTGTCCAGCGAGGCCGCTGGCTCGACCAGCGTGGACTCGACGATGCAGTCGCGGTGGTCGTAAGCGCGCAACGCGAAGGTGCGGTTGAAATAGCCGGGCGGCAGCGCGCCGCGGAATGGCACCGGCGCCGGCGCGTCGGCGCTGACGTAGACGGGCCCGATCTCGGCGAACGGGCTCGGCAGCGCTATGGCTTGGTAGCTGCACAGGATGAGTCGCTCGCCGGGCGAGGCGCGCCGGAGCTGGTCCCGCATCGGCTCGCCGCCGGCGGCGAGCGTCACGGCAACAGTGCGGCCGAAATCGTCGCGCAACGTGGCCCGCACGCGTTCGACAAACGCGGCGGAGATCGGCGTGATCGCGAAGGATAGCAGGGTGGGCGGGGAGAGCGTGAACATGTCGCGACGTTGCCCGCGTGACTTGCCGCCGGCGGACGCGGAAAAACGGGCAAGGAATTCGCGCCCGCCATCAGCGGCGACTGGCGGCTTGCGTCGATGGCGGGGCAAGGCGAGCGTGCGGGCTTGAACACGAGTCCTGTTACCCCCGGCGTCGGTTCCGATCATGACCGTGCCTTCCTCGGTCATCCGCGCGGCCTCGGCTACATCGCCTTCGCGGAGGCGTGGGAGCGCTTCTCCTACTACGGCATGCAGACGCTGCTGGTGCTCTACATGACCCGGCAGCTGCTCCTGCCCGGTCGCGTGGAGGGCGTGGGCGGTTTCGCCAAATTCCGGGTCTGGCTGGAAAACACTTACGGCGGCGGCAGCGCGATGAGCGTGGTGGCGACGGCTTCGGCGATCTTCGGGTTGTATGCGGGCCTCGTCTACCTGACGCCGATCGCGGGCGGGTTCATCGCGGATCGTTGGCTCGGCCGCACGCGCACAGTGACGATCGGCGCGTTGCTGATGGCGACGGGCCACTTTCTGATGGCGTTCGACTACACGTTCCTGCTGGCGCTGCTGTGCCTGCTCCTCGGCGTCGGCTGTTTCAAAGGCAACCTCGCGAGCCAGGTCGGAGCGCTTTATAAACCGGAGGACCTGCGCCGCGCGGACGCTTACCAAATCTATTACCTCTTCATCAATGGCGCGGTGATCGTCGCGCCGCTCGTGACGGGCACGTTGGGCGAAGTTTGGGGCTGGCACTACGGCTTCGGCGCGGCGGGCGTCGGCATGGTGATCGGGCTCGTGATCTATTTGGCCGGCCGCAAGTGGCTGCCGCCGGAAGAGCGCAAGACGCCGGCTGTCGCGCGCGCTGCGGAGCGCCGCACGATGACGCGCGATGATTGGATCGTGACGGCGGTGCTGATCGGGTTGCTGCCGGTGCTCGCGGCCGGTGCGGTCACGAACCAACAAATTTTTAACTCCTACCTCGTCTGGGTGCCCGAGCACGTGAGCCTCGTCTTCTTCGGCAAGACGATGCCGACGACCTGGCTCGTGACGCTCGATGCGATCGTCAGCGTGTCATCGCTCGTGGGCGCGGTGGCGTTCTGGCGCTGGTGGGCGAAGCGTTTCCCGGAGCCGAGCGAGGTGGTGAAGATCACGCTCGGGCTCGGCATCAGTGCGTGCGGCGCGCTGTGTCTGGCGGGCGCGGCGATGGCCGCGGCGGGCGGACAGAAGGCGAGCATCGGCTGGGTGCTGGGCTTCGAGGTGCTCAACAGCATCGGCTTCGCGAACGTGTTTCCGGTGGGCCTCGCGATGTATGCGCGCGCCGCGCCGAAGAGCGTCTCGGGCACGATCATGGGCGTGTATTACCTGCACCTCTTCGCCTGCAACAGTCTCGTCGGCTGGCTGGGCGGATTGCTCGAAAAGATGAGCGGCACCCAATTCTGGCTGCTGCACGCGGCGCTGGTCGGCGGCGCGTGCGTGGTGATGCTGCTCGCGGCGCGCACGGCCGGGCGGTTGCTCGATCCGCGGGGGACTGCCGCGGCCGCACCCTGACGCGGCGCAGGCGCGGTTACTTGTTTCGCTGGATCGGAAACTCGACCACCGAGTCGATGGGCCGGCCGTCCTTTACGGCGGGCAGGAACAGCCATTCCTCCGTTTCCGCCTGCAACTGATTTTCCGCCACGAGTTCGAGGGCCGGCGTGAATTCCGCGCTGAGCACGCGGCCTTTCTCGTTGATCCGGACGCGCGCTTGGATCGGGGTGTCGGGGAGCGTGCGATTGCGGCGTGGGTCGATTGAAACGAGATACGGGAGCGGCGCGCGTTGGCCCGCGGACGCGCCGAGCACATGCGCGGCCACCGCGAGCCGGTGCCGTCCGCGTGAGGGCCGGTTTTCCACGAGGTGGTTGAGAAGCGCCTCGAACTTCCGCAGCGGATTGTCGGGACCGAGATACTCGGCGCCGGCATAGGAGTGGAAGAGCAGGTTGTTTTCGCGCGTCAGAACCACGAGGCACGGGATGCCGTTTCCGCTCCACTGCTCGACGGCGGGGATGCTGGCGCCCAGCGGCACGACCGGCCACGGCATCGGCAGCTCGCGAACATAGGTAAGCTGTTCGGCGCTGTCGCGATCGTCGCTGACAAAAATGATTTCAAAACGATCCGGCGCGACGGCCTTGAGGGTGTGATAGGTTTTGAGCAGCTCGGGGCTGAAGCGGCGGCAGGGGCCGCACCAGTGCGCGCTGAAATAGATGAGGTAGAATTCCGGCTCTGGCCGCGAGCCGCGGTCGAACGGCACGAGCTTGCCGTCGCGGAGCACTTGGAGGCGCTTGCCGAGAGCTTTGGCCAGACGGCTGTCGGAGGTCGCCCACGGTTTGGGCGGGGTCTGCTTCGCCAAAAAAGTGGCGAGGTGGGCCAGCGAGGCATCGTCAAGACTGTCGATGTCCAGCGTGGTCGTGCCTCGCTTGCTCTTTAGGTGGACGATGTCGCCGTAGACGCCCGTGACCTCGGCATCGAAGGATTGTCCGAGTTGTGTCCGAAAGGTGACGGCGGCAGCAATCGCGGGGGAGAGTGAGAGGAGGATTAACGCCAAGATGCGCATTGTGAACGGCCCGCCGGCCCAAGCGCGGCCAAACGAAATGAAGCGTGCGCAGGGAAACCAAGCAAGCTCCTGGCGTAGATGCACGGGGCGCCTGATCGCGGTGCGGCCGTGCCGGTCGTTCAGGGATCGGGGGAACACGTTCGGTTCGCCCGCTGCGACTCCTTCGCTTGTGGCCCGGCGAGAACGAAACGAGGCCGCGGATGTTCGTCACTTCGGCGTGGAGCGAGTTCGTGTTTCCACGGTGACGCGACCAATGCCGTGACGGCGCACGACATCGAGCAGGCTGATCGCCGTGCCCATCCGAGCCGTGTCATCGGCCGCGATGACCACGCCAGGGTCGCTCGCGGCTTTCATCCAGTTCGCGAGCCGTTGATCGAACGAGTCGAGGGCAAAAGGCCCTTCGGTGCCCCAGTAATAGCAGTCGTTGTCCGTCGCGGTGATGATGACGGCCGTCTGCTCCGGAGGCGGGCCCCATCAGTCTCCACCCGCGATGTCGTGTTCCACGAATTGACGAAGCGGAGTCGCGATGACCAAGAGCGCGACGAGCCCGAGAAAAACGAAGAGGATGTTCGTGAACGGTGCCGCGAAGAGTTGGCGCCGTGACGAGCCCCGAGTCCAGGACGGGCGAGTGAAGTGCATGGCAACGCGCCGCTCAGCCCAGCGGCGCGAGGAAGCGGCCGACGTTGGCGATGTGTTCTTCGAGCGGAATTCCGAGGTGCTGCACACCGAGCTCGATCACGCTGCGGTCGATCTTCGCGGCGAATGCGGGCTCCTTGAACTTCTTGCGGATCGAGGACGGCTTCATGTCCGCGTAGGGCACGGGGTTCATCTTCCGGTAGGCGTAGAACAGTCCGCAGAGTTCGTCCGTCGCGAGGAGAGCGGCGGCGAGCTTCGTCTGCGGGAGCGTCTTGAAGGCGTTGTAGCCGTAGGCGTGCGCTTCGACGGCGTGGAGCAGATCCGGCGGATAGTCCCACTCCTTGAACCATTGCAGCGACGGGCCGGGATGCTCCGCGGGGTGCTTTTCGAAATCGAGATCGTGCAGGAGCCCCGTGACGAACCACAGGTTGACCGGCTCGTTCAAGTGCACGGCGTAGCCTTCGAGCGCCGTGGCCACCATGACGGCGTGCGTGCGTTGATAGGCGTCCTGCACGTGCTGATGGAGCAGGCCGGTGGCGGCGTCGCGCGTCGGGAGCGGCATGGCGGAAACGTGCGTGAGCGCGCGTGTCGAAGCCAGACCGGATTTCTCGGCGGTGCGCTCAGTCGCGGCCGACGAGCGCGAGGTGCATGTTGCCGGGCGTGCGGAGCGAGGCGGCGCCGACGGCGAGGACGCGCGCGTCGACGACGGCGGGACCGGACAAGGCTTGCGCCTCGGCGGCCAACGCGGGCGTGAGCGACACGAGGCACACCAAGCGGCTGCGCGCTGGCACCGTCGGTGTGCCGGCGGTGACCATGAGGCCGGGCTGATTGCGCCGCGCCCAATCCTCGAGGCATGCCACCAGTGCGACGAAGGACAGCGTGCCGTGCGGACGCCAGTAGTCGAACTCCTCGGCGTAGGCGTCGCGGTGAACGACAAGCTGGTAGGCGCGGTGGAGGATTGCGCGGTATTCGGTCGGTTGCGCGGCCAACCGGGCGAGGTGGCGCGGGAGGCGTTCCGTGTAGGTGAGAGCGAGATCGGACTCGGCACGCAGCTCGGCGTCCGTGGGCGGACGACCGAACGCGTCGAACCAAGCGGCGCGCGCGGTGCGGGCGCGGGCGGAGGCGTCGCGCTGCAGCTGGTCGCGGAGGAGCTTCACTTGGTCCGCCAGCGGCGCATCGCTCGAGGGCGCGAGCTCGCTGGCCGGCAGGCGGCCGAACGCGATGAGTTGCGCGACGGCGCCGCGATCGGCGAATTCGGGGGTCGATGCTGCCGCCGCGATTCCGTGGGTCAGCAAGCCCGCGAAAAGGAGCATAAGGGGGCGGAGCAACAGCATGGCGCTCATGGAGCCGCGACTTGCCGTCTGGTCAACGGTGCGGTTGTGCTAGTGTTCGAGCAGCGCGACGCTGGTTTCGGCGCGCGCCCCGGATGTCTTTGCCTCAACCCCTCACCCCATGAAGCAGTCTTGCGTGCCGTTCCTGCGCGTTGCGTTGCTGGCGACGCTTTCCCTGGCGTTCCTTGCGAATGGAGGACGCGCGCAACCGTCGGGCGGTCCCTACGGCCCGCAGGAGGGGCGTTACGAAGTGCCGGCGCAGGGGCGCGTCATTTTCGTCGCGCCCGATGGCAGCGTCGCAGCCGATGGCGTCGCGCTCGAGCGGCCCACGACGCTCGCTGCGGCGATCGAACGCGTCGTGACGGGCGACACGGTGGTGTTGCGCGGCGGCACGTATCGCACGGGCGCACTGCTGCTCAGTCAGGGCGTGACGTTGCAGCCCTATGCTGACGAGCGGCCGGTGCTCAAGGGCACGGAGGTTGCGATGAACTGGGAGAAGGTGGCGGAGGGCCGCTGGCGCACGAAATGGACGAAGCTGTTTCCCGCCGCGCCAGCGGACTGGTGGCGGCGCGAGCGCCACGAGAAGCAGACGCCGCTCCATCGCTTCAACAACGACATGGTGTTCGTCGACGGCGAGCTGTTCGCCTCGGTCGGGAAAGCCGATGAACTCACGCCGGGAACGTTCTTCGTCGATTACGAAAACGCGTGGGTCTACGTCGGCACCGATCCGGCCGGCAGGACCGTCGAGATCACGGCGCACGACAGCGCCCTCATTCGCACGATGGGCGTGGCGCACGGCAAAGCGAACGACCGTCGCGGCGCTGCGATTCGCGGCCTGACCTTCACGCAATACGCCTACCGCGCTCTCGAAATCGAGGGCGTGGAGCCGAGCCGGAAGATGAGCCCCGACGAGTTCGGCAAGGAGGTGGTCGGCTCCGTGTTCGAGAACGTCACGATCTCGTTCTGCTCGCGCGTCGCGGGCTATTTTCACGGGGACGGGATCGTGTTCCGTCATTGCCTCATCGCCGATTGCGGCACGGAGGGCATCTACGTCGTCAATTCCGCGGACATCCGCATCGAGAAGACGATCGTCACGCGCACGAACAGCGCGGAGAAGATCACCGGCTACTTCGCGTCGGCGATCAAGATCTTCAACCAGAGCTATCGCGCGGTGGTGCGCGACAACCTGATCATCGACAACCCGAACGCGAGCGGAGTGTGGTGGGACGTCGGCAACGTCGACGGCCTGTTCGTGAACAACTGGGTCGAGCGCACGAACGACGGCTTCTTCTTCGAAATTTCGAAGGGCGCGATCTGCGCCGGCAATGTCTTCGTCGACTGCGATCGCGGCATCCATGTGCTCAACAGCTCGAACGTGCGCATCTACCAGAACACGCTTTGGAACAGCGTGGTGAAGATCGAGCGCACGGAGCGCAGCGCGGTGGGCGATCACTTCGGCTGGCATCCGAGCGCGGGGCCGGACGTCACGGCGCGCCACGGCCATGTGTTCCTCAACAACCTCCTCGCATCCGACGCGACCTTCCGCGGCCCGCTGCTGCTCGTCACGCAGAGCGAAAAGGTCCGCGACCGGTTGGGCGACTCGCAGCTAACCGCGCTCGACGGCAACGTCTACGTGCGCCGCAGCGCGACGAAGCCGCAGCCGCTGATCAGCTGGGCGCCGGTGCCGCCGAGGAACGACACGGTCGAGCTTTTCGCACTCGCCGATTTCCAGAAGCTGCAGCTCGCGTTCGAAACGAATACCCGGGCACTGGCGGACTTTCACGGCCCGCTTTTCACGAGTCCGGAGCTGAAGAACTTCAGTCTGCGCGCCGATTTCCCGCTGCGGGGCACGGGCGTGCCGCTGCCCGAGGAAGCGCGAGCCGCGTTGGGATGGGAGGCCGGATTGCCGCGCTTTCCCGGCGCATTGGTGCCGCGCTGACGGGCCGCCGGGCGCGGCGCCGTTTGCCCAGCGGCGTTCGCCACCGGTTTCTCCTCGCTCCTGACAGGACGCTGTCGGCGCGGCCTGCTAAGGTCGGCGCGTGCCCTTCGATTACGTCCACGCCCGCGCGGCGGCCCGCGTCCGCGAACGCCGCCGTCTTCCCGTCGCACTGTATGGTGCATCGGCGTCGGGTCCTGTCCGGAGGCGGGGCGGAATGCGCTTTCGCCGGCGCGGGCGCGGATTTCAGTGCCCGCTGAACGTCGTCGCGCCCCGTCCGATTTTTTCCTCCGTCTCCCCGCACCATGATCCACGACCTCAAGTTTGCCCTTCGCAGCCTGGCCAAGACACCCGGGACTTCGCTCGCCTTCATCCTCATTCTCGCGCTCGCCATCGGTGCCAACACGGCGGTGTTTTCCGTCGTGGAAGCGGTGCTGTTGCGTGAGCTGCCCTACGACCGCCCGCAGGAACTCGTCACGGTCCGATCCGGGGCCGCCAGCGAGGTCGGCTTGTTCAATCTCGCGGAGTTCTGCGAATACCGCGATCGCGCGCGCTCGTTTGCGGGCTTGGTCGCCTTGGGCTCGTTCAACACCAACCTGGTCGATGGGGGCGAGGCGCAGCTGGTGCAGGGTCTCCGCGTGTCGCCGGGTCTTTTCGACCTCCTCGGCGTCAAGCCGGTCCGCGGTCGCCTGCTGAACGCGGACGACGAGGCGGCGGGAGCGCCGAAGGTCGCGGTGGTGAGCCATGAGTTCTGGCAGGCGCGCTTCGGCGGGCGCGACGAGGCGATCGGTCGCGTGGTGCGGCTCAGCGGGGAACTGCGCACGATCGTCGGCGTTTTTCCCGCGGGGTTCGTGATGCCGCTGAACGGCTTCAACAAGGACGTCGTCGTGCCGCTGCAGCCCGAACTCGACGCGACGCGGCGCAATCACAACGGCGTGCATTCGCTCGTGGTCGTCGGGCGCCTGTTGCCCGCGGTGCGGCCGGAACAGGCGCTGGCCGATCTCGGTGGCGTGTTGGCCGCGTTGCGCCGGGAACTGCCCGGAACCTACGGCCGCTTCGGCGCGAATGTGCTGGTGCCGCTGGGGACCCAGATTTCGGGGGATGTGCGCCCGGTGCTCGGCACGCTGTGGGGGTTGGTGGCGTCGCTGCTTCTGCTCGCGTGCGCGAACCTCGCCGGCCTGCTGCTCGTGCGGGGCATCGGGCGGCGGCGCGAGCTGGCGATCCGTGCGGCGCTCGGGAGCTCGCGCTTCCAGCTGCTGCGGTTGCTCTTCGCGGAATGCCTCGTGCTCACGGTGGCGGGCGGCGCGGCCGGCGGGTTGCTCGCCCATGTCGGGCTGGCGAAGCTGCTGGCGTTGCTGCCGGCGGGCGTGCCCCGCGCGACGGAGATCGGTTTCAACGGCCCGGTGCTCGCGTTCACGCTGCTGGTGTCGCTGGCGGCCGGGACGCTGCCGGCGCTGCTGCCGTTGTGGTCGTTTTCGCGGACCGATTTGCGCGATGCGATCCAGACCTCGACGCGGGGCAGCACCGGAGGGCCGGGCCTGAATCGCTCGCGGCGCTGGCTGGTGACGGTGCAAATCGCGTTGGCCGTCGCCCTGCTGGCGTGCAGCGGGCTGTTTCTGCGCAGCTTCCTCGCCGTCGGACTCGAACGGCCGGGCGCCGATCCGGCGCGCACGCTCACCGCGCGTGTCTCGCAACCGGAGGTGGGTTACCCCGATCGCGAGGCGCTGTGGCGGTTCGAACGCGAGTTCCGCTCGCGACTTGCGGCCCTTCCCGGAGTCGAGGCGGTGGGCGCCACCTCGCTGCTGCCGCTGGCGCCCGGGCTCGCGACGACACGCTTCAAACGCGCGACGGACGAGGAGCGTGCAGGCGTGGAGCTGCCGAATGCGAACTATCGTCTCGTGACGCCGGGCTTCTTCGAGGCGCTGGGCGTGCGCTTGCGTTCCGGGCGGTTTCTGGCCGAGACCGACGACCTCGCTCATCCGCTCGTCGTCGTGATCGGAGCGACGCTGGCGCGAAAGCACTTCCCGGATCAGGAGGCGGTGGGCCAGGTGTTGGAGATCGAGGACCGGGCGGACGGGCGGCGGAAGTTCGAGATCGTGGGCGTCGTGGATGACGTGAAACAGGGGAAGCTCGACGACGAGCCGACGTTCGACCTCTACGTGCCCTTTCATCAGATGGAGCCGCCGGCCGTGCCGTGGATCCGGTTGCGCACCTACTGGCTGCTGCGCGGCTCGTTGCCGGCGTCGACGCTCGAGGCGGCGTTCCGCCGCGAGCTGAAGGCGATGGACGCGTCGATTCCCGTCGCTTCGGTGCTCACCCTGGAGCAGGTGGCGGATCGCTCGCTGTCCGTGCGGCGTTTCACGCTCGTGATCGTCGGCGTGCTGACCGGCACGGCGCTCCTGCTGACGATGGCGGGCATCTACTCGGTGATGGCTTACGGGGTCGCGCAACGAACCCGCGAGATCGGCGTGAGGATGGCGCTCGGCGCGGAAATCGGGACGATCCTGCGACAGGTGCTGGGCGAGGGGATGGGCCTGATGATGCGCGGTGCGGGGCTGGGCGTGCTGGTCGCGCTGGCACTGTCCCGCCTCATCGCGGCGCAACTCTACAAGACGAGCCCCCACGATCCGCTGACGCTGGCCGCAGCGGTCGCGCTCCTGTTGGTCGTGGGACTTTTCGCCTGTTGGATTCCCGCCCGGCGGGCGGCGAAGGTCAGTCCGCTGGTGGCCATGACCGCGGAATAGTCGCGCGGAAGCGGAACCGGCTTACGGCTGGGGGCCAGGAGCGGCCTGCCAGCCGCGGATTTTCGCGTCCGCTTCGTCGAGCAGGCGGCGGAGTTTGGCGAGGATGTCCTGCTCGTTCTCGATGCGATGAATCACCGTTTGCGACGTGCCGGTGGCGGCGGTTTTTTCGCGCAGCGCGAGGTCGCGCTCGAGCATGGCGGCGAATTCCTTGATCTCGCCCTGCAGGCGAGTGCGGCGCGCCTGCCAGCCGAGGATCTCGACGGTGCGGACGGTTTTGCCATTGACGGTCGCGCGCATCGCCGTGGCGCGATCGGCGGCTGCAGCCACCCCGCGGTCCATGCCGGCGAGTTGCAGCTCCTGGATGGCCACGTCGTAGGAGGCGAGCGCGTCGTTGCCGAAGCGCGCGGCGAGCTCGGCGCGGCCGCTGGCGAGTTCATCTTCCGAAGCGGCGTGGACGATCGTGCTGGCGAGATCGGTTTTGCCGCAGCCGGACAGGGAGAGCGCGCACAGTGCGAGCAGGAACAGGCGGATCATGGCGAAGGCGTAGCGGTTTTTCGCCGGAGAGAGAAGAGCGATGGTGCGTGGATGGACGCGCCGCAAATGGACAAAAGCTGCGCAGACGGCTGGGGGAGTTTTTCGTATCCTACCTCATCACCTCTCCGCTCGTGACGTCCCCCAACGCACGTCGAGATTTGGGTCACAGCTCAACGGACTCCACGGAACCCGGCGCAGGAGGCGTGTCCGTCCCATGACGACGCCGTCGCACGATATCCTCAAAGCGCCGAGTCCGGCCGAGGACAAGGAACGCGCGGCGCGCGCGCGCCTGTTCCGCATCTGCTACTGGTTCAGCACGGCGTGGATCCTGATCACGGTGGCCGGTAATTTTGTCGGCGGTTTCATTTCGACCTTCGCCGCCTACGCGTTGCTTGCGATGATCGGGCTCGGGACGATTCCGTATCAACTGGTGAAGCGGGGGCACCTGGACCTCGGAGCCATGCTGTGGCTGGGTGGTTCCCTCGTCGCCACGACGCTTGGATTGGCGATGATGGGAACGGTCCGCGCTCCCGTGCTCGGGTTCTATCTGATCATCGTTTTGTGCACTGGTTTGGTGTTCGGCGCGCGCGGCATGGTCGCTTCGGTCGTGGCGAGTTCGCTCGCCGTGGCCGGATTGATTTGGGCGGAGAATCGCGGGTGGTTGCCTGCGCCGGATTACCGGGTGACCGTCGCGCAGTGGATCACCGCCTCGGCGTTTTTCGCCTGCGTGGGTGGCTTGACGCTGGCGGCGACGCGGCAGATGCAGGCCTCGTTGGCGGAGGCGAAGACGGAAGTGGAGGAGCGCCGGCGCAAGGAGAGGGAGCTCGTCGAGGCAAATCGCCGGCTGGAGGAGGCGTTGAACAACGTGAAGACGCTCAAAGGCCTGCTGCCACTCTGTGCGTGGTGCCGCAAGGTGCGGTCGGACGAAGGATATTGGAGCGCGTTGGAGAGCTACGTCGCGAAGCACACCGACGCGACATTCACGCACGGCATTTGCCCCGATTGTCAGGCGAAGCTCGTGGGCGGGCCGGAGTGCAAGCGCGTGTAGGCGCCGGAACCTCGTGCGCCGCGGGCGAAGGTCGCCGGTGTTCCCGGCGCGCGGCGCGGCGGGGCTTTCGGAGGGTTGCCTTTCCGCCGCGGGTGTATCCCGTGGAGCGAATGAAAGTTGGTGCGAAAGTGGTCTGCGTGGACGACGTCTTCCCGGCGGCGATCAAGGAATTCTACATGGCGCTGCCCGTGAAGGGCGCGATCTACACGGTGCGCGAGGTCTCGCTCGGCCGCGAGAAGCTCGCGATCGTGAAGGACGGAAAGATCGTCCCCAACGGCGCCTCGGAGGAGAGCGTCACGGTGCGCATCCTCCTGCACGAACTCGTCAATCCGCTCGATCCCTTCAACGGCAACCGCGCGGAGTTGGGCTTCAACGCCGAGCGGTTTCGCGAGGTCGAGGAAGAGCACGCCGAGGAGCACCGCGAAGAGACGATCGCGATCGGCGCGACGGTGGAGTGAGGCCGGGGCCGCAGACCGATCGATCGCATTCGCAATGCCCGACTAGTCGCCGCCGCTGTCGAGCGTGACGAGGCAGACCAAGGCGGCGAGGACGATGAGTGCAGCGATCATGGGTGCCGGTTGCCTACCGAGGGCGATCCTGACCGGCCGCGCGGCACCGCGTAGCGGATCTCGACGAAGGTGTCGCCGAGTCGCTCGACCGAGAGCAGATGCAATGGCGGCGTGTGAACCGCGCGCGGCAGCAGCGGCTTGCCGGCGCCGAGAGTGACGGGCGCGATCTGGACGATCAATTCGTCCAGCAAGCCGGCGTCGAGGAATTGCCCGAGCAGCTCGCCGCCCCCGACGATCCAGATGTTCCGGTCGCCCGCGGCGGCGCGCATCGCGGCGTGAATTGGAGCGACGTCGCCTCGTGCGAAACGCACGTCGGCACCGGGCATGATCGGCAGGGCGCGGTGCGTGAAAACCCACGTGGGTTGCGCGTAGGGCCACGGCTGCGCCTCGGGCGTGTTCGGGCGCACGTGATGGCGGAGCAGCCATTCGTAGGTCGCGGCGCCCATTGCGAGCGCGCCGACTTCAGCGATGAACGCGGTGTAGGTCGTCGCCTCGTTGCCGAACTGCAGCAGCCAATCGATATTGTCGTCGGCTGTGGCGAGAAAGCCATCGAGGCTGGAGGCTCCGTAGAAAAGGGTCTTGGCGACGCGCATGACTGTTTGTCGCACGAACCGCTGACAGCGTAGTGTCAGGAGTCGCGCCCGTCTCATGAGTTTTTTCGCGCCGGTGCGATTGGCGATGAGTGGGTAGCCGTCGTTGCGCCGGTCGCCGCGATGGAAGCGCACGTGGTCCCGAACAAAATCGACGCGGGGACTCGTGGCGGCGCGGAACTAGTTCTGGCTGTCTGAGACTAAGGGAGACTATCCTCCAACCATGACGACCTGCCTGACCAATCTGCCTGGCGCGGTGCGGATGTTCTTCTTTTTCCTCGCGGCGACGCTGTGCGTGCATGGCGCGACGCAGTCCGATGCGGGCGGCGCGGAGAAAATCGTTTCGCCGCGCCCGACGACGCTCGAAGTCGAAGGGCGGCGTTTGTCCGGTCGTTTGGTTGTCGCGCCCGAGATCCTCACGGCGGACACGTCGGCCGATCTGGTCTACACCATCACCGCCGAGCCGCGCTTCGGGCGCGTGGGACTGGCGGGCGAGGGCGACGACACGGACCTGTTCGCCAACAAGACTTCGCGCTTCGGCTATTTTGCCTACGAGGCGAACGAGGATTTCACGGGCGAGGATTCGTTCACCTACAACGTGCGCAACACGACGTCCGGGCTCGTCTACGAGAACCGCGTCGTCATCCAGGTGCGCCCGCCGCCGCCGGTGCAGCTCGAGCAATTCACAGTGAAGGGTTCGCGCGAACGCACGCTGACGGCCGCGGCCGTCGCGCTCACCACGCGGCCGAACACGCCGGTCACGCAGAAGATTCCGAGTCACCAGGATTTCATGCGCGAGGCCGACCGTGCCGCCGTCGCGAATCCGAAAGTCGTGTATGCGCTCGACGCGAAAATCCACGCGCAGCACGGCACGGCCAAGCTCGACGCCCGCACCGGGGAATTGAGCTACGCGCCGAATCCCGGTTTTGTTGGCGAGGATCGTTTCAATTACTACACGACCGATGAGAACAACCCCGAACTCGGCGTGGAGAACTCGGTGATCGTGACGGTGGAGCCGGTTCGCATCCCGAAGCACAAGGTTGCGGATCGCAGCCGCAGTCGCGAAGTCGACCTCATCTTCGTGATCAACAGCTCGCGCTCGATGGCGCCGCATCAGCAGCGCATCGCGGAAAATCTCCGCCGTTTCCGCCGGCTGTTCGACGAGAAGAAGCTCGATTACCGCATCGGCGTGCTCACGACGGATTTCGTCAACGAAGGAGAGCGCAAAGCCAAGCGCGTCGACTCCGTGCAGTTCGACGCGACGGGCCAGCTCGTCCTGGATCGCAAACAACAGCCCAAGCGGACGTCGAAGGATGTCGCCAGCAACGGCCAGCTCGTGACGCTGCCGGCGCTCTCGCAGCCGTGGGTGACGCCGCAGACGCCGGACGCGGTTTTCGCGGAGCTCGTGAAGGTCGGCACGAACGGCGACGATAATCGCACCGCATTCACCGCCGTGTATAACTTCGTGGCGGACTACCAGGCCGGCCGGCACACGCTGCTGCGCCCGGAAGCGACGACGATCGTGGTCTATTTCATGGATGAGGAGGAAACGCGCATGGCCACCTGGCAGCCGCAGCGCGACGGCACGCGCAAGGCCGAGTGGGTCGAGAACGGAAAACTCCCCGAGCTGATCCAGGCCTTCAACGCGAAGCATCCCGACCAGCGGCAGACGCTCGACAGCTACATCAATTACTGGGTCGTGCGTCCCTTCATCATCGTGAAGGGTAATCAGCGCGGGAAAATCGAGATGCACGCCGTCGTCTCGTCCACCAATCTCTCGCATCGCCGTGCCGCGGAGCTCACGGGCGGCACGGTGCTGAACATCGACAGCGATTTCTCGGCGCCGCTGGCCGCACTCGGCGACCGCATCGCGGACACCGTGGCGGTGGCGCTCGATCCGGTCGACCCAGGTGCGACGCTCGCGAGAAAGAGCCTGCGGGTGTTCGTCGATGGCGAGCCTGTGTCAGCCGATGCGCAGAACGGTTTCGTCTACGACGAACTCTCGCACAGCGTCCGCTTCAACGGCGCGGCGAAGAAGAAAGCGTTCGCGGCCAAGATCGAGATCGACTACGAGGAGCACAAGTGAGCCGGCGCGGCCGCGGGCGGCTCTCGCCTGGCAGAGGCGGTTGCCCGCGACCGCCCTTTGCGATTTTGCCGCGCGCGCACGATAGGGCGCTTGAGGGCAAGCGCCCCTACCAAGGGATCGGAGCGGGAATGCGCGGCAAGAGTGCGCGTTGATTCCCGCCGCGAAGCTCAGGCCTGGCGGCGACGGCGCACGACGGCGGTGGCGATCAAGCCTGCCGCGCCGGCGAGCGCCGCGTAAGTGGAGGGCTCGGGGACCGCGGACACGTCACGGACCGAAGCGGCGGCGAGCATGCCGTAGAATCCGGTGGTGGATTGATAGGCGATGGTGAGGCTCGTGCTGGTGGCGGTGAAGGTGCCGCTCACGTAGGTCGGAGCAGACGCCGTGTTCCCCATGTCGACGGTGTTGGCGCCGGAGGTGTATTTCGTGGGCCAATCCGTGTCCCATGCGGGCGTGAAGAGTTGCACGGTGTAGGAGTGGCCGACGACGAGATTGTCGATCGTGAGCGATCGCGCCGAGCCGTCGGCGGGCGTGAACACGGCGGAGTTGACGAGATGATCGTAGGTGGCGTCTCCGCTGGAGAATCCCCCGAAGTCCGACACGTTGCCGGCAGATGTCGCGGAGAAGTTCGTGGCGTTGGCGAGCGTGTAGAACGTCACGCCATTGACGACGAGGTTCGACGAATACGCCGTGAACGCGCCGAACTCCGTGCCGGTGTTCACGACGTCGCTGCTCCCGGTGATGAGCTGTGGCGTGCCCCAGGTGAGAACGTTCTGCGCCAGCGCGTTTCGCGGCGCGGCGAGCGCGAGAATCAACCCGAGTGCGGAGATGAAAACACGCCGTGAAAGGCGGAAGGAGGTGTCCATGTGGCCCGAAATTGAACGGGCCAAGTTGGCGGCAGCGCCGGTGAGATCGAACGCAAAAGAGCGTATGACAATATCGTTCGCCGCCGGCGGAAAAATCCGCGCCGCGCTCGCGCTACGGTCGCAACTCGAGGCGGTTCTCGACCGACACCACACCGCGCGCGGCGGCGGCGAGTTGACTGGCGCGGGCCTTGTCGGCCGCGGTCGGGACGGTGCCGAGGATGAGGACCATGCCGTTCTGGGACCTGACCTGCGGATCGGAGATGACGAGCCCGCTGGCGGATTCGAGCGTGCTGCGCACGATCGCGCCGATCGAGGCATCGTCGACGCGCACGCTTTTGGTCGGTGCGGCGGTGGAGAGGATCAGGGCGGTGGCGAGTGTTTCCTGGGGAGCGATTTCGTGCAGGCGCTGGGCGATGAGCGCGCGAGCGGCGTCGTCATGGACCTCGCCCACGAGCTGCCAGCGGCCGCCGGCGAAGGCGATCTCGGTGCGGCTGACGTCGATGCCCGCCTGCATGGTGAGAAGCGAACGCAGCCGGATGGCGCGCCAGCGCTCCGTTGCCCGGCGGTCCGGTGAATCGACGAACAAGCGGTTGTCGACCTGCTTCACGTCGGGGAGGGCGGTGACGAAATAGGTCAGCAGGTCGCGCTCGCGCTCGTCGGCGACTTGCCCGCGCATTTCCACGAGTCCGTAGCGCACGTAGAGCTGGACCATGCTGCGGTCGATCAACACTTCGCGGAAAACGATCGAGCGGTTGATGGCGTCCTCGATGCCGCGGTCCTCCAGAATGCCCGCGCAAAGGGGCGAAGGCGTCGCGAGCAACGCAAGGAGGGAGACAAAACCGGCGCGAAGAAAAATCATCGCGAGCATCCCATCATGCCCGCGCGACAATCACGATGAGCAATCCGCCGCGTGCGACCGCGAGGCGGCTGGGCCAACGAGTTGGACGGTTAATCGCGGCGCGCATCCGGACATAGAGGAGAATTCGCTTGCGGAATCCGCGAATGTGCCGAATCAGAGGGACGTTCGATGTCGGGTCAGATGCACGGTCGTGACTGTGATTTGAGTCAGGCAACGAGTTTCAGGTTTCTGCGTTAGCGACTTCTACGAGATAGCAGGTCAGGCAACGACAGGACGGGACAGCGAGAGGCCCAAAGAGATGCCGGCAGCGGCGTTGGGCGTGAGCGTGACTGGTTTCGGCCGTGCGATGGACAACACCGTAAACCCTCAACCGCGGCTTCGGCCGCACCCATACACCATGAACCTTTCCCATCTTCTCCAACAACGCGAAGCCCTGCTGCGTCAGGCGCGGCTCGCGAATCTCGCCTTCGCGTTCGCGCGCTTGAGCGACTACGCCGCGCGCATCGAGCGCGCCGGGCTGCACGGTCCGGTGACGCTCCACGCGGCTGAGCCGGAGGCGGACCGTTTCTGGCCGACCCTCGTGCCGCACCGGGGCAACCAGTCGGTGATCGACGAGCATTTCCTCGACGAGGACATCGACGAACTCGACGAAATCCTGCTCTTCCTCGAGGACGAGGGCGTGGAAGTGGATTTCACGTTCGACCTCGAGGACCTGCCGCACCGCTACCTGCCGGCGCTGCGCCGCGAATTGGAGAAAGCCGGCGTCGCCCTGCCGGCGGACGCGCCGCGACCGGAGGATTCGAATCGCGAGACGGCGTGAGGCGCGTCGCCGACCCGGGCCGAGAATCACGCGCCCGGGTTGGCGAGGCAGGAATCGGGGAAGGCGCTTTGATGACGGAGCCAAACGTCGAGGCACTCGCTGTTGGTGAGCGCCTCGTGCAGGGCGGAGCCGAAGTCGTAGGAACGGTCGTCGTAGCCGGCGGCCTCCACGGCTTCATCGACGCCCTGCATCACGGCGAACATCCGCGCGCGCAGGGCGGGAATGTAGACTTGGGTGATGTCGATGGCCGGGTCGGTGAGCGAGGCGGCGCAGACGGCGGCGTCGCTGGTGTGGTGCGCGCGACAGGGTTGCGGCCGACCCTCGTAGATGGTGCACGAGCCGTCATGCAGCAGCGCGCAGGGTTGGCGGCTGGCATCGCGCTCGCCGACGGCGAACCCGCTCACGCGCGCGCGGTGCACGGCGAGAGCGGCGATGAGAGGCTCGACGGCGCCGGCTCCCAAATGGGTGAGAATGTGATCGGCCGCGAACAACACTTCGTGCGCCTGCACGTCGACGGGCACACGGCAGCAGGAGTCGCAGCCCGAGCGGCACGCAATGGAGGCGCGGACGTCCGCGGGGCTCTCGTTCAAGGCGCGATCCAGTTCATCCATGCCCCAACGCAGGGCCGCCATCAGTTGGTGGGGTGAACGCAGGCGGCGCAGGCGCGGTGTGAGCCCCGCGACGGTGCCGTCGAACAGCTCGACGCGTGGGTCGACGGGAGAACGAGGGGGCATGTGACGCCTAGCGTCGCAGGCGCGCGGCGGATAGCGATGCAATTACCGGAGATCCCGCGGCTCGCGCGCGTGAAGCGTCGCTCCCCCGGCCGGCTCGTCGGGGTAGGCGAGACAGGAGTCGGGAAAGGCGTTTTGCCGGCGCATCCAATTCAAGAGGCAGAGGCTGTTGGTGAGAGCCTCGTGCAGCGCGGAGCCGTAGTCGTAGCAGCGTTCGTCGTAGCCGGCGGACTCGAGCGCTTCGTCGACGCCGAGCATGACCGCGAACATGCGGGCGCGCAGGGCGGGGATGTAGGCTTTCTCGATCTCGACACCCGCCTCGTCGTTGTAGGCGGCGCACAGAGTCGCGTCGCTGCTGTGGTGCGTGCGGCAGGCCTGCGGGCGGCCGGCGTAGATCGAGCACGCGCCGTCGCGCAGCAGCGCGCACGGCTGGCGGATGAGATCGCGATCGCCGGGAGCCAGCGCGGCGATGTTGGCGCGGTGCACGGCGAGGCGTTCCAAGAGCGCCGCGAGGGCATCGGCCGGGAAGTGGAGCTGGATGTGGTTCGCGGCGAAGAAGACCTCATGCGCCTGCACGTCGATGGGCACGTGGCAGCACGCATCGCAGCCGGAGTGACACGCGACCTTGGCCAGCACGCTGCGGCGGGTCTCGGCGTAAGTGCGTTCGAGTTCCGCCATGCCCCAGCCGAGCGCTTCCATCATCTGCTCCGGGTGCCGCACGCGCTCGAGACGCTTCCCCATCTGCGCAATGGCGTGGTCGAAGAGTTCGAAGCGCTGGTCAACGGAAGTGCGGGCGGGCATGTGCTGCTTTGAGGTGTCGCAGGCCCCGCGCGAAAAGCGATATCAATGGCAGGGAGCGTTCAGCGCTCAGCTGTCAGCGGTCAGCCAAAGCGCGTTGTAGATGACGTGCGAACCGGGAGGAAGCGGCGGCGACGGCGCTGGTGGCCGACGCGACGAGCAGAGCGAGGAAGAAGCCCGCGGGGCGGTCGTCAGGATCGCCGCTGAGGAAGATGATGATCACTCCTCCGGCAACGAAGCCGAGGAGGATCAGCGCGCAACGCTGGATGGTGCGCAGGGCGTCCACGGTCGCGGAAGAGAAAGCGCCGGAGCGCCTGACTTCGCCGAAGAGCCTAAACGCGCGGTGGAGCGCCACGAAGAACGGCAGCGAACCGACGTAGACATAGGCGAGGAACGGGTCGTGGAAGTAGATCTGAAACGTCGTCGCGTGCGCGTTGCGTCCTTCGAGATGCGGCTCGCCGAGCAGGAAGGCCAGCGTAGCGACGCCCCACAGCACGATGAATATCTGGGCGAGCAGGGCGGTGTGGCGTTTCATGCCGGGTGCTTTCATGGGAGCCGACGGTGGCTCAGGCGAGTGAAGCCCGCGTGAAGCGGCGATGTGTTTCAGATGAAAACTGCCGCGACTTGGGTCAGTCGTTGCAGAGACGGCGACAGACGCGGGGCGCGTGCCGAGGCGGTGTGAGTTTTGGCGCTCGCGTCAGAGTTTTAGTTTCTCGGCGAAGTGAGCTTCGGCGGCCGCCACGGCGGCGGCGAGCTGGGCTTTGACGCCCTTTTGCTCGTCGGTCGTGAATTCCTTGCGCGAGGGATAACCGAGTTCCTTCGGTGTCCGCCAGAGATAGCGCTCGTCGAAGAGGACCTTACCGGTCGCGCGGTCGAGCAGGCGGACGGAGAAGAAAATTTGGAACTGATAGCGTCCCCAGTTCAACGGCAGGTAGGAGCACATCCAGCCGGCGTCAGTATCCAGAATGTAGCGGGCGGAGGTGGTCGAAGCCGCCGGCGCGAAGCCGCGTTTCTCGGCATCGAGCGCAACGCCCTCGCTGCCGAGCGCCGTGACTTGGTGTTTGGTGCGCAACCGCTCGAGCAGGCGGGTGCGGAGCAGTTCGTTGGGGAAGACGACTCCGGCCGCGCGCAGTTCATCATTCACGGCCTTGTCGCCCATGCCCGCGGACAACGCGCCGCCGATGGCGCCGCCCAGAATGCCGAAAGTTGCGTCGCTGGTGGAGTAGACGAACAGATCCACGGCGGGCCGATCCGTGTTCGCGATCGAGGCGCCCGGTAGCGCTGACTCGATTTGGGGCGCGAGGCCGACGGGACTATAGGTCGCGCAGCCGGAAAGCAGAGCGAGGGTTATCGCAAGAACGAGGGCGGAGAGGATTCTGGGCATAGCGAGAATGGGATACGACAACGCGTGGGACACGGGCAAGCCGCGGAATACCGTTGGCGGGAGCAAGACGTCGTATCCGCGCGTCGCGGAGCGTGGTGCTGCTCGCGCTAGTTGAAAATCATGGCGCAACCGACCGATGCAGCGAACGGTGTGGAGCGCTCAGGCGCGGATGGCCCAGCGGAGTTTGGCGGAGCTGCTGCGGGGGTTGGCGCGCTGCTCCTCGGGACTGGCGCGCACGACGTCTTCGTTCGTGGAGGAATAGATGCCGTTGCGCACGCCGTCGCGGAAGGCGTGTTTCACGCGGCGGTCTTCGCCGGAATGAAACGTGAGGATCGCCACGCGGCCGCCGGGGTTCAGCGCGGCGGGCAGATGACGGAGCAGGTTGTCGAGCGCGCTGAATTCGTCGTTCACCGCGATGCGCAGTGCTTGGAAAACGCGGCGGATGCAGCTGGTGACTACCTCCGGGTCGCGTGCGAGGTGGTGTGCGGCGAGGATTTCGCGGAGGGCGTCGGCGAGTTGCTGCGTGCGCGTGAACGGCGTCAGGGCGCGGCGCGTCGTGAGTTCGCGCGCGAGGACCGCCGCATGGGGTTCGTCGGCGTATTCCGTGAGCGCTTCGGTGAGATCGGCGGCGGAGACGCGCGCGAGCCATTCGGCGGCGCTCGGAGCACGTTGTGGGTTGAGGCGGAGGTCGAGCGGGCCGTCGGCCTTGAAGGTGAAACCGCGCGACGGGTCGTCGATCTGCATCGAGGAGACGCCGAGGTCGGCGAGGATCGCGTCGACGCCGGCGAGGCCGAGTTGCGCGAGCACCTTGGGCAGGCCCGCGAAATTGCTGCGGATGGGCGTGAAGACATCCTCGCCCCAACCGGCGGCGCGGAGGCGGGCGATGGTCTTGGGTTGCTCGATGGGATCGACGTCGAGGCCGATCAAGCGGCCGCGCGTCGCGGCGGCGGGCGGCGCGAGACGCGCCAGCATTTCCTGCGTGTGGCCGCCGTAGCCGAGCGTGCAGTCCACCGCGATCTCGCCGGGCTGGAGCGCGAGCACGGAAAGAATTTCGGCCACCATGATCGGACGATGCATGCCGGCGGGCGTCTTGCCGGAGGCGAGGACCTTGGCCACGTCGGCGGCATAGCGCGTCGGGTTGTGCTCCTTGTATTTATCCTCGAAGCGGCGCGGGTTCTTACCGGAGTAACGTGGACGGCGGCGGTGCGGCGCGGGAGCGGCGGACTCGGCGGAAGCGGGGGATTCGGGAGGGAGGTCGGACATTGATCGCGACCGATTGAGCACAGGTAAGGGTATGCGGTCGACTCTGCGTTCGGACTGGTTCCAGCAGACTCCGCCGGCGGACCTCATCCGCCGAACCGAACGCCGCGCTCCAGGGAGAATATTTTCGTGGCATGGCCCTTCTGGCCGGGTGGCTGCGCATTGCTGCCCAGCCCCTGAGGTCGACGACCGATCTCTCTTCACGCCCCCCAGCGATCCATTCCACGCACCCCGCTGCTCCGGGCCTTCGAGCAGGCGAGCCGTTCCCGGCACTCCGCGGCGTCCGATACCGCCACGCGGTCACGAGACCGACCCTTTCCCTCAGCCAACTGTCCTCCCGAAACCGTTACCCCCAACCCCCACCGTCATGTCTCAAACCTACAAAGGCAGCTTCGTCGTCGTTAACCAAACGAACAGCAACCTCGCCAACGTCTCCGTGCAGTTCTCCTCCAAGGTCAGCGTCGCCATCTCCAGCGCCGCGACCCTCAGCAAAGACACCGGCGACACCATCTACGGGCTCCCGCCGGTGCCGTTCGAAGGCACCACCGACAACACCGACAATTGGAAGCTGAGCTTCATTACCCTCGGAGCCGACGGCCAGCCCGCGGGTCTCTTCCTCGGCAACGTGAACTGCGATTTCGTGGCCGAAAACGACGGAGGCCTCGTGCGCGTCGAACTCTATCAATCGAGCTACGACATCATCATGCCGGTGAAAGGCAGCAAGCAGGGCGTGAAATACGAAGGCGCCCCGAGCTGACACCCGGCTGGCGGAGTCACAGCGTCGCGGGAGCGGACAGCCGGCTCGCCCGGACGTCGCCTGTCAGCGCGTCGCGACAAGCGTAGCTGACGCGCTCCGCAAGAAGGCCGCTGCCACCGATGCGGGTTGGAGCGGCATGGCCGGAGATTCGTCGCCGCACGCGAACGCTCGCGCCGCTCCCGATGCGAGCCGTGGCTCCCGCAGTGTCCCCCGTTTTCGAGCAACCAGCGCGCTCGAAGCCGGGGCTTGTCCGGTGCGCGTTCCTTCGTTCGTTAGAGAAGAGAACAACGGCAGTTGCTGCCGCCACTCCTGCCGTAACCCCCCCAACGATATCCTCATGTCCAAACTACGCGTGCATTGCTTCAGCGTGTCGATCGACGGCTTCGGCGCGGGGCCGAATCAGAGTCTCGAGCAACCGCTCGGGATCGGCGGGGAGAATTTGCATCGGTGGTTCTTCCCCACGCGGGTCTTTCAGCAGATGGTGGGCGGCGGGGAAGGCGCCGCCGGCGTGGACAACGATTTCGCGGAGCGGGGATTCGCCGGGATCGGCGCGTGGATTCTGGGACGGAACATGTTCGCGCCCTCACGCGGCGCGTGGACGGACGATCAATGGAGAGGCTGGTGGGGCGACAATCCGCCGTATCATGTCCCGGTTTTCGTCCTGACACACCACGCGCGTCCGCCGCTCGCGATGGCGGGCGGCACGACCTTTCATTTTGTCACGGGCGGAATCCACGACGCTCTGACGCGCGCGCGGGAAGCCGCGGGCGGGTTGGATGTGCGGGTCGGCGGCGGCGTCGCGACGGTGCGGCAATACCTTCAAGCCGGTTTGATCGACGAGCTGCACCTGGCGATCTCGCCGGTCGTGCTCGGCGGCGGCGAAAGCCTTTGGGCGGGCCTTGATCTGGTGCAACTCGGCTACAAGGTCACCCAGCATGTGACGACTTCCGCGGTCACCCACATCATCCTGACGCGGTGAGCGGAAAACGCGACCCCGTTGACGACTCCACCTGAATTCCACGCCATGAACACTCCTCAAGCGGCAGTTCGACAATTTTACGCGGCCCTCAATCGCGGCGATGTGCCGGGCGTCATGGGGCATTTCGGTCCCGAGATCGTGCGCGTCGAGTTCGAGGGGACTCCGACTGGCGGCACTTATCGTGGCTTGGCGGAGGTGCAGACGCACGTCGCGAAAGGGCGGGGGACCTGGGCGGAGGGTGCGTGCGAGCCGGAGGAATTGTTCGAGCACGGGGACAAGGTGGTCGCCTACGTCCACGTCCGCGTGCGCCTGAAGGACTCCGGGCAATGGGTGGAGGGGCGAATCGCGGACGGTTTCGCGTTTCGCGGCGGCAAGATGGTGGAGTTTCACTCGTTCGCGGAGCGTGGAGACGCCTTGAAATGGGCGGGCTTTCCGCGTTGAGCCTGGTGCTGCGGGTGGGCGGGTGAAATTGGCGTCGGGGATCGTCTCTGCGTCCTCTGTGCCGGAATGGACCGGAGGATCGGAGGGGTAAACGCGGAGGCCACGGAGGACACAGTGAATCCGGATCGTGCCAGGGTGGCGGTTGTGGGAGGGCCGCGGGACGCGTTGGCGTCTTGCGAAGTCGCACGGCGGGCCGGCGAAAATAGGGGAGACCCCTTGGCGGGTCGAAAAGCAGGTCGCCCTGCGGCGACGGAAGCTGGCAGGGCCGAGAAAGTCAGTCTCGCGGATGAAAAACTCAGTCTACGAGATTCGGAGGCCGAAGATGAAAATAGAAAAGCCAATCCCGGAAGTCGCAAAGCCGGTCGCGCATTTACAATAGTGAGTATTCGCGCTTCGCGGGCTGAATATTGAACTGTCGCGGCGAGCCGAGACAACCGGGGAATTGTCCTGATTGTTGAATGGCGCCGTCTCGGGTAATATCACCGGCGCGCAAAGGGCCCTCGGCGCACAGGAGTGGGGCCCTACAGGCTCCTGTTGAACCCCCAGATAGGAAAAACATGAGCGCAAACAGAGTGCGCATCGACCTCCCGACCAATGCGGAGGACAGGATCAACCTGGCGAAAGCCATCGCGGGGAAGCATGCCGAACTCGGCAATGCTTCGCCGCTCGGACAGTTGAAGTGGGACAAGATCACACCGGCCGTCACGGCGGCGGAGACGGCGCATCGCGAGTCGAAGCGCCTGCAGGCGCAGGCGGAAGCGGCCACGCAGACGCGCGACGCGGCGCTGGAGACGATCGTGACGTTCTTGCGGGCGTCGCGGGATGTTCTGAGCGGCGTGCACGCCGACGAGATGCGGAAGCTGGGCGACTACGGTTTCACCGTGAGCGCCACGGCGAGCCGCGCGGCGAAGGAAACGCCGGAAGAGCCGGCCAAAGCGACCGGCTGAACCACCAACCCACAGGTGAAGCATGTCCGACAAGAAATATCCCTGCTACGTGATGAAGAAAGACGCGGGAGGAAAGTGGTATTGGATTTACTACGCGTCGAACTACGAGCCGCTCGCCCGCAGCAGTGAAAGCTACGGGACGAAGGCCGACTGTGAGCATTCGATCGCCCTTGTGAAGAACTCCGGCACTGCGCCGGTGTATTCGGAGTAGCGGTCGAAATCCACGAACCCGCGCGAACGGTCGTGCGGGTTCGTTTCCGGGGTGGCTAGGGGGATTCGGGCTGAGTCGCTGCCGCGCTCCGGGCGGCATAGCGAGCTTCGGCTTTGGTCCGCGCGACATCGAAGACGTTGCGACCGAACCGTTGTTCGAGATCGCGACTCATCACCGCGTTGTAGGCGTCGGTGTAGCGCACCAAGTTGTCGTCCACCATGCAGCCGGCGACCGTCCGCAAGGTGACGCCGTAGTCTTCTTCGAGAACCGCCCGGTATTCCCCAATGGAAGCGACGGGCAGGCCGTAGGTGAGAAGGATGTGGTTGCCGCGGCGGAGCGCTTCCTCGGCGTCGCGTGCACCGTCGCTGTGCTCGCCGGGCCACCACGGGGTAGGTCGGGGGATTCTGCAGACGATCGCTGCGTCGTTCGTGCTGTTCCAATAGGCGTAGTAGCCAGCGAAAGCCGTGAGGCAGAGCAGTGGAGCGAAAAAATAGAGGCGGCGCATGTCCTCTACGACGGATCAGCCGGCGCCTTCTTAGCGGATTTCGCGTTCGAGCTTCTTCAAGCGGCGACTGGTGGTCCTAACGCGCGCGAAGCCGGCGGCCAAGATACCGAGGCCGGCGGCGACGAACTTCCATTGAGACGTGGGTGCGGCGACTACACGGCTTTCCACCAATATCGCGATGCCACACAGCGCCAATCCGGTGACCACCCTCAGGCGTCCGACATTGCGCTCGCCGCGGGCGTTGATGACCGCCCTCATGTGGTCCGAGACCTTGCGTCCCGCGATGTGGCATTGGTTGCAGACTTCCGGGAGGGTAACGAACTCACCCAAACTGAATTTCGCCTCGCAGCACTGACAGTGCCGATACATTGAGAGACTCGGTTTGTGACGGCGGCGTCAGTCAAGGGTCAAACCATGCCCCGTCTGCTCGTCTACCCTACCTTAAGATGGGCGACCTGACTTTGGATCTTCGGAGATTCCGAAATTATGCCAAAAGGATGATGCAAGTTCGCGCCATCCGGTCATAACGCGGAGAACGCTTTGAGTTTCCTTTTCACGGAGAACAATGCCGTGTTGCTCGAATGTGAATTCTACTTCCAAGGAGTTTGTTAGAATGCGTTTTAGCATTCTAGCGCATTCCTGTGGGGAACGAACCACGATCACGCCACGCGCAACACCGTCGTAGAGCCCTACCTGCAATCCGAGAGGATGGAATTCGCGAAACGTTTGAGCGCGCTTCTCGAGTTTCCGTTTTCTCTCGAGATCGTTGTTTTCGGTCGGGACGAAGACGATGACTGGTTTCCCTTGGCAAAGCGTAGCGGCTAGCTCCGAGTCTTTACCGAAAGTGTCACCATCCTGTGCGCAATAGATAGTTACTTTGGCGCATCGCACCAAAAGGCACTCGATGATGCCCTTATCGATTCTGCTGTCGCAGTAGCAAAGTGTAGGATCAAAATAGCGAAGGTTTAGCGGACGAATGTCGTGATCTGAAAAAGTTGCATCGACAAAAGAATACATTTCTAAATACTCCTTGTCGTCGCGCATAGAGGTCGCAACATAAACGTCAATCATCTCTACGTTACGAAGATAGTGCATCTGGTTTCTCTTGGCGGTCTCCTTGAGCAGTTCGACCTTTTTGATCGTTTCATCGACTTCCTTTCTGAGGCGTGCTAGTTCGGCTTTGTTTTTTTCCAGCGAGACCGATTCGAATAACTCTAGATCGTGCAGCTCTTTCATCCCGCCCATGAGTTGTTCACGCTCTTTGTCAGCAAGCTTCTTCAGTATTCGCGATGTGACTTCCGATGCGTTTAGAGCGGCGTATTCCTGGGCGTTCTGCTCTAATTCATGTATCACCTTATCAGCGATACTAAGTAACTTTCTTTGCTGATAGGGGCGTTCGCCAGAAACATATCCTAAGTATCCGCGATCGCTGGGAGGAATGTCTTCAATGACCGCCCATTCTAGGCGATCCCGAAATTCCGCTACGTTAAATTGATGCGATGCGATGAATCCGGCGATGTCGTCTGATTCATTTAGTATCAAATACCCTCTGCGGATGTCGCCGAAATGCCACAGGCAATCTTTTGCGAGACGCAGCAAGCTCGCTTTGAGCGATTCTGCGTCTTCGATTTTATCTCCAAAATAGTGCCTAAAAAAAGCCGCTCGCGTTGGCGGCAAGTGAAAGGAACTCAGGATGATGTTGAATCGCTCCCGATCGACTACTTTGTCTTTCGAGCGAAAGATCAGTTTAAGTGTTTCTTTTAGGTCAGCAGGGAAGGCGTGTGGCTTCAGAATAGGCAACGTTTGCCGGATTGTCTGCTCGAATACCTCGGGGCTGAGTGGTGTTTTCATGGGGCTTAAAATCGATCACGGCGACTTTCGGTCACCTTCGGCCCACAGACAGCAGACTATTATTTTGGCCGTTATGCGAGGTTCTATTTTTAAGCGATGATCTCGAGAAGCCGCCTTCTCCTTCGCCTTATTCTCAAGGTGCGTGCGTCGGGGGCGCGTAGAAAATCACATGAAAAGACACCCCGCAGGGTGCATTTGATACTCAAGCAGCGACTCGGAATCACTGGCACGCTTGGCACATGTCGCCATTGCGCTTGGCCTTGATGAAGTAGGCGTTCCCTGCCTTCGCCCAGTCGGGTCTGTGGACTCTTGCTGCGCTAGGAATGGTGACCCTCACGAAAGCCAAAAACAAAAGGCACCCCGTAGGGTGCCTTCGAATAGGAAGGGGACAAGGGCGGTTGAGGGCAACCGCCTCTACCTTTACTGGCAAGCCTCGCACTTGCCGCTGACCTGCTCCCCTCCCGCTGAAGTGGTTTGAGTGAGAAATCCGGGTGTAATACCAAACCGACACCCGACATGAAGAAGCACCACACCGAGGAGCAGATCCTCGGGATCTTGAAGGAAGCGGAGCTGGGCAAACCGTTGC